>DDJH01000087.1:10484-16348 GCA_002338895.1 Lentisphaeria bacterium UBA1829 | reverse complement strand
AAATGATTTATGCGAACGCTTTTTTTCTCACGGAGCAAACTTTTTCGCAGGAAAAGAGCGCTTTCTGTAAAGGTTTGCCGCCCGAGAAAAAGATGATTTGACTTCTTTGAGCAACGTATTAAATTATAAGGAACAAAGAAGGAGTGGAAATGGCTTGCAATCAACAAAATGACAATGCAGTTCCTTTTTCGATCGGCGCATTTTTTCTGGGATGCATAAAACTTGCGATCGCCATCCCGCTGATTGTCTGGCTTTTCCCGCGGATTTCAATGGTGCAGGATTTCCGTATTTTCTTTACAGAGACTCTGCCGTCTCTGTTCCGTTTGTTCCTGTTTGGGGATTTCTGAGAATGTTCCGTTCAGGGGCTGCTTTGCTTTGTCATCGTTGTCCGGGCGGGAGTAAGAGGCGGGGATTGACCGGATCCGTTCCCGAAAAATGCCGTCGGAAGAAACAGTCGGAAAAAGACCATGCTGGAACCCAAGAATCTGTTTACCTATAATCGGTGTCTGAATGTTGATACGCTCAGTGACGTTTCCGTCCTGCACTTCAAGCACGAGATCAACCACTATCCCCGTCCGGAGGAGGAGCGCAACATTCGCGACTTTTACAAGATCACGCTGATTGTAAAGGGACGCGCCACTCTTTTCTGCAATCAATGTTCCTACCCGCTGATTCCCGGAAAACTGTTTTTTCCTCCTGCGAGGATCTGACCTCCTATGCGATTGAAACGCCGTTCCTGGAAATTTACGATGTCATTTTCCGGGAATCCGCTTTCCGGGAACTGATGGAGGAGGGATTCCGGAATTTTTTTCTGTCCGGGAAGGGGGCCGCGGAAAACGGGCATGGAACATTGATCCTCAATGCGGGAAGAGAAGTTCCGAAATTGATCCGGATGATGTATCGGGAAACGGAGGAAGGTTCCCTCCATCACGCTCTGGCAGGGAGACTTCTTCTGCGTCTGCTGTTTCTGCATCTGGAGCGGCTAGAAGCCGAATCGAAGCGCCCCGGCGTGGCAGAGGAGATCGTGGCGCTGATCCGGAATACGATCGAGACGAATTTTGCGGAAAAACTGAATTTTCGTTTGCTTGCTCTCCGGGCAGGGGTGTCGCCGGAGCACCTCAACCGCGTATACCGGAAAAAGACAGGAAAAACGATTTCAGAAGCCTTGAAGGAGAGGCGCTTGGAGGCGGCGGAGACTCTGCTCCGAAACTCTGGAATGAAGATTGCCGAGATCGCGCTCCGAAGCGGTTTTCATGATCCATCCTACTTCTCCCGGGAGTTTCAAAAGAAATACCGGATTGCTCCCGGTCTGTTTCGACAAAATATGAATGGGTTAAACTGATATTTTTCTTAAGAAAGATACAAAAAGATCATTTTTGTTATTCCTGAAAAACATTTCTGGTGTATAATATCCGATGGAGATACGGATGAATGTGGAAAGGAATCAGAAAATGAGAAGAACGAGATTTACTTTGATAGAACTCCTTGTCGTCGTGGCGATTCTGGCGATCCTGGCGGGTCTTCTGATCCCGGCGCTGAACAAGGCGAGAGTGCGGACTTTGACGGTTTCCTGTCTCAGCAATGTGAAGCAGCAGGGAGTGTGTGCCGCAATGTATTCCCAGGACTTTGAGGACTACATTCCGGCGGCGCACAAGAATCTGGATGGCGTGACACCGTGGGCGCAGAGCTGGATTCCTCTGCTGTGGTCCTACGCGTATCCGAATGATCCTTCGAATGCGGAGAGAGTGGTTCTCAAACTGCAGAGCGGAAAGAATATTTTCACCTGTCCCGCGTTTCAGACAGAAGATGCGGCTCTGTACAGCGGGTATTCCTTCAACTGGAACGTGAACATGAAGAAGGGAACTTACAGCGCTCCTTCGATTGGGAATCAGGAGAGGCATAAGACGAGTTTTACAAAATATCCCTCCCGGACTTTTCTGTCGATCGACGATTCCGGAGAACTGCAGTATGCCACCCGCGGAAGGATTGTGAAACTTCTGAGTCTTCCCGCGGCGCGGCGGGCCCGCTGTGCGGATGTTGTTGACGGCGTCGGGTCGGCTCTCCATCATGGCGGAGAGGTGTTGAACGTCCTTTTTCTGGACGGTCATGCCGCGACCTCTCCGGCGGCAAAACTTTATCTTGGCGGTTACAGCGGAATCTTCTGGACTGGAATTTTCAGCTCTGTCGTAGACGGCTGATCTTTCGATGAAACAATCTTAACGATAAGGACTTGCATATGATGAAATCTCTGCTCTCGATTCTTCTGGCCCTGTTTTTGTTTCCGGTTTTGGCGGCTGTCGGGCTGCCCGCGTGGCTGGATGCAGGAAAAAGCGGATCGTTTCAAATCGAAGCGACACCGTTTCAAGTATCCGTCTCTGCTTCAGCGTCGGCGGCGGGAAAAATGGAAAAGCCGATCGAGCCTTCCGCGCCGCAGACCGTGTTCCGGGCAGATTCCGCAGATTCCTTCTTTCTCGTTGTCCAATCGGCCTCCAACGGGGAAAAAAGGGAAGATGTGGTCGTGCGCTTCCGAATTTCCGGCGTGGGGCGTATTCTCCAACTTGCTGAAGGAAAAGAAGTTGTGCTTCCGGATCGTCCTTCTTCCGGGGAGGGGGAGGGCAGTTCCCCGATTGAGACGGCGGGCTTTTCCATCCCGCTGGATTCCGGATCCCGACTTTCCCTGTCCGGAAGAATGATTCTTGACTGGACCGACGAACGTCGCGCGGGAAAGGATTCGTTTGTGTTTTCACTCCGTCCGCTTCCCTCTGATGCGGGAGCTCCGCTGCTGGAGTGGAAGATCTCTCTGAGCCCCGTCACATATTCCGCAGTGGACCTTTCGCAGGCGGCGAACATGGGATTCCGCGATTCGGTCCCCGGCGATGGAAAAGGCGGATGGACCGATCAGGGACCCGGCAACGATCTCCATGAGTTCCGCTGTACAACGCTTCCGTTCGGGAAGGCCGCGTTTCGGATTCTGGATCCGGAGAAGAATCTGGGGCGCGCCACTCTGGTTCTCGGCAATCGTTTCCCCCGTGAGATTTCTCTTCCGGTCCACGCCCGGGGACGCTATCTTTATCTTCTGCACGCGACGAGCTGGACCGTCCCGCAGAAAGCCGGTGAAGTGGAAGTCCATTTCGCCGATGGTTCCAGTCAGAAAATCGATATTTTCTCCACGCGGGATGTCGGAAACAGGTGGAATCCGGCCGATTTCCCCAACGGCGTGGTCTTCTGGGAGGCGGATACGGTGAAATGGCATCGGAACTTCGCCGTTTACAAAATCGGTCTTTACGCATCCTGTTTTCCTCTGAAGCGGGAGGATCCGGTCCGGCTGACTTTCCGCGGAGTTCATCGGCAGATCTGGATGATTCCGGCGGTGACTCTTACTTCCGATGCGGTTCCTCTTCCGGGAGCCCGCCGGCCGTTTTTCATCGCGGAGGGGAAGGAGTGGATCCGGCTGGATGTGCCCCGGACCGTGATTCCCGGCAGTCCGCTGGACTTTTCGCGGATGCTGGATGCTCCGGCGGGAAAGTATGGACGCGTGATTACGGCTCCGGAAGGGGGTTTTACCTTTGAGAAGGCGCCGGAGAAACGGATCCGGTTTGTCGGGGTCAACCTCTGTTTCGGCGCACAGTTCCTTTCACATGCGGAGAGCGATCGTCTTGCGGATCGTCTGGCCCGGATGGGATACAATGCGCTCCGGATCCACCATCAGGACAATCTCCTGGTCCAGAAAGATGCTCCCGATTCCCTGACGATGGATCCGGAGATGATGGATCGTCTGGACTATCTGTTCGCCGCCTGCAGGAAACGCGGAATCTATGTGACGACGGATCTTTATGTCAGCCGGAAACTGAAGGACGGCGACAAAATCCCGGAATGGATTCCCAATGGCCACAATCACCAGATGAAATCTCTGGTTCCCATCAGCCGGGCGGCGATGGAAAACTGGAAGGAGTTTGCCCGCCGCTGGCTCTGTCACCGCAATCCTTATACCGGGCTGACCTGGGCGGAGGATCCGGCTCTGTACAGTGTCAGTCTGATCAATGAGAACAATCTTGACTACAAGTACCGGGAGGAGCCGGAACTTGCGAAACTGTACAGAAAACGGTATGCCGCATTTCTGAAGAAGCGGTATCCGGGGGAGGCGGACCGCGAGAAGAACTCCGGTGAGAGCCGCCGCTTCCTGGAGTTCCTCTATACTCTCCAGCAGAATGCCATTCAGGAACAGATGTCGTTTCTGCGCAACGAGATCAGACTGAAGGCGCTGCGGACCGATGTCAACATGGCCGGCCGGATTCCTCTGGCCCTGATCCGGAATCGTCTGGATACGGTGGACGATCACAAATATCACGATCACCGCCGTTCCGCCTTCAAGCGCTGGGGACTGCCGTATGTCTACCGTCAGATCTCCAGCATCGGATCGCTGGGCAACGAGGTGCCGCTGCAGCTGTTTGCTCCGCGGCTTTTTGGAAAACCGTTCAGTGTGACGGAATACAAGTTCTGTCCGCCGAACCGTTACCGCTCGGAAGGCGGTCCCCTGATCGGCGCGTACGCGGCGCTGCAGGGGTGGGACGCCCTGTATCAGTTCGCCTGGGCGCAGAGTCCGCTTTCTGTCCGGAACGATCGTCCGCTGGAATCCTTTGAAATGGTCAACGACCCGCTTGCACAGCTCTCCGACCGGATTGTGATGTTCCTGTTCCGGCGCGGCGATGTGAAAGGGGCAGACGGCTCCTTTGCATGGAATGTCCCGGAAGATTTCTGGAGGACCGATCAGCCGATTGAATATCCTCAGGCATTCAGCCGCCTTGGTCTTCTGACGCGGATCGGTTCGGTGGTCGGCGGGAAAGCGCCCGAGGGGGTCCGGATCCTCTCTCCCGCTCAGGCTTCCGGAAGAGAGGCTCTCCCGGACCCCGCGCTTCAGGCACTCCGCCGGAAACTTCTTCAGACAGGGATTGCGGAAAGCTCCACCGGTGAGATTCGTCTTGATTCGAAAAGAAAGACTCTTGCCATTGAGACTTCGCGCACAGTCAGCGCCGTTCTGGCTTCCGGCGACTTGAAAGCCGGAATTCTGACGGTCCGCGGAGCGGAATCTCCGATGAGCATCACCCTCTGCTCGCTGGATGGAGAACCGGTCGTCCGGAGT
The DNA here is from genome assembly GCA_002338895.1 of Lentisphaeria bacterium UBA1829. Classification (GTDB taxonomy): domain Bacteria; phylum Verrucomicrobiota; class Lentisphaeria; order Victivallales; family UBA1829; genus UBA1829. Next base: position 11,208 of record DDJH01000087.1, on the reverse strand, counting down.
CGAAAACTTCTGCTCTTCCATCTGACCAACGTGATCGACTCGGAAACGGCCTTCGATGGCGCTCCGATGCAGTTTCAGACTGCGTGGGGAAAACTGCCGCATCTTCTGCGGCGGAGTCCTGCAGAAATCGTTCTCAAGCTGGAAGGGGCGACTCCGGTTCGTGTGGAGGCTCTGCGTCTGGATGGTTCGATCGGCGGGCGTGTCCCTTAGACGTTCTCCGATGGCGTTCTCTCCTTCCGAGCGGATCCCGGAGCTCTTCCCGGCGGTGTCATGGTTTACTGGATCACCCGCCAAAGAGAAAAGTGACGTGGAGGAGTGATAGTGATTTTCTCTGATCAGAGGAAATAACATTATGCGCAAGTCGTTGCATATAATGTTGTTCTAAATGTTTTATGTAAACTTTCTGCTCCTCGGAAACGCTTCCGGTCGAATGGCTGCTGATTTCGGTTGGAAGCGTCCGCTTTTCGGATCGTCCGGGTGGAAAAGAAAGATTTCGCATGTCAAATTTTTTATGCTCGGGCAACTCGATTTCCGGGAGTTGAACAGAGCCGGGGAAGGGACACATTGGGGCCTTCCTGATATCAGGTTTCTTTCGGGTTGTTTTGTTTTTAACCTGTTTATAATTATTGAGTTGTGATTTTGCTTCTCGTGGAGCGGATCCGGTACTCCAGCGGTGTGCAGGCAAGATGTTTCCGGAAGAAGGCGGCGAAGAGACCAGTATCAG
>DDJH01000087.1:0-10444 GCA_002338895.1 Lentisphaeria bacterium UBA1829 | reverse complement strand
GCTTCTCCGACCGCCGAAATCGACAGATTGCTGTTCTGCAGCAGATTGCATGCACTCCGGATCCGGAGTTCGTTCTGATACTGTTTGATGCTTCTGCCGGTTTCCTTTCGGAAGAGCCGGTTCAGATGGCGGCTGCTGAGCTCGAAACATTTTGAGAGAATTGTGACCGGATTCGGATCCCGGACCATTGCCCACATGGCTCGCTTGATGGCGTCGACCCGGTCATGACGGAAAACCATTCGGAGTGTTTCCCGGTCGGAGAGATTTTCCAGTGCATCGGGAAAGGTCTGCCGCATCAGTGTTGTCAGGAATGCGGCCAGAAGGTGTTTCAGAAGTTCCGATGTCAGCGGCGCCTCGGATTCTCCTGCATGGAGGAGCATTCGAAGAAGGGAATCGGTTTCCGGAGTAAGGGGAATTTCGTAGCGAAGTTCGCGGGAACGGTGTGCGATCCGCTCGTTGACTTCCAGGGCATGGGGTCCGCCAATTTGAAAGTTGATGGTGAAGTTCCGGTGCGGACCGCTTTCCCCGAAACGACAATGGTGGGAAATGGCCGGAGGCATAAAAAATAAACGGTTCGTATTGGGATGTGTTTTTAGAATAAGATCGTCACAAGTCGTTTCCATATAAGAAGTTTCAACAAACGTCAGCACATAGTGCGGATGTTCGTGCTCCGGGATTCGGAGATCCGGGGGAAGTTCGTTGTACTGGCAGGAGAGAAGGAAGAAGTCGAGGTCGCCGGAGCCGAAATGGAAGAGACCGTCCGCGATGATTCCGGCGGCGGTCCGGTTGAATTTCAAAAATCGTTCTTCCATGTGCTGTTCTCTTACTTCTTCCGGGTGGTTCGTTTATCGGATTACTATATCGTTCGGGAGGGGGATTTCAATGTTTTGGACGGAGAAATGTCCGAAAAAAGATTCTGATGTCTTTTTTTTTACGAAAAAGAGATTTGGTTTTTTTGTCCCGGAGCGTTATACTGCCTCCAGCGGTGCGGAACGATTCCGGAAATCCGGCCGGTGGAAAAGAGAAGATCCGATCATACAACAGGGAGGTTGGAATGCGGAAACTGACGTTGGGGGAGGAACAGGTGGTGGTCCGGGGAATCCGGCCGGAAGAGCAGCTCTGGGGGGCGTATCAGTTCCCCAGACCGTATAATCTCGGAGACAGACTCGTGGTTTCCGTGGATGTCTGCGAAGACAATATCCAGTCCTTCGGAAAACCGAAAAGATGGTTCGAAAGTCGCGATGGCGGAAGGACTTGGAACGAAGTTGATGCCTCGGTTTCGATCCAGTGCGGACTCCGTCTCGCCAATGGGGATCTGCTCTATTTCCCGATGGTTTCCGGGACAATTCTGAAGGGGTATCAGTTTACACCGCAGAATCTTCTGACGCCCGGATACGACTTCTCCCGGAGGGCGGAAGAGGGGGTGTTCCCGATCCCGGACGGCATCTGCTGCTGGATCGACGGGACGGTGATCCGCGCATACAATGCGGATCGTCTTCCGGAAAGTCTCTCCCGAAAGGAGTGGATCGCGCAGCGGGTGGTCGCGGGCAAGACCGAGGTGACGGAGGAACGCGTCGCGATCGAATGGCCGTATCTGACGCGCGTGGTCCATGAACATCAGGGCGTGCAGACTCTGAAATCCCTTTTCCCGAGAGGGAATCCGCGGATCGGACCGGATGGCGCAATCTGGGTGACCGCCTTTTCCGGGGAGGGGCATCTCAATCCTGAAAACGGACTCTATTCCCCGTACTATTCCGCGGAGCTGTTCCGATCGACGGATCTTGGTCACTCGTTCCAGCTCCTCAGCCACATGGAATACGAGGCGGATGGAAAAGTCTATCCGTATAAAAGCGGAGGGTTCAGCGACAGCGACATCGAATTCATGCCCGACGGTTCCATCGTCTGGTTCCTGCGCACCGCCTGGTACTGCAGCACCGGAGAAGAGGTCGCTCCCATGTACATGGCCCGCTCAACCGACGGCGGAAAAACCTGGTCCAAACCCCGGAAATTCGCCGAGACCGGAATTCTTCCCCGTCTCTGCAAGCTGGGGTGCGGCGTGATTCTCCTCTGCTATGCCCGTCCTGGAATTTTTGTCCAGGCAACGGAGAACGACAGCGGAACCCTCTGGAGCGATCCCCTTGTCGTGATGACTCCCGGCGACCGGAGCTCTCTGGCCAACCATCCGGTCGTGCCCCCCACCTTCCACGACTGGGACGGCTGCTGCTGCAACCCGGAGATGATCCCGCTCGACGACCACAGCGCCCTGATCTTTTACAGCGATTTCTATTTCCCCGATGCGGACGGCGTCAAACGAAAAACCGTCGTCTGCCGGAAAATCACTGTGGAAGCGTAACAGTTTCTCCTTCCCCCTCCGTCCCTTCATCTGCAGGGGGGAGGGGTTTTTTTTCTTCGTTCAGTTCCCGGAGCTCTTCTTCCGGTAGATCAGAACGGCAAGCGCGTTGCGCGGAAGAACAATGCGTTCCCCTTCCAGACGGACATCGCCGGAAACGGAGTCCAGCTGGATCCGTTCATAGCCCGGAACAGTCAGCCGGGTTTTCCGGACGTCGCGGTCACTCTGCGTCAACAGAACGGCCAGTTCATCGCCGAGAAGGAACGAGTTGCTCTGAATGCCCGGATTGTCCAGAGAATGGTAGCAGTCCGCGCTGAAGGTTCCCCGATAGAGAATTTTCCGGTGGCGTTCCCGCAGCGCATTCGCCTTTGCCAGATATGCCTGATAGTGCGGCGTTGCGGCAATCGAGGCACGGCAGCGGTAGATTTCCACGTCGCTGCGGCTGCCGAGAAGGAGCATCCGGTTGACGGGGAATTCCACATCGGAATCATCCCGGATGTTCCGGTTCGATATGACCGCTTCCGGAAATGCGGCCTTGAACAGATAACTTGCCGATTTCAGCTGCGGGAGCTCTCCGTTCTTCCGCCAGTTCGGATTCCAGGTCCCTTCGGGATAGCCGAAAATATGGACAAAATCGGTATATTGGAGCGTCTGATCGGTGGTGCATTCGATGCCGAATCCGAGATCGCTTTTCCGGGATTTCGCATACTCGTACAGTTCCCGGAGCATCTCGCGTTTGCTCCGCATCAGCCCGGTGAACGGAACCGGATGGCCGTGTGTCGGATCGCAGCACGGATAGGAGGCCAGACCGAGCTGATCGAAAAAGACGGAGTCGACGCCGAGCTCCACCGCAAAGTCGATGTGCCGTTTGAGCCGTTCAATCCATGAGCGGCAGGAGGGACAGGCAACGACAAAGGTCTTGTTGCCGAACTCTCCCAGAAAGGTTCCCGTATTGCTGAAGTTGTAGAACTCCCGGTGTTCGGTTCCGTCCGCACGCTTGATGGAGACCTGCTGGCCCTCGCCGGAGCGGTAGTAGTCGGTGGCCGCATCAATCAGCTGTCCGTTGTAGTAGAGGATGATCTTTCCGCCTTTTGCCTGAATCTTCCGGATGTTCCGCTTCAGATTTTCGAATCCGCCCTGTCTCGGATCCGGGGTGTAGACCGGATAGCCGGAATCCATGCCTTCCGCCGTCCAGCCGAACAGGAAGAGGGTATGGATCCCGGCCTTTGCCGCGTCGTCATACGCCTGTTCGAGCGCGTCGTAGGGGAAGAGATATTCTCCATACTGATGATGGAGGATGATCCGCTGCCATCCGCTTGAAAAGGCGACATGCTCCGGAAGGGCGGGTGCACGGAACCAGCTGTCCGCCCATTTCCGATACTTGCGCGCGCCTTCGAGCCATTTTCCGCAATACGGGGAGGTGCGGATTTTGTTTTCGTGCCATCTGCATCCCGGTTTTAGAAACGGATAACGGGCCATCGTCAGGTTGACGGAGGTGTTTTTCTCCAGTTCAAAGACATGGGCGGTCATTTCAAAGGAGTCGTCGTGACAGGCAAAGTAGAGGCCGTCATCCCCCCAGTCGATCAGGAAGCAGTTCATGGAGTTGGAGCGCCCCGGATAGACGGAGCGGCGGCGGNNGCGGCGGATGTACTTCTGATCCGGCGACATGTAGTTGGTAAAGCGCGCCCGGATCTGTTCCGGGAGATTCGAAATCCGCTCGCTGACCAGTTCCGAGGTGATCGCCGCAGCAGGGGGGGCGGGATCCCGGAGAGTCAGAATCGGATAATGAATTTCGCGGATGACCTCTTCCGCTGTCCGGTTGTCGAGCGAAATGCCCCACTGGACTTCGTCGCCTTCCAGATGGATGCTCAGCTCCACGCCGATTTCCAGTCTGCCCCGCTGTTCGCATTCGATGGCCGGATAGCGGAGATACAGGGAGTCGTTCTCTTTCCGGATTTCCGGGTTTCCAGATGGAACTGCTTCCAGTTCAAGACATTGTGGATCTCCGATAATCAGGCGGATCAGCGAATGGGGAAGGGTCAGAATCCGTCCGCTTTTCCGGTTGCTCAATTCCGAAAGGGTGCCGTTCTCCTCGAGGGTGAGTGAGACATCGTCGTTTTGAAGTCGGATCATGGAAAACCTCCTTTTGTTTCCGGAAATAGTATAGTCCGGAACGGGCCGCTTCGCTCGTCTGTTTGTGCCATAAATCATGGAAAATGTGCCAAATAACTTGAAAACGGGGAAAAAAGTGATACCTTCTCTCCTATGAGAAACTATCATCTTCATCTTTCCGATCTTCCGCGGACCCTGGAAGGGGTGCTGCCGCTTTCCGCTCTGGTCTCCTACGACAATGCCATGGGAGTCTGGAACGGACGTCGCGGAAATGTGATCGAGTTCGCGGTCCGGATCGCGTCAACGGATCCATATTCCGTTGATATTCAGGATGGTGTGGAGACAAGGATCCCTTTTCCGCACGTCTATCTGAAATATCCGGAAAGCGATTTTCACTCGCCGCCGTTCGCGCCGCGGGTGGCATTTGCGCTGTTGTACGACGGGGCCCTCTGCGGGAGACTGCAGGAGGAGGGGTTCCCGCTGGATCTCCGCGCCTGGCCGCTGAAAATGAATGACGAGATCTGGGAACTGATTCATAAGATGGATGCACTCTGTGAGAAGATGTCGCTTCCCGGGTATATCGACCGGATCGACGGATATGCGCTCTGTCTGCTCCGGGAACTGATGATGCAGAGACCGCGCGGAGAGGGGGAAAACAATACGGTAGAGTCGTTCTATATGGAACGGATTCAAGGAGTTGCATCGTTTCTTCGCTGTCACTATGCGGAGAAGATTGAACTGGATCGGGTGATCCGGGAGCACGGGTTGTCGCGCCGGACGTTCTTCCGGTACTGGAAAAAACTGTTCCCCGTTTCGCCCCGTCAGTTTCTGCTGGAGCTCCGGATGCGGGAGGCCCGGCGACTGCTGCTCGGAGGAATGCCGGTCTCGGAAGTGGCGCTCCATCTGAACTATCCGGACTGCTCCGCGTTTTCGGAACAGTTCCGCCTCCGATGCGGCGATGCGCCTGTCGCATGGAAAAAGCGACACCTTTCCGGATGAAGGATGGCGTTTCCTTCCGCTCGGAAACTGGTATTTTCAGAAAAAGAGTGTATAGTATCCGCCGGAAATTGAGCGCATCGCAGCGGAAAATCCGCGACGAGTCGATCCTCTCCCGGCTGAAGCGGCCGCACAACCGGTGCGGCGTCCGTTCCGTCCCATGCCGTGCGGAACGCTGGTTTGAATGTGATTTGTGCGGCGGTCCATCGCTTTGACTTTCCTTCACCGCGTCGAGATCAGCAGAAAATACGGCAGGAGGAAAGGCAATCCATGAATCATCTTGAAGCATTTCGCGCACTCGGAATTTCCGAATGCGTTCTTGCGGCGCTCCAGCAGAAGGGGTTCGAAGAGCCGTCGCCGATTCAGAAACAGACGATCCCGCTGCTGCTCAAAGGGGAAAAGGATGTGATCGGACAGGCGCAGACCGGTACCGGAAAAACCGCCGCATTCGGAATCCCCGTCATCGACACGATCACCCGCGGAGACGGAAGACCGGGCGCTCTGATCCTGGCTCCGACCCGGGAACTCTCGCTTCAGATCGCCGAAGAACTGAACTCCCTCAAAGGCGCTTCTCCGCTCCGCATCGCGGCGTTCTACGGCGGACAGTTTATCGGGATCCAGCTGAAAAAGCTGGAGGAGGGAATTGATATTGCAATCGGAACGCCCGGGCGCGTGATCGACCTGATGGAGCGCGGAGCCCTTTCGCTTGACGCTCTCCGCTTTGCAATTCTCGATGAAGCCGACGAGATGCTCGACATGGGGTTCGTGGAGGATATCCGCCGCATCCTCTCCGCCACGCCGGCGGAAAAACGGATGCTGATGTTTTCCGCCACGATGCCGGAGGAGATCCGGACCATTGCGGAAGAGTTCATGCGGCCGGATTACGAGATTCTCCGCGTTCGCCCGGAAAAGAATACCGCTCCGCTGACGGAACAGCTTTATTACGAGGTTCGAAGAGAGAACAAGCTGGAGGCGCTCTCGCGCTTGATCGATCTGGAAGAGGAGATCTATGCCATGGTTTTCTGCAAGACGAAAACGGATGTGGACGAGCTGGCGGAAGCCCTTGCCGGACGCGGATTCTCGGTTGCGGCCCTCCATGGAGATCTGGCGCAGACCCAGCGGACAAAAGTGATTAACTCCTTCAAAGCAAGTAAGTTCCGTATTCTGATCGCGACCGATGTCGCCGCGCGCGGAATCGATGTGAACGATCTGACGCATGTGATCAACTACTCCATCCCGCAGAGTGCGGAGGCGTATATCCACCGGATCGGACGAACGGGGCGGGCCGGTCGACGCGGAATTGCCGTCACGTTTGTCACGCCGGGGGAGACCCGCCGTTTCGAACGGATCCGCCGCGAGGCCGGCGCGGAGATCCGCAAGGCCGCTCTGTCGACGGTCGATCAACTCCTTGCCGCAAAGAAACAGCGCTTTGCCACACAGCTTCGCACTGTGATTGATGAACAGGAACATTCGCCGTATCTTGGTTTCGCGGAGGAACTTCTGACTCTCTGCGACCATCCGGCCGAAGCGGTCGCCGCCATGTTGCGGATCCGTTTCAGGAAGGAACTCCTTCCGGAAAGCTGGAGCGATCTTTCGCCGGAACGGAAAAAAAAGATCGGCGCAAAGAAGGGCTCTGCCCGGATCCGCTTCGCTATCGGGAAAGAAGACGGCGTGTTCGTTTCGGAAATCCTGGAGCTGATTTTCGAACGGACCGGGATCAAAAGTTCCCGTCTTGGACGGATCGACTGCTGCGCACGGGAAACCTTTGTCAATGCCGATGCGGAGACGGCGGAACGGATCGTGGACGCCTGCCGGAACGAGACATTCGAAGTCTCCCTTGCCGAACCCGAAGAAGAGGATTTCTTCCGGAAAGGGGATCGGCGTTTCGCCCGTCGCAAACGGCTGGAAAAACCGGATTCCCGTCGCATCGGTAGCCGGGAGTTCCGGACAAAATCCCGAATCGAAAGCCGGGCGGAGTTCCGGGACCGTCATCTGGAATCCCATCGGGCCGATCGGAAAAACTTCCGGAAGAAACCCTTCGACCGCAAGACTTTCCGGAAAAAGCGGGACTGACGGATTCTTTCCTTTTATTTCCCGGATGTGTTTTCCGGTGAAGAGTCCCCCGTATGCGGCTCTTCCCGGATTTCACGGGGACTTTTCCGGACCCGGCGGCGGATGAACCGGGTGAAGCTGGAGGCATTCTGAAAGCCGCAGCGCCGGGCGATTTCCGCAACCGGAAGGGCGGAGCCTTTCAGAAGGCTGTTGGCATGAATGGTCCGCTGGCCGGCGATATAGGCTCCGGGGGCGGGAAGGTGATTCTGTCGAAACATCCGCGTGAGGGTGGTCTGCGGAATGTTGAATTTGTCGCAGAGTGTTTTGACCGAGAGCTGCGGATCGGAATCGTTGGTGCGGATGTAGTCGATGCACTGTTCAAACAGTGATTTCGTGTTTGAGCGGACCGGGAGGGCAAGTTCGGAGAGGATCTCCAGAAGAATGCCGGAGAGGTGCGCGATCCGGACGGGATCCCGGTCGTAAATTTTCTCTTCCAGTTCGGAGAACAGCTCGTCCGGGAAGTGGTTCGCAGGGGATACCCGGTTCAGGCCGTAGGCCATGAAGACCGCGACGGCGAGAGGTCCTTCAAAACAGAGCCACCGGGAGTGCCAGCAGTCGGAAAGACCGCGCATCACATGCGCCTCGCCCGGAAGGAAGTAGAAGACGTCGCCCGGGGCCAGTTTGAATTTCCGGCCGTAAAAATCAATCTCTCCCATGCCGGATGTGCTCCAGCAGAGTTCCACAAAGTTGTTGCAGATCTCTCCCGTCACGCTGTAACTGTTCGCCGGAAGGACCTTCCGGCCGACGGAGCAGACATAGAAGGGAAGAGAGACGATCTCACTGGCATCAAATCCGCGGACAAAGTTCCGGGAGCTTTTGGCTGCTTTCGTCAATTCTTTTCTCCATTTTGTATAGTTCCGTTTTTGGGGTTCCCGACATTTTCCCCGGGAGGATTTCTTCAATTTTTCCTTTTCATTCGGGAGTCTCCGCTTGATTAAATATACAATTATTTCAAAGAAAAACAATCTTTCCATGATTGAAAAAGATAAGATTTCGGATGATATGGATGATTGCCGGATCTGTTTTGGAGAGGTATAGTATTCTCCGATGTGCCGCATTCTCGCAGACAGGCGGCCGGATATGAAAAAGGGATGATTGGTCATGATGCAGGATTTCAGCAGATTGTTCCGGCAGTCGCCGGAAACGGTAGGCGCGGGCCGTCTGGCTCCGCGCGCAGTGTTTTTTCCGCACTCCACGGAGGCGGAGGCGCTGGAGGGCGGTCACGGAAAATGGTACTGTTCCCTGAACGGAAACTGGCGCTTCAAATGGTTTGAAAATCCGGATCGGATGACCTCGGAATACCGCCCGGAAACTCCGGACGCCGACTGGGCGGAAATCGCCGTTCCGGGATGCTGGGATATGCAGGGATACGGATATCCGCATTATACCAATGTCAACATGCCGTTCCCGGAGTTCCCGCCGGAAGTGCCGAAGCAGTGGAATCCGAGCGGAGTCTACCGCCGGACCTTTACTCTGCCGGATGCCTGGCGCGGACGGAGAACAATTCTGCATTTCGACGGCGTGGAAAACCTGTTCTATGTGTTTCTCAACGGCGAGCTCGCCGGATTCAGCAAGGACTCCCGCGGCGCGTCCGAATTCGATATCACGGACAAGCTCAGGGAGGGGGAGAACCAGATCGCCGTGTTCGTGATCCAGTTCAGCGATGCGGCTTATACGGAGGATCAGGATCAGTGGTGGCATGCGGGAATTGTTCGCGGAGTCTATCTGCTCTCCCGGCCGCAAAGCCGGATTGAGGATGTTTTCGCCGCCGCAACGCTGGATCCGTCGTTGAAAAACGGACTCCTGAAACTGGAGCTGACCGCCGGGTTCCGCTGTCCGGAAGGATCCTTCCGGCGCAAGGAGGACGGTACGGTGGAGTTCAACAGAAAACGTCCGAACGAGGGATGGTTCTTCGATCTGCGTCTGCTCTCCGCCGAGGGGGTGGAGGTCTGGAAGGAGACGACAGAGGTCGCCCGGAAAGTCGGCGCGGCATACTACGATGTCCGGGATCCCGCAAGGATGTACGGATTTCTGGATGCGGAGATTCCGGATGTCCACCCCTGGAGCGCGGAGGATCCGTACCGCTATACGCTGACGGTGACATTGCGGCATGAGAGTTCCGGCGTCGTGGAGTCCACCGCGCTGAAAATCGGATTCCGCCGCNNAAATCCGCCGCCGTGAACTGCTGATCAACGGAAAACCGGTGCTCATTCAGGGCGTCAACCGCCACGAGCACGATCCGAAGACCGGACGGACGGTTTCGACGGAGGCCATGCGTCGCGATCTGATTCTGATGAAACAGTTCAATTTCAATGCGATCCGGACTTGTCACTATCCTGACGCTCCGGAGTTCTACGATCTCTGCGACGAACTCGGAATGTATGTCTTTGACGAGGCCAATATCGAGTGCCATGCGTTCTTCTACGACCTCTGTGCCAATCCCTCCTGGGGACAGGCGTATCTGGACCGGGCGATCCATCTGGTGACACGGGATAAGAATCATCCGTCTGTGATTGTCTGGTCCCTCGGCAATGAATCCGGAGTCGGAGTCAACCATGCCTCCGCCGCGGCGTGGATCCGCTATTACGATCCGTCGCGTCCGCTGCTCTGTGAACGGGCCTCCTACTCCCGGCGGCAGGGCGGGTGGGCGCCGAATGTCAACCGGACCCTGACCGACATCATCGCTCCGATGTATCCGGAAGTCCAGTGGATCGTCAACTGGGCGGAGACTCAGACCGAGGATGACCGGCCGCTGATCTGCTGTGAATACTCCCACGCCATGGGCAACAGCAACGGCGCTCTCCGCGAATATTTCGAGGCGTTCCGCACGCATCACGGTCTCCAAGGCGGATTCATCTGGGAGTGGTGCGACCA
>DDJH01000182.1 GCA_002338895.1 Lentisphaeria bacterium UBA1829 | reverse complement strand
AACGGAACTGGCTACATTATACCACATAAATGGGGTTTTGACAAGTCTCCTTTTTTAAAAAAACGAAAAAATTTTACATTGTCCTCTTTTTCTCGCTTCTTTTTATGGAATGTAGGAGACTTCCATGCTGTTCTTTCGGTAGAGAATGGTTCGTTTCCGTCCGTTTGAGCCGTGCGCTTTGAGAATCAGACGGAAAAAAGTGAACCGTCGGTTGAATTCCGCTCGAAAAACTTCCGGATTGAAGTAGCGGCGTCCTTTCAGGGTCTTCGGGATGGAAATGATGTCACGGTTGAACAATTCCAGTTCATAATGATCCTGAAAGACTCGAATCTGCAGAAAGATTTCCCGCATGATCTGCTGTTTCCGGACGATATCCAGATTCTGCCACTCCGCAAGTGAGGAAACCCGGTCGGTAATTTTCTGTTCCTTCAACTGCTTTAAATCATCTTCCAGAACCTGGATTTCATTGACAAGAAGCCGTTTTTCCCGAACGGCATTTTCCATCGGCTGTTTCAGCATCTCAAAGAACATGAAATTCTCCTCCAGACTCTTCTGGATGGAAAGCAGGACAGAGGAAATTTTTTCCAGTTCTTTGTTGCGTTCCTGAAGAGCGTTTTCCAGTCTCATACGCTCAAAACAGTTTCCGTTCTTCAAAAAGTAGAAGAGTCCGAATGGAGCGATCAGAGGTTCGAACCCTGCCTGTTTCTCGTTGGTGTCGATCAGGGCGCTGCCCCGGCATGGAGTCGACTCAATACAGGCGGCATGACGCTGGCAGATGTAATATTTGTCTGCTCGTCCCTTGCGGTTCGCCTGCGGCTTCATCAGAGACCCGCAGTAGCCGCATTTCACAAGACCGGCAAGCAGATATTTCCGGCCGGAGAATTTCTCTTTGCGCGGTTTGTATTTCTGCTGAAGAATCTGGATTTTGTTCCATTCAGGACGGCTGATCGCTGTTTCCGAGACGGCCGGACAGGGAATCAGTTCATTTTCCGAATTGTACATGAATCCGCAATATTTCGGGTTGTTCAGAATCATGTTGATCCGCTGGGGGGTGCAGGAAAAACCGCTCCGCCGCTGACCGAGAAGCCGGCAGATCTCATTCTTGCCTTTTCCCCGCAGGAATTCCTGAAAGATCTGTTGAACGAGAGGAAAATCATTGGGATCCGGGGTGAGAAGCTGCTGTCCATGCGTCTTGGAAAAGACATAGCCGAACAGCTGATGGAAGCCGATCATGATCCCTTTGTTCTTTGCGCTGATCAGACCGCGGACAGCATTGCGGGCCTTTTCTTCCTTCGACTGCGTTTCAACCGCGCTGATGATCTTGACTCCGATATCACGGGGGTTGTACAGTTTCCCGCTGACGTAGGTTTTGATTTCCATGGATTCCAGCCAGTTCCAGATATTGCTTTCGTTGGTCGGAATGATGGTGGCGCGGACAAGACGGGTGGCGGTGTCCAGAAGGAGAATGTCGCCTTTCTGCATTTTCCGGAAGATGAAGCCGAGGCCTTCCCGGAAAACCGGCTGATAATTTGTTGCCGCATGGGTGTTGAAGTACTGCTGGAGAGCGAGGTCCAGACGGTAACAGGCACGGAAAAAGTCGGTGTCCGGATAGGAGTACCCGGTGATATTGGCATCCCAGTCTTCCCAGTCGATCGACAGACCCAGGGTTTCCGCGGTTTTCCGGTTTGCCTCGAGCTGGTCGGCAATACTGGCGCTGTCCGCCTCGTCCCCGCTGGACTGACGGGCAAAGGAAAAGACAGCATGTCTTTGCGGATGGATGAAGCGGCTTCTGGCCTCCTCTCGTTTGAGTTGGATGGATCTTTTTTTTGTTTTCATTTTATAACCCTCCGTAGATCTATTATAATAATATAACATTCATTGTGGTGATCGCGATTATCGCAATCCTCGCGGGAATGCTCCTGCCTGCGTTGAATTCAGCCCGCGAAAAGGCACGCAGAATTTCCTGCGCCTCCAATCAGAAGCAGATTGGACTTTCCTTCCAGCTCTACACCAACTTCCCCGATGACGTGGTCCTCCCCTCCTGGGATGGTACTGCAGACGAGCAATCGTCAGATCATACGCCNNGCGCCTCTGGTTGTGAATGCTGTTCTCACGGATATGAAAATGTATACTTGTCCCTCGACAAGCACAAAGAGCGCTGTCTATGAGACGGGGCTTGCGTATGATAAAGTCTTTACAAATGGTCTTACGAACGAACTGGGGCTCTCCTATCATTACCTCCCCGCGATGAATGCCAACACCTGCACATCGGACTCCGGCATTCTCTTCGATGGCGGCAGTGGATCCACAGCAGAAAATCATGAGAAATTCGGTAATATCCTCTTCGGTGATGGTCATGTCGGCTCCTTTGTCANNTGAATGGTGGAGGAACCTCCTTGACTGGCGCTGCTGCCACGTTGCTTAAATCAGGCAACGCTATGGTTCAGGTTGAGATAAAAGCATCCGGATCTGCCGGAACAACAAACTGAGTCGAATCTTTTATCTCTTACATTCTAACCTTCCAGGCTCCTGCTCTTAAGAGTAGGGGCTTTTTTATTTTTCAAAGATCCTTTTCTAGATTGAACAAAAAATAAACGATTCATCTATTTTATTATGAATATCAATTTGATGAGGAATGTATATAATATTTTATGAAATACAATAGTTGTAAATATAAAAATATATTTTTGTTGTTTGTATTGAATTAATTATGATGTTTCTGAAGCGAACAAATAAAAAAAGGAAGAGGCGGACGATTGAGAAATCATCCGGCTCTTCCCTTTCAAAATGAGAGTACAGGATCTCAGCTGAGTCCCAGCTTCTGCATGATTTTGGCGACAGCGTCTTCGTCGCGGGTCGGTTCCGGCTCCGGCGTGCCGAGGATCTGATCCGGCGTCTCCCGCTGATAGAACTGCCAGCACTTCGCTCCTCCCTTGATGATCCCGTTCAGGCCGATCTCCGCCATCGGATGCGCGGTACAGCAGCTCGGACAACCCGAGATCCGGATCTTGTCGAGAATCGAATTCGCAAGACGGAGCTTCTCCTCCTTCCGATTCTCAAAATATTCATCCAGCGCTTTTCCAACCCGCTCTCCAAGTTCCGGAGAATCCAGAAGGCCGATTTTACAGACCGTACAGCCTACGCAGGTCACAATCTGGCCTACAAACGATTTCAAAGTCGTATCCAGTTTCGGAAGCAGTTTCAGAAGATCGTCGTACAGCGCCGGGAGCGCATCCGTCGGGAAGTCCACAAAGTAGAAGTCCCTGGCAGGTGTCAGACGGAACTCCGCCAGAGAGTATTTCTCCATGATCCAGGCGATGCTCTCCAGATCCTTCTCCTTCAGATTCCCCTTCGGGATCCGGACATGCACAAGCGATTCCCCTTCCTTGATCGACGGCTGTGTGTTCAGCTGTTTCCACTCATCCAGTCCCGGATTCAGATGTGCGCTGAAGCTCTTCGGAAGAAGGCGTTCCCGCGATTTGCCGAATTCCGGTTTCAGGTCCGGCGCGTCCGCTTTCTCATAGTACGAAAGATAGAGCTTGCGGAACTCCTCCGCACCCAGCGCCTTTGCAATGTAGCGGATTCGTGCCTGCGCACGGTTGGTCCGGTTGCCGTGTTCGGAAAACAGATCAATCATCGCTTTCGAGGCCGCCGCCGCTTTCGCCACCGGGATGAAGTCCAGAAGAAGGATTCCCTCCGCACTGTTGCGGCCGATTCCTCCGCCTCCCCAGACGCGGAAGCCTTTCATGCCGTCCTTTTTGATCGCGAGGAACCCGAGGTCCTGTACGCGCACATAGCGTTCGTCCTGCGGAGCGTCGAACATCGCAATTTTAATTTTCCGGGGAAGATGGAAGGCCGGTTCCACGGTGAAAATGTATTTCTTCAGCTCTTCCGCGTAAGGATACACGTCGAACACGGACTCCTTGCGGACTCCGCCGAGCGGAGAGGTCAGAATGTTCCGGAAGGTGTCCCCTCCGCCTCCGCGGAACGGAAGCCCCAGCTGGACGCAGAGGTCCATTACCGGTGCGATGCGTTTCGGATCCACGTTGTGCAGCTGGATCGCTTCCCGCGTCGTAAAATGCAGATATTCCGCTTTGGAGCATTTGGCAATTTCGATGATGTTCCGCAGTGTGGCCAGAGAGACCCGGCCGCCATTGATCCGCAGACGCATCATGAAAAGACCGTTCTTCTGCTGATAGATCCCGTATGGAGAGAAAAAGCCTTTGATTTCCGCCGCGGTTTTCGTCCCTGCAAGGAACTCCCCGAGCACCTCTTTTTCCTTTGTGTAATCGTACATCATCTGCCTCCGTGGTTTTCTTTGCTTCCAATATACTTGTTTTTTCCCGGATTGCAATCTATATTATACCGTTTTTTGAAAGGATTTCACTATGCCGAAAACGATTCTGCTGATCCGTCATGCAAAGGCCCAGCCGTTTGGACTGGTCCGCACGGATTTTGAACGGACTCTGGATCCGCGCGGCGTTCTGGACGCCAGAGCGGCAGGGGNNTGGGCCGTTTTACGAAAACGGTACTGGCGGCCGGAACTGTTTCTTTCCAGTCCCGCGCCACGGGCGTTATACACCCTGCGTCTGATCCTGACGGAGATGAAGCTCGACCCGGAGCAGATTGTGACGGACGCATCCTTCTACGAGGGATCGGAGGAGGAGATGCTGCAGAGAATCCGCTCGTTCCCGGAGGAGATCGACTGCGCGATGCTCTGCGGACACAACCCTGCGGTTTCCGAACTCCAGGGAGTTCTGCTCGGCGGAGGCGCTCCGATGATGGCTCCTTGTGATGTTGCGGTTCTGACGGATCCGTCGTCTGCGGGATGGGCAGATTTCGGAAATCGGCCGCTTGTCTGTGAGTTCCGTATCGCTTCCGGACGGCGCGCATGAACCGGATCTGTTGCTATTCCAGACAGACCCTCGGATGCGTCGGGTGCGGGAAGTGCTGCGGCGCATGGGCGGTTCCGGTCTCCGAAGAGGAGAGGCGGAAAATCATGGCTCTGCCGCTGGTCGGACTGCCACTCCCCGTGGAACAGTGCTTTGAACGCCGGAGAGGCGGGTGGTATCTCAAAAAGAAGAACCGGCACTGCATCTTCCTGGATGAAGAGAAGAAATGCCGCATTCATACGCAGTTCGGACTGGAGGCAAAACCGCTGACCTGCCGTCTTTACCCGCTGGATGTGTGGTCGTGGAGCGACGGATCGGTATCGGCTTCGCTCCGCTGCGACTGTCCCGCCGCGGCCGCCGGGGCAGGGGAGGAGCTGCGCCGCTTCAAAGCACAGATCCTCCAATTTGCCGAGGAGCTGAAGAAGAGAAGACCCTCTCCCGCAGACGCCGAGTATTCTCCCGTGATCGCTCCGCTGGTGGAGCGCTTGCGTGAAATCGCGGCGGCGTATGAAAAAATCCAGACGGAAGAGAGCGTGCCGATGAAGATCCGCTTCTTCGCCGCAGTCTGCCTGATCCATTTTCACATGGACAAAAAAAATTCCGACGATATCCTCGAGGCCGAGGAGTTCGGAAAGGATGCCTTCGCCTTCTTCAAACGGAGTCTGCCGAATCTCGAGCACTGTCTGAAGGAGCTGCCGATGACCCTGAGAAAGGATGTGCAGGTCGCGTTCCGCTGTCTCCTCTGGGGATTCCTGCGGGCGGATGAGAGTGTCTCGCTTCGGAGCCGGATCGTCTCCACGGTCGCGTCACTCCGTTTTCTGCTCGGCGGAGGATCGCTGAAACACTCGCCCGCCCGTCTGAACATCACAGGAAACCGTCTCTTCCGCGCGATGCGGAGCTGCAAACCCGCGCCCAACGCCTTCCTGCCGTATCTGCGCTTCCTCCGCGGACGGCTCGAATCCCTTCATTTCTGCGGAACGCCCGTGCATGGTCTTTCGTTCGAGGAGGGGATGCTCTATCTGGCCGTCTCCTATCCGGTGATGTATGCTCTTGCTTCCGTCCACGCGCTGGAACGGGGGAGTTTCCGGTTCGAGGAAACGGACGTGATCCGCTCCCTTGTCCTGCTGGATCATGGATTCCTCAGAACCCGCCTCTATTCCCTTTCCTCCATGAAGGCATCTCTTCGCAAGGTGACCGTCGAAGAGAACTTCGCCGCATTACTGGGCTGCTGCTCGGAGCCGGAATGAAGCCGCGTCCGCATCGATTTCCCGAATCTGTTCCGCACTCATCTTCTCCGGACCAACAAACAGGATCGACCAGAGGCGCTTCTCCGCAAGAACCAGATACTGAATAATCTTTTTTCCCCCTTTTCGACGGAATTCCAGCCGCGCCGCATCGCAGTTCCCGATCTTCACCGTGCTCTGCCGGATCCCTCCCACGATCTGTCGATCCTTCGAAAGAGCATCCACCACAGCCTGCCGGTTGAAATTCAAATCGCCGAATCCATCCGTCGATAAAATGTGCACCACAAGCGGCGTCTTTCCTGTCAGATCCCGGAATGCCGTCAGGCGCGAGGTTTCCGAATCCAGCAGTTTGGAGAGCAGCGAGACACTTTTCCAATCCCCGGTAAGCCGGATCGTGAACCCCTCCTTCTCCGAGCCGAACTCCGCCGCCGCGCTCCGGGCGCCGATCAGAAGAAACAGGCACAGAAAAAGGATTCCGCTTCTCATCTTCCGCTCTTTTTTCGTGCGCACGCTCTGGCAATCGCCGTCCGGATCGCCGCTTCCAGACTCCCGGTATCCGCGACTCCCTTCCACGCGATTTCGAACGCGGTTCCGTGATCCACGCTTGTCCGAATGATCGGCAGCCCCATCGTGGAGTTCACTCCGCGGTCAAATGCCAGCATCTTGAATGGAATATGACCCTGATCGTGGTACATTGCCACAATCCCGTCAAATTTCGTCCGGACGGACTCGATGAACAAGGTATCCGACGGGAAGGGGCCCTCCACCAGCATCCCCTTCTCCCGAAGTGCGCGGATCGCCGGTTTGACCACCTCTTCATCCTCCAGCCCCATGTGACCGTTCTCTCCCGCATGCGGATTGAGTCCCGCCACTGCGATCCGGGGATTTTCCACGCCTTCGGCTCTGGCCGCCTCTTCCACCAGCCGGGCCACTTCCTCGATCCGCTTCTGCGTCACCTGTGCGGAGACCTCTTTCAGTGCGATATGCGTGGTCACAAAAATGACGCGCAGATCCCCCGCGGACTGCATCATTGCAAAATGTTCCGTGCCGCAGAGGTGCGCCACCAGCTCCGTAAGGCCGGTAAACGGAATTCCCGCCTCGTTGATGGCCGCTTTATTGACCGGGCAGGTGACAAGGGCATCCGCCTTTCCCGCAAGCACATCTTCCGTCGCCCGGACAATAGTTTCATACGCCGCCTGTCCGGCTTCCGGCGAGAGTCTGCCCGGGATCAGCGAGGAATACGAAAACGAGGCCGCAGGAACAATCTCCGGCTCAATTTCCGGAGCAAAACGTTCCGCCGCCTTGCGGATGATCTCTTCCGGTCCGTAAAGCCTGATCCGGGCCGCGGAGGCAAGCTCCCGGTTCCGGAGAACGCGGACGGCAATCTCCGGTCCAATCCCGGAAACATCTCCGATGGACAGTGCAAGAACAGGCTGCATACGCTACCGGTCAGAAAATTCGGATCAAAGTTCCCCGCTCAGGAGTTCTTGGATGCCAGATACATCGCTTTCTTTTCTTCCAGAAGAAGGCCAACCTGATCCGAATCGATCGGAGTATAGCCTTTTTCCTTCAGAAAATCAAGGAAGCCGAGCCAGTCCTGATGGTTCCAGTTGCCCTGATGACGTTTCACAAAGTTCATTGCAATGGGGGATTTTCTCAGTTNNTCGATTCTTCTTTGGAAAGTGCCATGATGAACCTCCTTTTGGATTAGTTGAAGCCACAGAGCGGCTCTGGGGTAATATACTGATTCTTTTCCAAAATTCAAGTTTTTCATGTCGGATTCATTTTTGAATCCGGATCCCCCGGCCGACGCTGTGTTCAGTCCAGCATTTCCGGATTGTCGAAAAATTCCAGCGAATACTGCCACCGCACGTACAGCAGCGGAAGAAGAATCATGGTCGAAAGAAACGGCACCGCCAGCAGAATCCCTCCGATGCAGCAGGTGAGACAGCTGAACAGCACAATCAGAAGCGTGACCAGAACAAAATAAATCAGCAGTCCGATCAGGTACCGCACAAAGGTCCATGGCCGTTCCATCAGTTTCCGGTTGAGTTCCCGAAGCGCCTCCGCTCCCGGGCAGCCTGTACGGTACATCCGCAGCGCCCCATACTCCTGAAACAGCAGAAGATAGATCGCAAATCCGATGGACAGAAGCGCCAGAATCACAATGAGCGCTGCAAAAAGACATCCGGTTACCAGGTCGATTCCTCCGTTTTCCGGCTTCTCCAGAAACAGGGTCAGAGCAAAAAAGATCCCTCCTCCGCAGCAGATTCCGCAGAACACCATCAGAACCGTCAGAAGAATCTGCGTGAAGAAAAACGAGTTCCCCTGCTTCTGAAACAGTTTCCAGCGGTTGCCGAAGCTCTCCGCGCGAGCTCCGCGAAGCAGCATGTCCAGAACAACAAAACGGGCGCGGCAGCGGACCCACAGAAGAAGAAGGCCGATCGTCACGGCAAAGAAGAAGAGAATCGCCGCGATCAGAAGGATGAAAATTCCTGTCGTCAGATTCAGCTGAGCGGCGGCCGTCTGGATCGGCTGAAGAAGAACTCCCATGCTCTCCCTGTCGGTCGGCAGATTTCGGAACGAAAGATTGAATCCTCCTTCTCCAAGTCCGGCCAGCCAGAACGCGAGGGTCAGCACAAGCCACGTCCCCCAGTCAAACGGACGGAACAGGATCTCTTTCATCTTTTCCCACGAAATGGAAAACGCTTCCCGGATCGTTGGCACCATGTGAAATCTCCTTCTTTATTTAAGTTGGACGGCCGAAGCGTTCCGCCATGTGGACAAGAACGGTTGCGGCCTGTTCAATTTCCGGCAGAAAAATATGTTCCCGGAGCGAGTGGGCGCAGGCGACATCCCCCGGACCGAACACAACCGACGGAATCCGGAATCCTCCCGTGNNCTCCGTGGAGCAGTAGAGCCCCCGGATTTCCGCCGCCGGTTTGACCCGCCGGGCCTCCTCCAGCATCTCCCGGACAAACGGAGCGTCTTCCTCAATTTCAAACGCCGCCGAATAGAGGGTCGGTTCGCTGAGTTCGAAATCCGCAACTCCCTCCAGGGCCCGGCGGATCTCCGCTTCCGCTTCCGAAACATGTTCCGTCGGAAGAAGTCGGCGGTCGATCATGATCTCGCAACGGTCCGGGACGGAATTCGGCTGCGTTCCTCCGTGAATGGTCCCGACGCTCAGGGTCGGAAAGCGGAGACGCTTGTGCTGCGGACGCCCGATCAGTTCTTTGCCGAGCTCTTCCAGCGCAAGAACGATCCGCGCCGCCTTGTAGATCGCATTCTCCCCCTGCGGGACCAGGCTGGAGTGGACCGACACCCCGCGGGTCGTGATCTTCCAGCGGACCGTCCCCTTGTGTGCGGTGACAATATCCAGGCACGTCCCCTCCATCACGATCGCCGCGTCGGGCGACAGAATCTCCGGAAGAATCGACTCCACTCCGAGAAATCCCGACTCCTCGTCGCTCGTGCAGGCCACCGCAAATCTGCACTGCGTTCCGCCCCGCCTCTTCAGTTCCGTAATCGCGAGCAGGGCCGCCGCAAGCGATCCCTTGTCATCCGTCACTCCGAGTCCGCGGAAACTCCCGTCCTCTCCGCGTGTGACCCGGAACGGCTCCGGCATCTCCGGAATCCAGACGGTATCCGTATGGGCGAAACAGGCGAGCAGCGGCGCTTTCGGATCGCCGTTTTCCGCGGGCAGTTCCAATATCACGCTCGGTCGCCCTGCCACGGGTTCCACCCGTCTTGCGCGGATCCCGTGCTCCTCTGCAAAGCCGCAGAGAAAATCCGCCATCCGCCCTTNNCCTGCCGATCCCGGATGCAGCGCGGATTCACGCTCGGGATCGAAACCAGGCGTTTCAGAAGTTCAAGAGTGTCCATGCACATCTCCATCGTTTTTTTGTTTTAAGATATAGCATCAAAACAGGGATATGCAAACCGGAAACGGAATTTTCTCTCCGTCTTTTCCGGCGGAGTTCAGGCGTGGGGAGGAAGGAACGAAAAGAGTGCTTCCGCTTCCTGAATCTCTTCCCGGGTCGGCTCCGGCGTCGCGGCAAGAGGGCTCTCCTGTCCGAGCTCCTTCCATTTGTATTCCCCCATCTTGTGGAAGGGAAGAAGATCGATTCTCTGAATGCAGGAAAAGGTTTTCAGATACCCGGCAAGCCCGGTCAGACGTTCCCTCTCGAGTGTCCAGCCCGGAACAAGAACATGGCGGATCCAGACCGCTTTCCCGTTCTTTTCGCAGAAATCGAGTGTATCGAGTGTGTTCCGGTTTCCGGCTCCGGTCAGTTCGCGGCAGAGGGCGTCATCCAGCGCCTTGATGTCGAGCAGCAGCANNATCGAACCTGCCGTGTCCAGAGCCGTATGCAGTCCGGCTTTCCGGCAGCGGCGGAGAAGATCCCGGGCAAACTCCGGCTGCGCAAGCGGTTCTCCGCCCGAGAGCGTGACGCCGCCGCTCAGAAAGTTCCGGCAGGATTCGATCTCCCGCAGAACTTCGCCGGAGCGGACCGTGCGTCCGCCGCGCATCTCCCACGTGTCCGGATTGTGACAGTAGCGGCAGCGCAGCGGGCACCCCTGGAGAAACACGACAAAGCGCACCCCCGGACCGTCCAGCGTTCCGAAACTCTCATAGGAGTGAACCTGTCCGGGAATGCCGTCGTCCATCTCAGAACCGGCTGTGGAACGTGCGGTTCACAACGTCGAGCTGCTGTTCGCGCGTCAGNNCAGCTGCGGATATTTTTCCGGGTGATCCATCGCATCCAGCAGCATCTCCCGCTGAAGAACGTTCACATTGAGATGATGTCCGCCTTCGGTGAAGTAGCCGTCCAGCAGAGTGATCAGGTTCTTCACTTTCTCCTCTCCCGTTTTCCCGAGCGAGTCGGGAAGGATGGAGAAGGTGTAGGAAATTCCGTCCTCCGCATAGTCGTAGGGCAGTTTCGAGACCGATTTCAGCGACGCGACCGCTCCGTTGACATCCCGTCCGTGCATCGGATTGGC
>DDJH01000224.1:6485-6734 GCA_002338895.1 Lentisphaeria bacterium UBA1829 | reverse complement strand
GAGACTCGAACTCTCGACCTCTACCGTGTGAAGGTAGCGTTCTAGCCAGCTGAACTAAGCGCCCCGTTGAAAAACAACACAACAATATAACCCCTTTTCTAAAAATAGCAAATCAAAAAAAATTTTTTTTCGCTTTTATTTCCTGCAACGATACACAAATGCCGGCGGAATGTTTCTCCAAACCACTTCTGAAGTCTCAACCAATCGGAAAAAATCTTTCAACTTGTGACGAAAACGAATCCCCGCAGG
>DDJH01000224.1:0-6424 GCA_002338895.1 Lentisphaeria bacterium UBA1829 | reverse complement strand
CAAATCGCCCCCCGTCAGGAAGTGCCTGACAGATCGCCCCCAGAAGCTCATCCTGCAAATGTTCAGGAAAAGACGCCCACGGAAGACCCGATAAAATCACATCCGCATGTGCAAGATTCAGAGAACTCAAAATCCGGGGAAGATTCGACGCACTGTCATGATACACCCTCTGCGAAGGAAAACGCTTCCGAAAAACCGGAAGAACCGATTCATTCAGCTCAATCGCAAAAAAAAGCGCATCCTCCGTCATCTCCTTCAGAATCGCTCCCGTGATCGCTCCCGTTCCGGGACCCAGCTCAACAACCACTCGGGCATTCTCCACACCCATCCCATTCACCATCTGACGTGCAAGATAAGCCGAACTCGGACAAATCGCCCCTGTCGTCAACGGTTTCCGGAGAAACTGCATCGTCAATGTCGTCAACATGTTATTCCTTCTATCCGGTAAAACTCAATTCGCAAAAAACAATATCAAGTGTACAATAATTCCGCAACTCGTTTTTTCAAGGACATTCTTTTCCGGCAAACTGATTTTCCCCAAAAATAATCCCCTCCCCCTTCCCGGAAACCGCTTTTATTCCAAATTTGTTTTTGAAAAAAAAAGATCCCGTTGTATATTATTAAAATTTTATAATGAATCGGAGTTCAAACGGATGAAACAGAACTGCTCAATCGAAGAAATCGGACAGGCTCTTGAGAAAATGGGACGTTCCGCAAAAGACGCTTCCAGAAAACTCGCAACGGCGTCCACCGAACAGAAAAATCAATGGCTCTCTGCCATGGCCGACGCTCTCGATGCGCAGACAGAAGCCATCCTGAACGCAAACCGCATTGATATGAAAAACGCTCAGGAAGCCGGAATCTCTTCCGCCATGCTGGATCGACTCCGCCTGGATGAAAAACGCATTCAGGGAATCTCCAACGGACTCAGGCATGTCGTTACTCTTCCTGATCCGGTCGGTCACAGACTCGCGGAATTCAGGCGGCCCAATGGGCTGGATATTGAAAAAGTCTCCGTTCCCATCGGCGTGATCGCATTGATTTATGAATCCAGACCCAATGTGACGGTCGATGCAACCGGACTCTGCCTGAAAACCGGAAACGCGGTCATCCTCCGCGGCGGCTCGGAAGCCATTCATTCCAACCTCGCTCTGGCAAAGATCATTGCCGAGGCAGGAACGCAGGCGGGAATGCCGGAGGGAGCCATTCAAATGATCCCGTGGACCGGACATGACGCTGTTTCCAAGATGTTGAAAATGAACCAGTTCATTGATCTCGTGATCCCGCGGGGCGGCGAGCGTCTGATCCGCGCGGTCGTGGAACAGGCAACCATGCCGGTCATCAAGCACTACAAGGGAGTCTGTCATATCTTCGTCGATGAGACCTGCGATTTCGACCGGGCATGCGATATTATTGAAAATGCGAAATGCCAGCGTCCCGGGGTTTGCAACGCGCTGGAAACCCTGCTGATTCACCGGAACGCCCTCCCCGTTTTTGCTCCGATGATTGCGAAACGTCTTGCCGGAGTGGAGTTTCATGCCGATGAGGCATTCCGCGCTCTGGTTCCGCAGGCCATTCCCGCAACGGAAGAGGACTGGTACTGTGAATATCTGGCACTGAAACTCGCTGTACGGACCGTGGATTCCATTGACGAGGCGATCGCCCATATCAACAAGTACGGATCCGGACACAGCGACTGCATTCTGACGACCAATCATGAACATGCGGAACAGTTCCTCAATGAGGTGGATTCCGCCACGGTCTATGTCAACGCATCGACCCGTTTCACCGACGGGGGAGAGTTCGGATTCGGCGCCGAAATCGGAATCAGCACGGATAAACTCCATGCGCGCGGACCGATGGGACTCGCGGAACTGACCTCCTACAAATACAAGGTTCGAGGAAGTGGACAGATTCGTGCATGATACACCGGAGGCCATTGTCTTTCCCGGGTGGGGCGTCCCGCGCGGCCTCTACTTCGACGCCCTGGAGCAGACCTCCTTCGCGTCGGTCGACATTGTCAACTACGGATTTTTCAAGGATGAGGAAAGCCCCCTTTACACACCCGTTTTCGATCAGGAGGAGGAGAATCTTCCTCCCGTCATCGCCGGGCATTCCATGGGGGCGCTCTTCGCCGTGCGTCTGGCGCTTCAGAACATTGAGGCCGTTCAGCGTCTGATCCTCATCAACCCGTTTCCGAAATTCGTCCGCGACGACACCTTCCCGTTCGGCTGGGAACGTTCCGCCGTCCGCGCCATGCGAAACGGACTGAAACGGAAACCCGACACCGTCATCCGCTCCTTCCTGCGCACCTGCGCCATGCCGGAGAAATATCCCGGAATGTTCCCCGAGACTTTCAACATTCAGGCACTGGACGAAGGACTCGCTTTTATTGAGGAAACCGATATCCGCCAGGAACTTACGCTGCTTGCGGAACGAATCCCGGTCTTCGTCATCGACGGCGGAGCGGACCAGATTGTCAATTCCGAAATGACCTCCGTTCTGGTCGACGCCTGCGGCGCCGTGCGCCACACCTTCCCGGAATGGGGACACCTGATGATTCTGGAACATCCGATGGAGTGTTCCGAACAACTGCGCGAAATGGCGGCTTTATGATCCCTGACAAGCGCTCCATCGAACAGAGCTTCTCCCGGGCGGCCAAAACGTATGATCAATCCGCACAGTTTCAGAGACAGTGCGCGGAGGATTTTGCCGCATGGCTCGCGGCACGGTCCAGTGGAACGCCCGACAGGATTCTGGAAGCGGGATGCGGAACCGGACAGCTGACGATCCGTCTGCACAACTTGTATCCGACAGCGGATTTTCTTGCAACCGATCTCTCCTCCGGGATGATCCGCCTCTGCTCGGAACGCTTTGCCGGGACACCGATCCGCTTCCGGATTCATGATTTTGATCTTCCATTCGAAATTTCCGACCGGGATCTGGCGGTCTCTTCGCTGAGTCTGCAATGGAGCCGGAATCTGCGGACGGCATTCGAACATTTTCATTCGGCACTCCGGAGCGGGGGTGAGCTTTTCGCCGCCATTCCTCTGGAAGAGAGTCTTTCGCAGATCCGGGGGTTCTTTCAGGAGGAGAATACGATCTTCCGGGGACCGCGTCTGCCGTCTCTGCCGGAGATTGAGCAGGCGTTGAACGGTCTGTTCTGCAATCTGTCGATGGAAACTTTCCGTTATACGGAGGAGTATCCGGATCTTCACGCGCTGCTGCGTTCCATGCACCGGAACGGAACCTCCGGAGGAAATACGGGAACACCGGTTGCCGTCCTCAAAGAACTGATCCGAAAACACAGGGAACCGTGCCCGGCGGAGTATAAGGTGGTGTTCCTGAAAGGAATCCGGGCATGACAACTGCGGCGATACTGACACTCGGCTGCCGGTTGAATCAGGCCGATACGGCTCTGCTCTCGGGCCGCCTCCGGCGCATGGGTCTGACGGTGCGAAATTCCGCGGAAGGATGCGATGTCATTCTTGTAAACTCCTGCGCGGTANNCCGCCGCAAGAAAGAGTCGGCAGACTCTTCGTCATCTCCGTTCGCAGAACCCGGATTCCATTCTGATTCTGACCGGCTGCGCGGCGGAAAAGGCCTGCTGTACCGTCGGAGCGGATGATGGAATCGACCTGATTCTCGGCAATGAGGAGAAGAAAACGCTGGAGGAAAGACTCGCCCCTCTGCTGAAACAGCGGGGATTTACAATTTCTCCGTTCCCCGAATTTCATCCCGACGGACGGGAAGCGGTCTTC
Source organism: Lentisphaeria bacterium UBA1829 (assembly GCA_002338895.1). Taxonomy (GTDB): domain Bacteria; phylum Verrucomicrobiota; class Lentisphaeria; order Victivallales; family UBA1829; genus UBA1829. The sequence goes on along the minus strand of DDJH01000224.1, from coordinate 2,663 downwards.
ACGGAGCAGGTGTTTGCGGAGTATCCGGGCCGTTCCCGCGCCGCGCTGAAAATTCAGGAGGGATGCAACAACTTCTGCTCCTANNGCGCCATCCGGGAGCACGCGGAGGACCGGGTGTTCGGCAACCTGGGGGCCCTGTCCCACACAAAGCGGGCCAACCCCGAACAGGTGCTGGCCCTGTGCGGCTGCATGGCCCAGGAGCCCCGGGTGTCGGAGCGGATCCGCAAGTCCTATCCCCACGTGGACCTGGTGTTCGGACCCCAGGCCCTGTGGAAGTTCCCGGAGCTTCTCTGGCAGGTGTATGAGACCCACAAGCGGGTCTTCTCCGTCCAGGACGAGCACGGCACCATCGCCGAGGGCATCCCCGTGGTGCGGGAGAAGGGCGTGAAGGCCTGGGTCTCCATCATGTACGGATGCAACAACTTCTGCTCCTACTGCATTGTTCCGTACACCCGGGGACGGGAACGGTCACGCGATTTCCGGGAGACTCTCGATGAATTCAAGCGGCTTCTGGATGCCGGTTTTCAGGAAATTACGATCACCGGGATCAACACCTGCACCTACTCCTGCGGAGGGATGAAACTGCCGGATCTTCTGGAAAAGCTGATCGCCTTCCCGGGCGAGTTCCGGATCCGGATCGGATCGACGGAGCCGGGAGAGGTGCTTCTGCGCGTACTGGATGTGATGGCGGAATCCGAGGGGAAGATCTGCGCCTTTCTGCATCCGTCGCTTCAGCATGGATCGGACGAGATTCTGCGGAGCATGAACCGCCACTATCTGACGGGAATGTACCGGGAGTTTGTGGAAAGAGCCCGGGAGAAAATTCCGGATCTGCATATCGGGACCGACCTGATCGTCGGATTCCCGGGAGAAACAGAACGTCTGTTTGAAGAGTCCTGCGAGTTTGTCCGCTCCATCGGTTTTTCCAATCTGCATGTTTTTCCGTTCTCGCCGCGGGAGGGGACCCGGGCGTTTCAAATGCCGCACCGCGTCCCGGAAGGGATCATCGAAGAACGGGCGGCGCGCCTTCGCGCTCTCGGAGAAACAATGGCGGAAAACTACCGCCGCTCGCTGATCGGAACGGAACAGACGGTGATTCCGGAAGAGTGTTCCGAAGAATCCGGAGAGGGCTGGAGCGGCAACTATGTCCGGGTCCGCATTCTCCGGCACGGGCTGCGGGCGGGAAAACTCGTCCGCGCCAGAATCACCGGGATGGATTCCACGGGAATTCTGACCGGCGAATGATCCCGCCGCGTGCCACCGGAATTCACGCCTTCCAGAAAAGACGGAAGTTGAAGTGGTATGTTCCTGCCGGGATCCGGTATTCCGGAAGGGTGTCGGGTCCGCAGCTGTGGGTTCCGAGTCCGCGCTGGAGAAGATCAAGATGGAGGAAACAGCGTCCGGAATCCTTCAGATCGTTCCAGTGGTGTGCCCGCTGCATCTCATGGGAATCGAAACGGCTGACGGAGAACTCCATGCACAGATCCGGGACAATCGCCAGACGGCGGGAGCCGTCGGAGAGAATCAGTTCCCGGACCTCCGTCCGGTTTCCATACTCCTGCGGGACGATATACGGCTCTTCCATCTCCCGGACCGTGGTCACATAGCGGCCGACCGGCGCTCCGGCGTTGCGGTCCCGATAGTTCTCCCACGGTCCGCGCCCCCAGTATTCGACCTGAGAGAAGGTTCCCGGCAGTTCCAGTTCGAGTCCGACCCGCGGAAGATCCCGCAGTTCCGGGGAATAGACGATGGTGTTGCAGAATCGGAACGCGCCGTCCGCCTCCTGCCGGATGGTCATGGTGTGCTCGGCGAGAGTTCCATAGGTGGAAACGACAACCGTATCCGCGCCCTCTTTCCGCACCTGCACTCCCGTGCGCTTCTGATCGAAGAGCCCTTCCGACCACCAGATGTTCCCGGCGAAATCCCCGACCGGGAGCGTGGCAAAATTGTGCCGCCGGCAGTCGTTGTCGGTCGTTGCCCGCCAGAGGTTCAGCTTTGCGGCGGTCTCCACGACAACGCCGGAGGAGTCGGCAATATGAAGCACACCGTTGTCCGTCACTTCGACCGCACCCTTCCGGATCGGCTCCGGAGCCGGCGGAGTCAGGCTCCGGAACGGAAGGACAAACTCTTCCCAGCCGAGTTCATGTCCGGCCTCGGCCCACGCGCAGCGCTGTTTCAGACGCAGGGAGATCAGCAGACGGCACTCGTCGCCGATCTTCAGATTCTCCGGTTCCGCATACGGCAGAGTCAGCACAGCGGTGTTGTCCGGAGGCGTGATGAAGAGATTGCGCTGCAGTTTGTTGTCCAGATCCTGAATGGCGAATTCGCAGCCGAGATGCGGTACGGCGCAGCGGCCAGAAGAGTGTTCCCGTCCGTTCACGGTCAGGCGCCAGAAGATTTCGCAGTCGTCCAGCGACGTGAAGTAGCGGCGGTTCCGGATCCGGATCCGTCCGCAGTTGAGATCCACCGCCGAAAATTCCANNGGAGCCGCCAGTTTCTTGAATTCATACATCCCGGCATGCGGCACGCGGTCGGGCGAAACCATCCCGTCGCAGACAAAATTAAAATCATTGGGCTGATCGCCGAAATCTCCGCCATACGCGAAGAAATCCCGTCCCTCCGCATCCTTCCGGAGGATTCCATGGTCGCACCACTCCCAGATG
>DDJH01000236.1:10709-13679 GCA_002338895.1 Lentisphaeria bacterium UBA1829 | reverse complement strand
CCGAGGGACCGGCATGAACGACGGCAGCGAAAAACATCTTTTTTCGGAAAAAGCGCTGGAGAACCTGGAGAGCGGACGGCAGAGCGAACTGCTGACCAACACCGTCAGCTTCTGGAACTGGTTCTCCCTCGCTGCGCTGACCTTTTTCCTGGCGGCCGCCCTCTACTGGGGGTTCTTCGGCACGATGACCGAAAACGTCCGCGGGCTCGGCATCACGGTCAGCGGAGGAATTGAGGCGATCACCGCACGCAGCAGCGGACTGATCCAGAGTCTCACCATCGCACCGGGAGAACATGTGATCCGCAACGAGATTGTGGGCCAGCTTTCGGACAATCAGGCGTTCCACAACCTGAAACGGGCGGAGATCGAATACAAGGAACTTCAAAGCCGGATTCAGAATCTGGAAAACGGCCCTGCCAGACGGCGGAACGGATCGGGAGAACTCGAGCGCCGAATCCAGAATCTCCGGAACACGCTGGAGCGGAAGGAACAGGAGCTGGAACTGGAACGCCACTTTTTCCGGGAAAGCATCTGGCTTCGCTCCAACTCCGACGGGATCGTGATGGAACTTCTGAAAGGACCCGGCGACGCGGTGAAGGCGGGGGACACCATCGCGCTTCTCAGCCGGTCCGAACAGAAATTCCGCAAAGTGATCGCCTTTGTTCCCATTGAAATCGGCAAGAAGGTGAAACCGGGGATGAGCGCCTACTTCGCGCCGGGCTCTCTGAAGCCGCAGGATTACGGCTATGTGCGGGGAGTCGTGCGGGAGACCAGCCAGTTTGCCGTCAACAGCGATTCGATCGTGACGGAGCTGAAGAACCGCGATTTTGCCGCGGCCGTCTCCAGAAGCGGGGTCCAGGCCCGCCTGGTCATTGAGCTGCTCCCCGACCGGAAGACGGTCAGCGGACTGAAATGGACCAGCCGGAACGGCGCCGGAGCCATGGTCGATTCCGGGACCGTGGGGCAGGTCATCATCAACACGGAATACCGTTCGCCGATCTCCTATGTCATTCCGTTCTTCCGGGAAAAGGTGTTCGGAATCGGCCGATCGATCCGCCCGGAGGACCGTCGATGAATCTCTGGAGGAAACTGCTGCGCAGCTGGTCCAGACGGAGGCGGTTCCATCAGCGCTGCCGGACACCGGTTGTGCTTCAGATGGAGGCGGCGGAGTGCGGAGCGGCCGCGCTTGCCATGGTCCTGGCCTACTACCGGTATTACGAGCCGCTGGAGAAGCTGCGGATCGCGTGTGGAATCTCGCGGAACGGCAGTCTGGCCTCGAATCTGATCCGGGCGGCGCGGGAGCGCGGACTCCATGCGAAGGGGTGCAAACTGCCGGTGGACCGGCTGACCGGATCTCCGCTTCCGATGATTCTTTTCTGGGAGTTCAACCATTTTGTGGTGCTGGAGGGGAGAATCGGCGACCGGTTCTACCTCAATGATCCGGCCCGGGGACCGCGTCGGATGGACCTGGAGGAGTTTGAACGGTCGTATACGGGAATTGCGCTGGTCTTCGATCCGTCGGAGAGCTTCGTGCCGCACGGGAGAAAACGGAGTGTGCGCTCGGTGCTGCTGCCGATGCTGAGAAAAGGGAAGGCCGCGGTGGCGGTGATCTTCTGGGCGGGTTTTCTGCTGGTGATCCCGGGGCTCGCGGGACCGACGCTGCTGCGGATTTTTGTGGATGATGTGATGACGGATCGTCCGGAATGGCTCTCCCCGCTTCTTCTGGTCGGACTGGTGATGCTGATCGTGGAGGCGGCGCTTGTCTGGCTGGAGCATGTGGCGCTGCGGAGGGGGGAACTGAAACTGGCGGCGGAGAACACGCTCAATCTGCTCGGGCACCTGTTTCTGCTGCCGATGGATTTTTTTCTGCAGAGATCGTCCGGCGATCTTCAGGCGCGGGTGAGTCTGAACCGGGAGCTGGCGCGGATTTTCTTTCATCAGATTGCGGCGAACGGGGTCCGGATTTTCACGGCGCTGTTCTTTCTGATTCTGATGGTTCATCTGGATCCGCTGCTTTCCGGGATCGCGGCGGGGACGGCGGTACTGAGTTTTCTGGCACTGAATCTGGTCGGGCACGGGACCCGGGTGCTGAATCAGAGTTTCGAGATCTCCTCCTCGCACCTGGTCGCCAGCAGCATGACGGGGATCGGAATGATGGAGAGTCTGCGGGCGGCGGGACGGGAGGATGAATATTTTGCGGAGTGGAGCGGGTGTCTGGCGGAATATACGGCGAAGCGGCAGAGGATGCAGTATGTTTCCACGCTGCTGTCGCTGCTGCCGACGCTGCTGCTCGGGATGAACTGCGTGCTGGTGCTGTGCGTGGGGTCGTGGCGGATCATCGAGGGGGAGATGACTCTGGGAAGCATGATGGCCTTCACGGTGCTGACCGGGGCGTTTCTGGCGCCGGTCAACCGGATCGTCATGTCCGGAGCGAAACTGCAGACGCTGAAAAACGGAGCGGAAAAGGTGGAGGATATTCTGCTCTGCGGAGCGGAGGAGCGGCCTGCCGACCTCACGTCCGATGCGGTGCCGCGGGGAGGAAAACTGGAACTGCGCGACGTCTCGTTCGGGTACAGCCGTCTGGAAAAGCCGCTGATCGAACATGTCTCCCTGGTGCTGAATCCGGGGCGGAGAATCGCCATGGTCGGGGCGTCCGGATCGGGGAAGAGCACGATTGCGAAACTTGCATCGGGGCTGTACCGCCCATGGACGGGAAGCATTCTGCTGAACGACCGGAAACTGGAGGAGTGTCCGCGGGAGGAGGTGGTCCGCTCGATCGCGTCCGTGGACCAGAACGTCATGCTGTTCTCCGGAACGGTGGGAGAGAATCTGACGCTGTTCCAGAAGAAAAGCAACTCGTCGAGTCTTTATCAGGCGCTGCGGGATGCGGAAATCGACCGGGAACTGGCGGAACGCGGTCCGGTTCTGGATGTCCCGGTCGGCGAGATGGGGAACAATCTTTCCGGCGGG
>DDJH01000236.1:2050-10688 GCA_002338895.1 Lentisphaeria bacterium UBA1829 | reverse complement strand
TTCTGATTCTGGACGAGGCGACCGCGTCTCTGGACTCCGTCACGGAGGAAAAAATCGACCAGGCGATCCGCAGGCGCGGCTGCTCGTGTCTGATTGCGGCGCACCGGCTGAGCACAATCCGCGACTGTGATGAAATTCTCGTTCTGGCGCATGGAAAAATCGCAGACCGCGGAACCCATGAGGAGCTGATGCACCGCTGTGAGGAATACCGGCGCCTGATGGAGGCGGAAACGGAGGCGGAACATGTCTGATCCGACAGCAGATACACTCCGACTCAACTCGGGCGGAGAGCTCTCTCTGGAGGGAACGCATCGTTCGATGCGTCTGGATTCCGGTGCGGTCAATCTCTTTCTCGAAGTTCTGGAGAAGGGACGGAGAAAGGAGCTTCTCTTCCTCTGCACGCGGAAAAGCGGAGAGATTCTTCTCTGCACCTCTGCGCGGATCTCCTCCGAGGGGATCGAATGCCGTCTGCTCGCGGTCGCCTCCANNGAGCCGACACTCCTGCATCCGCTCGGGACCGCTCTCCCCGGACCGGAGGAGATCGACGCCTGGTGCGAATCGCTTCTTTCGGGCCTTGTGCTCCGGGAGGGGACCGGCACCAGCGCCCTTCAGTTCGACCGTGAGACCGCGGAACTGGAGGTCCCGGAAGGCGGCGCTCTGCGCTCCGCCGGCGGAATTCTCTGGGCGGAGATTCTCTCCGGCTCCGTCCGGCACGAGGGGTTCCCGGAGACGCTGAAGCAGGGGAGCGGAAGCCTGATTCTGATGACCCCCCGCTGCTCCATCACCGCAGTGGAGAATGCGGTTTTGAAACTGCATCGGACCGCCTCTCTTCTGCCGGATTCCATTGACCGGGCACTCTCGGATTTTCACGCGCGGACCGTTCTGGAACACCTGGAACAGCATCGGGAGAACGCCCGCCGGAGAATCGAAGATGAACGCTATGATGAGATCCGCTGCGGCTTCGAACTGCGGAACAAGCTCCGGGCCTTGAGCGGCCTGATCGGCATCGTGCGGGAAGAGAAGAAAAGGAACACGGAGCAGGATCCGCTTCTGCTGGCCCTGCGGACCATTGCGGCCGATCACCATCTGGAGTTCACCGTCCCGGTCACCGACCGGAAAAGCCGGGCGCTTCCGGAACGTCTGCGGGATCTGGTGTCCGGCAACCGCTGGAGAATGCGGAAGGTCCATCTGCCGGAGAACTTCCGGAAGTTTTTTTCCGGAACGGTTCTGGGGTTCTACGGGCCGGAAGGGATCCCGGCCGCAGTCCGGCTTCGCGGACACCGGTCCAGCTGGATCCGCCCGGAGGACGGGAGCGAGCAGCCGCTGAGCGCGGAAGACGCGAGCCGTTTCTCCTCTGCCGTATACCGTTTTTATGAGCAGTTTCCGGACAGGAAGATGACGCGGAAGGATCTGGCGCTCTTTGCACTGGACGGTCTGGCGCAGGTCGGCCGCCGGATCGTGTTTCTGGGGATCTGCATCGGTCTTCTTGGATTTGTCCTGCCGATTGCGACGGAGTATCTGGCAGGACAAATTATTCCGACCGCGAACACGCTGGAGCTCCGGCAGCTGACCGTTCTGCTGCTGTCGCTGACGTTTGCGACGGCGCTTCTGGGCCTGGCGCCGCAGGTCTCGCTTCTTGCCTACGGGGCCCATCAGACGGAACGGTTCCAGGCGGCGCTGTTCGATCATATTCTGAATGTCAAGATTGATTTTTTCCGTCAGTACAACACGGGGGAGCTGTGCACGCGGCTTCTCTCCGCCATCCGGATTCAGGAGACGGTGTTTGCGGTGCTTTCCGGCCAGTTTCTCGGAGCGCTGTTCTCTCTTTCGAGTCTTGTGATGCTGTTTGTCTACAGCTGGCGCCTGGCGCTTCTGGCGCTGTTTCTGAATCTGATTTACTGCCTTCTGATGAGCGGACTTTTTCTGCTGAACCGGCGTCCACTAGCCCGTGCGGCGGCGGCGAACGGACGGCTGGCCGGGATGCTGAAACAGTTTCTGGACGGGATCGCCAAGATCCGCGGAGCGGGGGCGGAGAAACGGGTGATCTCCCGGTATCTGGACGACTATCTGCAGCTGACGCGGGCGGACCGCGCAATGGGACGGAACGGAGCGCGGACGGCTCTGCTGGATGTGCTGTTTCCCGCGGGAACGGCCCTGGTCTTTTTCCTGTTTGCGGGGAATTTCTGGCGGGGCGAGATGACATTGCCGGAGTTTCTGGCGTTTCTCTGCGCGTACGGCTGTTTTCAGCAGGGGGTGGCGGGGAGTTTTTCCGGATTCTGGCGTCTTGCCTCGATCCGTCCGGAGATCGAGCGTCTAATGCCGCTGATCGAAGCGGAGACGGAACGGGGAAAAGCGCAGCAGCCGGGGGAGCTCAACGGAAGTGTGGAACTTTCGAACGTGACATTTCACTACTCGCCGGAGGGGCCGGCGGTGCTGCAGAACGTTTCGATCAGGGCCAATGCGGGAGAGTTCATTGCGATTGTCGGTCCGTCCGGCGCGGGAAAGAGCTCGCTGATGCGTCTGCTCCTCGGGTTTGAACAGCCGGAGACCGGAACGGTGTTCTACAACGGGCGGGATCTTTCCACGCTGGATGTCCACGCGGTCCGCCGTCAGCTTGGCGTGATTCTTCAGAACAGCCGGGTGATGCCGGGAACGATCCTGGACAACATTGTCACGGGAAGCGGCTGCACCCGCGCGGAAGCGGAGCGGGCCGCCCAGCTTGCCGCCCTGGACCGCGATCTCAAGGAGATGCCGATGGGGTTGTATACGATGGTCTCCGAAGAGCTGATCTCCGGAGGACAGCAGCAGCGGATTCTCATTGCGCGCGCCCTGGTGGGCAATCCGGCCGTCATTCTGATGGACGAGGCCACCCATGCGCTGGACAGCGCGGCGGAAGAGCAGATCCGCCGGAATATGGAACGTTTTCCGGTGACGCGGATTATCATTGCGCAGCGTCTCTCGACCGTGGTGAACGCCGACCGGATCTATGTTCTGAACAAGGGACGCGTGGAACAGTGCGGGACCTGCCGGGAACTGCTGGCGCAGGACGGGCTCTTCCGGGAACTCGCGGAACGTCAAATGCTTTACAGGGAGTCTGAAACACGATGAAAAACGGAATTATTCTTCTTCTTTCGGCACTGGTGATCTTTCTTCTTCTGTTCTCCATCGGGGCATTCCGTCACAGCGACATCATGGTCCAGGACGAGTATTCCAAGCAGCAGAAAAACCGCATTGCGGAGGTTTCGCGTTCGACGGAATGGAATATCGGGATTGCCGCATCGGTTGCCGATCCGGTCAGCAAACAGGTCATCCACGGGATCCGGATCGCGGCGGAAATTGTCAATGCGGAGGGGGGAGTGCTCGGACGGGGAATCCGGCTGCGTCTGGAGGACTCGAAAGGGACGTTTCCGGAAAACAAGTTTCTTGTGCAGGATTTCTGCGAGGATTTTCAGACGGCGATGCTGATCGGGGCGTTTTCCACCGTCACGGTTCCGTCGTCGCGGGCGCTGACCCAGTTTCATGCGCTTCCGCTTCTGTCGCCCATCGCGGCGGTTCCGCCCGGACTGCCGGAACTCGATCCGGATCTTTTCCTCACGGTTCTCCCTCCCCTCTCCTTCTGGACGGAACCGATTGTGAACGGCCTGCGCCAGAAGGGCTACAAGCATATTCTGATTCTTTCGCAGGAGAATCCCTTCTACGGAGGGGTTTTCGCATCCCGGCTGGAACGTTCGATGGAGGAGACCCGCTTCTTCACAGATGTGTTCCGCACGTCGTTCAGTCCGCCGGCGGAGGAGCAGACCTTTTATCAGATTCTCAAATTCTTTCAGGAGAACCGCCTGTTTGACGCGATCGTCTTCACGGGCACCCGGGAGGAGCTTCTGAAACTCGGCGCCGTCATGAAAAAGCTGGAGATGAAACTGCCGGTATACGGGACGGATCTTCTGGATGTGCCGAACCGGGAACAGGAGTTGTCCGATTTTCCGTCCGAAGTGTTCTTCCCGCGGGTTTCCGGGTCGATCCTGATGGATTCGCGTTTCAGCTCGGAGTGGCGGAGACGGTTTGGATCGGAGCCGGGCATCTGGGAACAATGCGGAGCGCTCAGCATCTTTCTGTTTGCGCGCGCGATGGAGCTCTCCGGGAAATACGAGCCGGAACTGCTGGTCCGGACCATGGGAAAAGAGTGGAGCGAACTGATGAATCACTGCGTCTATTCGCTCCAGACAAGTCTGGAGTGCAGGAATGCCGGGAAGTGATGGACCGGAACAGAAAACGGCGGAAGGAATCACGGAACAGGTTCTGACCGATGCGTATTTTGCGCTGTCCGAAGAGCTTCGGAACTACATCCGCGGACTGTGCGGGAGCGCCGCCGTCGCCGAGGAGATTGTTCAGGAGACCTTCGTGCGGACCTGGGAGAAGCGGACGACATTCGAAGCCGGCCGGCCGCTGCGTCCCTTTCTTTACAAGATCGCCCAGAATCTAGCGTTTGAGCGCTTCCGCAAAGAGAGAAATCTTCTCTCGTTCGGCGAAGTTCCCGATTCCATCGACGAGCAGAGCTCCTATTCCGAACCGGGAACGCTGCATATCAAATGGCGGATCTACGTGGCGCTCTCCATGCTTGCGCCGAAGGTGCGGGAGGCGTATCTTCTGGCGCGGATCCGCAAATGCACCATCCGCCAGATCGCCCGGATTCAGGGAATCAGCGAGGTGGCGGCAAAGGTCCGGATCCACCGCGCACGCGAAAAATTGACGGAACTTCTCGCCGATCTGAAAAAAGAGGTGTAACCTTTTCCATTGGAACGCATAATATAGACAGAGACAATCGGAGTTCACTGATTATGAGTATGGATGCCATCAACAAATTTTACGACGCTCTGGACCGCAACGCGGCTCTGCAGGCGCATGTCGACGAAATCCGGCTCCGCCATGCAAAAGCGGCGTTTCTTGAATTTCAACAGTTCGCCGCCCGGAACGGATTCGAGTTCTCGGCGGAGGAGTTCCGCTCTTTCCGCGAGGAACTGGAGGTGCTTTCCGAAGAGGATATGCGCCGCATCGTCGGAGGATCCGCCGCTTTCCAGGAAATTGCTCCGCCGGCAGCCGGAATCCCGGAATATGAACACTGGACGTTCTGATTCATGAGCCAGAAAGCACTGGAAGAGTTTTTCCGCCGTCTTTCGGAGGATCCCGCGCTTCAGAAGGAGGCGTGCGAAACCAGCGCGCTCTTCTCCGGAACCGCGCCCGACGATGGCGAAATCTTCCCCGCCATTGCAAGACTCGCCCGGAAATACGGGTTCCATTTCACGCAGGAGGAGTTTCGCGACTTCTCGTTTGAATCCCTCTGTGAACAGGGAGAGTCCGACACCCGTCCCACCTCCCTCTGAGGAGAATCCGATCCGCTCCCGCCGGTTTCCGCGGCGGGAAGAGGATCGAAAAACGGTCAGCTTGTACGCCGCCGGAAAGACGCATTTTCGACACGTCCGGCTGCGGAAAGTTTCTTTGTTCCGCCCGCGACACGGATGGCCAGGGATTCCAGACAGCGGCGGGCGTCCGCCCCTGTGACAATCGCGCGATTGGCCTCGAAAATGGCATCGAACACATCCGCCATGTCCTGCGGGGAGAAGCGCTTGACATTCCCCCACATTTTGAATGCGCGGAACGGGTGCATGGAGACCAGAGAGTTCTTCACGCCTCTGCTTTTCAATTCGGCGAAGAGGTTTTCGAAATAAGCCGGACTGGCGGAATCGGGAATGGAGTACCGTTCTCCCTCGCACTTCAGAGTCAGAAGTTTTTTGAATTCGGAAGAGACGGCGCCGAGGATTGCCAGTTCGACTTTTCCGGAAGAGCCCTGTTCCAGCGTTCCGACGATGGCGGGGATCAGCGCAATGGCCCTTGCGGCATTGCGTTCCGCGAGAGCGCCGGAGAACTCCCAGGAGAGAGCCTCCGGAGTCACGGCGCAGACCGCGTGGCAGTCGGGAAGCGTGATTTCCGGCTGGCCCTCGGTATAGGCGAGGAGCTTGTCGAGTTCGTTTTTGAGTCTTGGCAGATCTCCGCCGGAGGTTTCCGCGAGGAAGGCGGCGGCGTCCGCCGAGATTCGTTTTCCGGCTTCGGAACAGAGCTCCCGGACCTTGCGGGTCATGGAGGCGCTGAAATCGCGGGCCTTCGGATCGATTTTCTCGAACCAGTTCATGGATCCGCCGCCGGACTGGCAGATGGCGGAACAGGTTTTGTAGAACGAGCGTTTCCGGTCGAGGCCGGGGCCGTCGATGACAACGGTGATCCGGTCGGCGAGCCCCTCCTTGAAGAGATCGGCGATGTAGTCGAGCCGGTTTCTGCGCTTCCTGGAGGTGGGCTCGGCGAAGGCTTCGTCGAACTTGTTGAAGTGACGAAGCCAGACGATTTTCTCCGGGGTCAGGAACGGCGGAGTGGTCAGCGCGTTGATGAACTGATCGAGGAGTTCGTCATATTTTTCCGTATCGGAGTCTCCGCGGATGATCTCCAGAGCGGGGTTGTCCTCCGGCGATTCTCCGCAGCGTTCGCGGATCCACTTTGCGACCTGCTGCTTGATGGAGAAATCGTCGTTTCCGGAAAAGATGTGAAGCCAGGCGCTCATTCGCCGTCGATTCCCGGGATGAAGGTGGATTTTTCATTTAGAGAGGCGATGGTGGCGGCGATCAGTTCTGCGGCGTTTTCCGCATCGCGGAGGTCGCACATTTCGACCGGGGTGTGCATATAGCGGTTCGGAATGCTGACCAGAGCGGTGGCGACGCCGGCGCGGGAGAGCTGGATCTGCGCGGTGTCGGTTCCGCCGCTGGCGCGGTGTCCGGCCTCGATCTGAACGGGGATCCTGCCTTTTTTTGCCGCGGCGATCAGTTTGGAATAGAGGACGGGATTGATGTCGGCATTGCGGCAGAGGATGGGACCGCCTCCGAGTGTGACATCGCCCCACTGTTTCTTTTCGACGCCGGGGACGTCGGTGGCGAATCCGACGTCGACCGCGATTGCGGCCTGCGGATCAATGGCGAACGAGCTTGTTTTTGCGCCGCGGAGTCCGAGCTCCTCCTGAACGGTTCCGACCGCATAGACTCCGAGCTTGCAGTCGCGCTCCGCGAGCAGACGGAAAGCCTCGGCGATCACGAACGCCCCGATCTTGTCGTCGAGTCCCTTGGACATCACGCGGTTCTTTCCGAAGCGGGCGTAGTTGACCCGGAATGCGACGGGGTCTCCGATGGAGACCATCTTTTCCGCCTCGCTCCGGCTCTCCGCGCCGATATCGATCCAGAGATCGCTGATCTCCATCACGGTTTCGCGCTCTTTCGGGGTCTGGAGATGAATCGGCTTCCGGCCGATCACGCCGGGGACCTTTCCGGAGGCGGTGAGGATGTCGACTTCGAGTCCGGGCAGAGTAACCTTGTCGATGCCGCCGACGGCGCGGAAGGTGATCAGTCCCTCGTCGGTGATGTAGACGACCTGGAATCCGATCTCGTCGTAATGCCCTGCCAGCATGATCCGGAACGGGGAATCGGGGTTCAGAATGGCGATGGAGTTTCCGGTCACGTCCACATAGAGCTCGTCGGCGAAGGGTTCCAGACGCTTCCGGAAGACCGCGGCACAGGGAATTTCGAATCCGGAAGGCCCGGAAGTCCGCATTAATTCGTCAAAAAACTTTAAACTTGACGCATTCAGCATTATATTACTCCTTTCAGTAAGGTTTGCTTAAACGACAACGGTTGTTTAAAAAATTTTGCAGGGTGCCAAAAAATCAACACCATGGAAATGTATCATGACTATTGAAGAATTAAAATCGAAATCCGCAGAAATTTCAGAAAGAGTTGCCTATCTGGCCAAATTTCTGAAGATTGCGGACCATCAGGCGCAGGTCCGGGAGCTGGAAGGTGTCATGACCCGGCCCGATTTCTGGGACGACAAGGAGAAAGCCCAGGAAACCGTTCAGAAACTCAGCTCCGAGAAAAACATCGTGGAACCGTTTGAAAATCTCCGGAAACATTCCGACGACTTCTGCGCGCTCGCGGAGTTTGCCGCCGAGGACGAATCGTTCCTTGCCGAGGCCGACACCGCCTATGCCGATCTGGAAAAGGAGATCGACAAAATGGAACTTCTGAGCTTCCTTTCCGGCAAATTCGACCGGATGAACTGCTTCTTTTTCATCCATGCGGGCGCCGGCGGCACCGAATCCTGCGACTGGGCCTCCATCCTTCTGCGCATGTACCGCCGCTGGTTCGAACGCAAAGGCTTCAAGGATGAGATCATCGACATGCAGCCCGGCGATGAAGCGGGAATCAAAAGCGCGACCCTCCGTGTGGAAGGGGATTTTGCCTACGGCTACNNTTCCGGGATTGGAAGGTGAGGAAGCCGGTGTGAAATCCGTGACGTTCCAGGTCAACGGGCTGAATGCTTACGGTTATCTCAAGTCCGAAAAAGGCGTACACCGTCTGGTCCGGATCTCCCCGTTTGACAGCAACGCGCGGCGCCACACCTCCTTTGCCTCCGCCGACGCATTCCCGGAGCTCAAGGAGGATCTCGACATCCAGATTGACGAAAAAGACCTGCGGATCGACACCTACCGCGCCAGCGGAGCAGGCGGTCAGTACGTCAACCGGACCGACTCCGCCGTCCGCATCAC
>DDJH01000236.1:795-1981 GCA_002338895.1 Lentisphaeria bacterium UBA1829 | reverse complement strand
GGCAGCCAGATCCGCTCCTACGTTCTCCAGCCGTATCAGATGGTGAAGGATCTGCGCACGGGCTGCGAAACCGGCAACACGGCGGCGGTGCTTGACGGCGACATTGATCAGTTTGTGGAAGCGTACCTCCGCTATACGAAATAACGAACACTCCGCAGAAAGGATCGAACCGGCATGGGGAAGACAGTCACAGTTGCGCTGGACATCGGGAATGTCTGTATCGCGCTGCATCCGGACCAGGCGCTCCGGGCGCTTGGTCTTGCATCGGAAGAAGAGGTGCCGCGAGAGATTGTCGACTCCTTCTGCGACCTGGAATGCGGACGCATGGAGGAGAGGGAATGGATCGCCCTCGTCCGCAGGGTTCTGGGGAACCGCTTCAGCGAAACGGAGATTGTGAACGGATGGAACCGGATTCTCGGAGAACCGATGCCCGGAGTTCCGGAGCGCATCCGGAAGTATGCGGCGATGGGGGTTCGTTTTGTGTACCTGTCGGATATATCGCGTCTGCATCTGGACCAGATCAGCCGGACATTTCCATGCGCGCATCTGATTTCCGACGGGGTGTTCAGTTTTGACGCGGGCGCCCGGAAACCGGATTCGGCGATGTATGCTCTGTTTGAATCCCGGCACGGGGTTCCGGATCTTTATTTTGACGACAAGCCGTGCAATACAGCGGCCGCACGGGAGCGCGGCTGGAACGCGATCACATTCACGCATGCGGACCAGCTCGACCGGATCGGAGAGTTTGTATGACTCTGCGGGAAGTCGGGGAACATATTGAGCAGTACTTCATTGAAATCATCCGGGAGCGCCGGAAAGCGCCGTTTGATTCGTTTGTGAAAGGGCTTCTGTTTGTTGCGTCGCGTTTTTATCTTCGAGCGATCAACACGCGGATCTGGCTTTACGACAACCGGGTGATCCGGAACCGGGCGATCGGATGTCTGGTGGTGAGCATCGGGAATCTGACATGCGGAGGAACGGGAAAGACGCCGATTGTGGAGATTTTTGCGCGGACGCTCTCGCAGAAGGGGCGGAAAGTGGCGGTTCTGAGCCGAGGCTACCGGAGCCGGGACAAGCGCGGTTTTTTTGAGAAACTCCGGAAGCGTCTGTTTTCGAAGAAGATGGAAGTTCCACCGCGCGTGGTTTCAGACGGGAAGAATCTTCTTCACGACTCCATCACGGCGGG
>DDJH01000236.1:0-786 GCA_002338895.1 Lentisphaeria bacterium UBA1829 | reverse complement strand
GGTGGCGGTTCTGGTGGACAAAGACCGGGTGAAATCGGGACTTTACGCCATTGATGAATTCGGCACGGATGTACTGATTCTGGACGATGGCTTTCAGTATCTTCGTCTGAAGGCGCACATCAACATTGTTCTGGTGGATTCGACGTCTCCGTTTGACAATCACCATGTCCTTCCGCGCGGACTGATGCGGGAGCCGATCGAGCATCTACTCCGGGCGGACTATGTATTTCTGACTAAATCGGATGGCTCACCGCGTCTTCGTCATCTGAAGGAGTTTATCCGGAAGCACAACCATCGGGCGGAGATCATCGAATGCTGTCACAAGCCGAAGTACCTGGAGGATGTGTTTGACCGGGGGAAACGTTTTCCGCTGGAGACACTTCAGGGGAAGAAACTTGCCTCGATCTCGGCGATCGCGAATCCTGCGAGTTTTGAGGGATTTCTGGAGGATCTGGGAGGGGAGCTTGTCTTGAAGCGCCACTATGCGGACCACCATCGGTACCGTCAGCAGGAGATGATAGATTTTATCAATGATGCGAAAGCTGCGGGAGCGGATCTGATCGTCACGACGGAGAAGGATGCTGTTCGAATGCCACGGTTGGACCGGCGGGATATCGACATACAGTTTCTTCGAGTGGAGATCGACATTCTCAGTGGACGGGAAAATTTTGATCAATGCATTTCGCGTATCTGTTTTGTATGATTCCGTTCTTGAGGGGAAGAGGGAACGAGGATATTTTTTAATTTTTCTTTCTTTTCTACTTGATTTTTTTGAAAAGCGGAATA
>DDJH01000129.1 GCA_002338895.1 Lentisphaeria bacterium UBA1829 | reverse complement strand
ACCTCGACAAAATAAGCAAAGAGCCAAAAACTCAGCTGGTTATTGTGCTAAAAGTTTTTTTGAAAGATAAAACAATGAGGCCGCTTTAGCGGCGGCCTGTGGAAAAGTTGCAATTGGCGAATTTTTTCAGGGCCCGTGTCGGGCTGCCGGCAATATCGCCTTGAAGGCGTGGAGCATACCACCGGCTAAGCCGGTGGTTTTGATTTTCGATCTCCTTTGTCTCCCGTTCCCCTTGTTCCCGAAGAGCCTTCCGATAGCGGGAGGGGGACTGTTTCATATCCGCATGAAAAATCCGCATGAAGTAATATGGATCCTCGAAACCGACCCTTGCGGCGATTTCGTAAATTTTCAAACTGGTCTCTTCCAGGAGCCTGCATGCCTCCCGGATTTTCCGTTTCCGGATGGCGAGAGCGGGCGTCAGGGAAAAAAGAGCGTTCCAGCGCCGCAGAAAGGTCCGGTAGGACATTCCGTGGTGCCGGGCCAGAGTCTCCAGATCCGGATTCTCCGCAAAATGCAGATCCAGATAGGTTGCAATCAGATAAACGGCTTCATCCGTCCGGTCACGGTCCCTGTTTTGAAGGGAGGCGGAAAGTTGAATTTCCTGGATCATGCGCATCCAGCAGGCGTCAAGGCGGTCCGCTTCTCCCGGGTGACGGATTTTCCGGCAGTGCTGATCGATCTCATTGAGGATTCCGCCCAGATTGAAATCCGCGCGGAACGGCGTGAGCACATGCTCCGGCACAGTGAAGAAGCGGAAATACGGAAGAGTCTCCGGCGGATAGGAGATGTAGATTTTTTCCACCGGTTCTGAATCCGGCTGGACATATTCGGGGCCGGGACAGGTGAAAACAAATGCCGGAACACTGGATTCAAACAGCTGGCCGTTGATCTGATAACGAGTTCTTCCGGTCGGGGAGGAGAGGATTACTCCGAAGTTGACCGTCTGCCGGAAGGGATTCGGGTTCGGACAGCAGTCCTTTTTTCTGTATGCAATATAGGAAACGGGAAGAAACAGCGAGCTTTCCCGTCGAATATTCTTGACATCCAGAGAAAAATTTTCCATTCGCACCCTCTTTTTATTTTCCGCTTTGCCCCTGTTTTCAGGAATAGTGTAT
Organism: Lentisphaeria bacterium UBA1829; assembly: GCA_002338895.1. Lineage (GTDB taxonomy): Bacteria > Verrucomicrobiota > Lentisphaeria > Victivallales > UBA1829 > UBA1829. Next base: position 9,692 of record DDJH01000129.1, on the reverse strand, counting down.
TCCTCTTTTCCGGAAAAACAAGCACCATTTTCCGGAAAATCCGCTTCCCGACTTGACTTTTTGCAAAAACATTGCTATAATTCCCTTCTTATGGAAGAGTCGCATATCCAGAAACCGTCAGAAACAATGTGATGAATGAAAGAAAGAATCGCCGGGATCATTCAACAGCGTTCCGGATGAAATTATGTCAGAGAACCGACCGAAATTCAGCCAGCTGGATCCCATCACCCGTGAATTTGCGGAGACTCACCCCGACACCTGTGCCGCAGTCACTGCAACAGGAAAACAGAAAATTTATTACGGTGTTCTGATTCTTTTTCTGCTTTTTCTTCTGAAATATCGCTGGGATCTTTTTGTCTTTCTCGTCTGCGGAAGTTTGATGCTTTTGTACGGGGGGGCGGTTCTGATGCGCCTTGCCGCCGGAATCTGCACGGTCTGCGGATTCGGAACAGAGAAGGTGAAACAGGAAGAGCTGGATGCTTTGACCGACGATTCCCTGCCGGTTTATACAATTCTCCTTCCTCTCTACAAGGAACCGGAGGTGGCGCAGAAGATCCTGAAACGAATCGGCGCACTGGACTATCCGGCCTCGAAACTGGATGTGAAACTGCTTCTGGAAAGCGATGATGCCGAAACCGCTGCAGAACTGGAGAAAGCCACTCTTCCGCCCAGTTTTTCCATTCTCCGCATTCCGGACGCTCAGCCGAAAACCAAACCGCGCGCGTGCAACTTCGGCCTTCGGGAGGCAAAAGGGGAGTTCTGCGTGATCTATGATGCGGAGGATATCCCGGATCGCGATCAGCTGAAAAAAAGCGTTGTCGTGTTCCGTCGCGACAAGGATCACCGTCTGGCGTGTGTTCAGGCGAAGTTGAATTATTACAATTCGCGCCAGAACATCCTGACCGGTTTTTTCACGGTGGAATATACCACCTATTTCGATCTGGTTCTTGCCGGATGGCAGAAGTTCAACATGCCGCTTCCGCTGGGGGGAACGTCCAACCACTTCCGGACGGAATACCTGCGAGCGATCGGCGGATGGGATCCGTTCAATGTGACGGAGGACTGCGAACTGGGAATCCGGATCTATGAAAACCATTGGAAGACCACGGTTCTGGATTCCACAACGCTGGAGGAGGCCAATTCACGTCTGTGGAACTGGATGCGCCAGCGCTCCCGGTGGGTGAAGGGATTTATTCAGACTCATCTGGCGCACTACCGCAATCCGATTGCGACGATCCGCAGACTGGGGCTGTATGGAGCTGTCGGGGGGTATATGGCGGTCGGCGGGTCGGCGCTGATGATGCTGACGAATCTGATTTACTGGCCGCTGACGCTGCTGTATCTGTTTCTGCTGATTCACGGGTTGTCTGCGGGGGAGAGTCTGGAATCGCTGCTGGTGGCGTCCACGAGCCGGGAAAGTGTCTATCAGGGGGTGGACTTTGCGGGGATTCACTGGCGTGTATGGCCGATGCTTTACACAGGTCCGGGAGAAAGTCCGTTCTGGTCGCTGGTGTCGCAGATCTTCTGCGCCGGAACGGTTTTTCTGTTTCTTTCGAATCTTCTTCTGGTGGGAATTCATCTTGCGGCGGTGCTGAAGAGACGATATTTCCACCTGACGATCCATGCGCTTCTGATGCCGTTCTACTGGATTCTGATCTCGTGCGGAGCCTGGAAAGGGTTTCTGCAGATTTTCACGAAACCGTTTTACTGGGAGAAAACCGTACACGGGCTGGATGCCGATTTCAATAAAAAACTTCAGGGAGAGAGCGTCGTATGAAAAGAAAGCCGTTTTCCTTAATTGAGCTGCTGATTACCATAGCGGTGATCGCGATTCTGGTCGGGGTGCTTCTCCCCGCGCTGAACCATGCGAGAGAGAAGGCGATTGATCTGCACTGCATCAACAATCTGAAACAGTTTGGGACCGCATTCATGACCTANNTCTGTTTCCGAGCTATATTCCGTCGGCTCAGGTCTATGTCTGCAAACGGGATCAGAATCCGCAGAATGTCACGTATCCGTACAACGAGTGGCGTCTCAACGTTCCCGGGACGACCACCGGAGCGGACGGCAGCAGCTCGGACAAGTTCGTAGAGGCCTATGATTTCCCCCGCGCGGCGGAAAGCAGCCGCAACATCGCATCGGACGACCCCCGGACACAGCTGCGGATCAGCTATTTCTACGAATTTGCCTATGTCAAAGCCTCCTGGGAACTGGCGGAAGACGCCGGTCCGGACGCGACATGGTGGGATCTGAAATATTATCAGCTCCGGAGCATGGCGCCTGCCGGCATGGCCGGCAAGGTGGACGGATCTCAAACGCAGCTCTTTCAGGACAATACGACTCCTTTCCGGGATCGTCAGTCGACCTTTCCTGTTCTCCGCTGCTTCTGGCACATGAAGGGGCTCACACCGGAAAAGAACAACACACCGGTCTACAATCTTTCGTATGACGGCAATATCTTTTACAGCGGACCGCCCGCCTGGGAAGTCAACTCCTGGACACAGAAGTAAGATCCATGAAATTTGTTTCCGCACTTTTCCCCCTGTTTCTGGTTTTCGGGCTGCTGTCCGCGGCGACTCCGTTTCCCGGCGAATGGAAATCGGAATGCCGCGGGGCAGGGGACGTTCCCCGACAGACGGATGGAAACGCCATCCTGAACGCTTCGTTCCCCGGCGGAGCCCTTCTCTACAAGGAACGTCAACGTTTTCTGTTCGCACCCGACCGGGCTGCATTCGAGGCGGGAAGTCTCTCGATCGACGTGAAAGCCGACGGGATCCGCTCTCCGCTGAAAGCCTGGATCTTTGTCAAGGACAAGGATGGCGCATGGTTCCAGTCCGGGGAGGAGTTTTCGCTGAAACCGGGCGAATGGACCCGTCTTTCGGTCCGTCTGGATCGTTCCGGTCAGGATCTGTTTCCGCAAGGACATCATGCGGCGTGGAGCGGCTTTTTTGCGTCGCGGATCTTCGCCGCCGGCGTTTCTCTTTACAGCGACAGCGAGCAGAACGGAACCATCACAATGCGCCCGCCGCAATTGGAAGGAAAACGGGAGAGCGTCCGCTTCCCGCATCCTCTTGACTGGCGCCTTCCGGAGCGCGGCGTGAAATATGAACGGATCCTCTCCCGCTTTCAGCTGGACAAAGAGTATTTCAATCCGTTCAATCCCGATGAAATCGCTGTGGATTTCGAGGTCATAACCCCATCGGCTCCGGATACGATACAAACCTGGCCTGCGTTCTTCTCCTTTGACTGCCTGCGCCAATTTCATTTTACGGCGGAACGGGTCTCTCTTCAGGGACTGCCGTTCTGGGAGTTCCGCTATATTCCAAAGGAAAAAGGGGTGTACAAGTTTCGTCTGCGGATGACCGACTCCACCGATCCGAACCATACCGGAACGGTGTTTTCGGAATGGCGGACCGTTCCGGTGGAAGATTCCGATCATCCGGGCTTTATCCGGGTCAGCCGCCGCAATCCGCGGTATTTTGAATACGATAACGGAGATTTTTATTTCCCGGTTGGGATCAACATCCATTCGAATACTGATCAGCGCAGTGAACGGGCCTGCCGGTTTCCGCATCTGCCCGACCGGGGAAATGTCGATTACGAGGAATATATCCAGCGCTGTTCGGAAAACGGGGTCAATCTGATCGAGGTCTGGATGGCCTCCTGGACGTATGCGATCGAGTGGAGTTCCTCCCGGAACGGATTCTACGGTCTCGGTCACTACAACATGCAGACCGCCTGGAAGCTGGATCTTCTGCTGGATTTCGCCCGGAAGCACGGGGTCTACATCAATCTTGTTCTGGACAATCACGGGAAGGTTGCGGACATCTGCGATCCGGAATGGTACGACTCTCCCTACAATGCCAAAGGGATCTTTGCGAAAGCCAACGGAGGCTTCCTCTCCTCCGCCGAAGAGTTCTGGAGCAATCCACGCGCCATCGAATACGCCCGGAAGCGCAACCGCTACATCGCGGCCCGCTGGGGAGCCGATCCCGCCATTTTTGCTCTGGAGCAGTGGAGCGAAGTCGACCTTGTCGCAAGCGCATGGAAAGTACGAAAAGATATGATTAAATGGCATAAAATGACAGCAAACGACATCAAACAAACCACACAGGCACCGTTTCTGACAGCGACCCATATCTGTGGAGAAATCGGAAACCTGATGGGATGGAAGGATCTTGCCATTGATCCGCCGGAATTGACACATGTCTGCTGCGACGCCTATCGGAACGCACGTATCCCGATCGTAAACCAGATGCAGCTTCATCAGGACCGGATCGCTCCGGTTCTGAAGCCCGTTCTCATTACGGAATACGGCGGGACAAATGCGGCGGGCGGCTGGTCGCAGCTCAAGGCGGACATTCATGGCGGAGTCTGGGCCGCACTGTTCACGCGTCATGCGGGCACTCCGCTCCTCTGGTGGCACGACTTCATCCATATCAACAACGAATATGCGCACTTCAAAGGGTTCAGCAACTACCTGAAGGGCATTGATCTGACAAAAGGACAGCTGGAATATGGAATTCTTTCCGTTTCATCCCGTCCGACGGTCCATCCGCAGCCCTTTCTTCAGCCGCTTCGGGAGAGACTTCCGGGCCGGATTCAGAAGCTGTTTTTTCCGCGTCCGGAGCTTTCAGGATTGTTTCTCAAGCAGGATCAGAAGATTCTCTACGGATGGTTCTACAATGTATCCGAGCTGAAAAATTATCGAAATGAGCAGATGGAGGTCCCGCTTTCCCGGCGGATCGTGCTGTATCCGAAGACCTCGCTGGCGAAGGGACTGTATCTGGTCCGCTGGTTCGATACGATGAGCGGCGAGGCGGTTTCCTCCAGTTTTCTGGATTATTCCGCCGGAGGGAAACTCCATATCAAGGCGCCGGACATCCGGCTGGATCTAGCATTCAAGGTCTTTCCTGTCGGGGAGGGGGGAAAATGAACAAAATGAGGAGTTTTTATTTTCTGTTTTTCCTTCTGCTTCACGCGGCGGCGGTGGAGTGGCAGGATTCAGAGGCGCTGTACCGGCTGCGTGTCGACCACGATGTCACGGGGGAATATGGATATCTGGATTTCAAGAAGATCTGTCTTCCCGCGACACTGGAAAACGGGGTCCGCGTGTTCACCGGGGATGGGAAAACGGTTTCCATCCATCAATATGACAACGACCATTTTCTGCTGCCCGCGGCGGATCGGAAAATCTCCTATTATATTTATTACGGATATCCAAAGAAGCAGCGGTTTCAACGGTGGAATTCCCGTCTGACGCCGGTCCCGGAAAACTTCCGTCTCCGCCAGCAGGATATCAGCCGGCGTTATCCGAACTCACCGGAAGAGGCCGGGTCCATCGAATCCCTGAAACAGAATTCCCCGATGATCCGCAATCGACGGGAACTCTGGAAACGAATCGGAGAATTTGCAACGGCGCAGACGGCGTTTCTGGGGGATCTGCATACCGCCCTGGTTCAGAAACGGCAGACGGATCCGAAGATCTGCCGGAAGTACAAGGAGGCGATCCGGCGCCTTTGCGACAAGGTGCACTCGGTCCGGATTGTGGCGACCGACACGCTGGAATCGGTTTTCTTTTCCCACTTTCAGAACCGGCGAAGAGGCAGCGACGTCTCGCGGATCTTTTTTACTCAGCGTCCATTCGATACCGATCGGAATTTCGTCGCCTGTTTTTCGGGCAATCTTGCTGTCGAGGAGGCCGGAGAGTACGAGTTTCGTCTGAATACGAATTCGACCCGGATTCTGCGGATCAACGGCAAAACGCTTCTCCGACGGTTCGGGGAATTTCAAAATCCGAACTCCTACGCGATCGGCTCCTCCGATATTCTGACCGTCCCGCTTTCCCGCGGGTCTCACTTCCTGGAATTTCTGTACTACAAAGGTCCGATCGCAAACTGGGCGGCGCTCTCCTGGCGGAAAAAAGGGGAGGGGGCGTTCCGGCTGTTGACCGAAGACGATTTCGCACCGGCGATTCCGCTCTTCCCCGCACGATCGGAAACGAAGAGCGGGAAACGCTATCCCATTGTTCTGCGGGATGATTCACTGGCGCTTTTCACCGCAAAGCATCACTCCTACTCGCTGGATCGGTATCAGGTGCTCAATCCGGACTACCGCTGGCACTGGGAACTGGATTCACGGACCTATCCGTCGGAGGTTTCGGTTTTCGCGCTCCGCCATCCGGATATGCCGGTTTTGAAGCTGATTCCGGAAAGTCCGGATTATCTTCCGCTGGAAGTGATCCGCAAGGAGAGGACGGGGATCAAGGTTCCGCTCCGCCCGGATCTCTCTCTCCGGCTCTGGGCGCCGTATTTTCTGTATGACGACGAGTATGCGTCGATTACGCTGGAGATCAATTCCGGACTGCCGACAGCCTACACCGCACTGTTCTCGGTTTCCGCCGGGATGAATCCGGTTTTCGCATCGAAGGAGGAGTATATTCCCGTTTCCGCAATTCCGATGGAGCATGAGGATCGGTACGCGAAGAATCAGATCATAAAACGCAGTTATCCGCTGGATGCGCGCATGATCGAGCAGGAGATTACGGCGGAGTTCCGTCTGATTTTACCGGGACTTCTGGCGGATTCCCGTTCGCTTCGGATTCTGCCGGTTTCCGCGCTTCCGGACGATCTTCAGACCTCGCCGGAAGGGCTGCTCGACGGGGAAGGGCGGCGTCTGCTCCCCATCCTTCATCGGTCGTCGCTGCACGAGATCCGTGCATGGGAACTGCCCAGAAAACTGGGTGCGGAGTGGAGAAGGCATCAAAAGATTCTCGTGATTGCGGAGGACTCTTCCGCTCTGAAGGAGAAACTGACTTCCGGCTTTGCCCGGTTCGGGATGGAACTGGAATTTCTTCCCTGGAGCCGGAGTTCTCTGCCATCGGGAAGCGCGGTGATGGAGACACTGCCGGAGGCATGCCGCCGGATCGCTGCTTCGGATGCGGATGGGGCCCTTGTGATCCCGCCTTCGTCCGCCCGTCAGGGGATCCTGGGATTCCGGGAGGAAATGAACATGATTTCGCTGCTTCTGGAACGACTTTCCCTTTCCGGAAAGATTCGGACGATTGTTCTATCCACCCCGCTTCCGCTTTCTCCGCGCCGCTACGGGATGCTGGAAGAGAAAGAACAGAAACTGCACAAATCTCTTCGCGAGCTGCGCCGGGAACGCGGCATTTCCTTCCTGGAACTGAACGCGATCCTCCGCCAGGATCCGGCCTGGACGGAAGAGAATTACCGGAAAAACGGAGAGGAGATTGCGCTGCCGGATTCTCTGGCGGCCGCGGCGGCATCGCTGATCGAAGCGGAATTTGAAAGAAAATAGAAGGCCTGACTGGAAATGCGGCAAAATTCATTTATATTACCTGCGTCAACATTAAGTTTAAGGAGTTTGCCGTATTATGGACGCAACAACCGAGAATTCAGCGAATTTTATCACCGAGATCATTGACGAGGATCTGAGAACCGGAAGACACGGAGGACGGGTTGTTACACGCTTTCCGCCGGAACCGAACGGATATCTCCACATTGGTCATGCAAAATCCATCTGCCTGAATTTCGGCCTTGCGAAGCAATACGGCGGACACTGCAATATGCGGCTGGACGATACGAATCCGACCAAGGAGGACACCGAATATGTGGAGTCCATTCTGGAGGATGTCCGCTGGCTCGGATGGGACTGGGGAAAGAATCTGTTCTATGCGTCGGACTACTTTGATCAGCTCTATGCGTATGCGGTGGAACTGATTAAACGGGGCAAGGCCTACGTCTGCGATCTGAGCGACGAGGAGTTCAAGGCGTACAAGGGAACTCTGACGGAGCCGGGGAAGCCCAGTCCGAACCGTGATCGTCCGGTGGAGGAGAATCTTGCGCTGTTCGAGCGGATGAAAAACGGAGAATTTCCGGATGGAGCGTATGTGCTCCGGGCTAAAATCGACATGGCGTCGCCGAACATGCACATGCGTGATCCGGCGATCTACCGGATTCGTCATGCGTACCATCATCGAACGGGGAACAAGTGGTGCATCTATCCGCTTTACGACTTCGCCCACTGCCTCTCCGATGCGATTGAAGGAATTACAAACTCGATCTGCACACTGGAATTTGAGATTCATCGTCCGCTTTACGACTGGATTCTGGATGCACTGGAGACTCCGAACCATCCGCAGCAGACGGAGTTTGCCCGTCTCAATCTGACCTATACGGTGATGAGCAAGCGCAAACTTCTGGAGCTGGTCAAAGAGGGGAGGGTGGCAGGCTGGGATGATCCCCGTATGCCGACAATCTGCGCATACCGCCGCCGCGGCGTACCGCCGGCTGCAATCCGGTACTTCTGCGAAAAGGTCGGCGTGACGAAATTCAACAGTCTGACCGATGTTGCTCTTCTGGACTACTGCATCCGGGAGGAGCTGAATAAGACCGCAAACCGTTACATGGCGGTTCTGAACCCCGTGAAACTGATTCTGGACAATTATCCGGAAGACCAGGTCGAAGAGATGGAGGCGATCAACAATCCGGAAGATCCGAATGCCGGAACCCGCAAGGTTCCCTTCTCGAAAGAGCTCTGGATCGAGGCAACGGATTTTATGGAAAATCCGATCAAACAGTTCCATCGGCTTGCACCGGGAGCGGAGGTTCGTCTCCGGTATGCCTATCTGATCACCTGCGTTTCCGTCGACAAGGATGCGGACGGGCGGATCACGGCAATCCACTGCACCTACGATCCCGCCAGCAGGGGAGGGAACGCTCCGGATGGAAGAAAGGTCAAGGGAACCATTAACTGGCTTTCGGCAAAACATGCGCAGAAAGCGAAGGTTCGTCTTTACGACCGTCTGTTCACCATTGAAGATGTCGGGGAGATTCCGGAGGGAGAGGATTACAGAAATTATCTGAATCCCGATTCCCTGAAAGAAGCAGACTGCCTGATTGAACCGGCACTGGTCAATGCCGTTCCGGGAATTGCGGTTCAGTTTGAACGGACCGGCTACTTCTGTCCGGACGTCAAGGATTCCACGCCGGGGCATCCGGTGTTCAATCGGACAGTGGCTCTGAAGGATTCCTGGCAGAAAAAAGCGGCTCAGAACTGACGCGACCGTTTCAGAACAAAATGCAATCTCTCCCGTTTTATTTGAGAAAGCGGGAGAGATCCTAGATCCAATCGAGTGAAAACAAGCAGGGAAGGGGAGTTCCATGTCGGAAGAACTGTATACGGCACCGACGATCCTGGTAGAGACGGTCGGCGTGTTCGAAACCAATTGTTACTATGTATTTCCCCGGGATAACGGTCCGCTTTTCATCATTGATCCCGGAGCAGATGCAGATAAACTCTATGCCAATGCGACCCGTTTTCAAGCCTCGGAATTTGTGATTCTGCTGACCCATGCGCATGTGGATCACATCAGCGGTGCGGGGGAACTGGCGGAAAAACTGAAAGTGAAAGCCATTTACGTTCCACCGGATGACGTACCACTCTACCAAAGCCGGGAGAACGCCCTTCTTCCGTTCCTTCCGCCGGCGAAAAATCTTCCTCCGGTGGCTCCCTGGCCTCCTGTCTACGACGACTTCACGATTCTTTCGACTCCCGGACATACGAGGGGAGGGGTCTGCTATTATTTCTCTTCCCTGAATGCGATTTTTACGGGAGATACGCTCTTCAGCGGCTCGATTGGCCGAACCGACCTCCCCGGCGGAAATTTT
>DDJH01000049.1 GCA_002338895.1 Lentisphaeria bacterium UBA1829 | reverse complement strand
CCCGTTCCGCGAAGCAGATTCGACAGAATCGGATCTCCGGGTTCCTGGAGCAAAATCCGGGGACCCGGCAGAATCCCGTCTTTCCGGATCCGGCGGCAAAGAGCAGATCCCCGGAAACGCGGCGGGCTCTTCCCCGGTCTCAGGATTTGCGCTCGGAGCGGCTGGCCNNTATTCCCGCGGAGAACAGCCGAAATGCCGCGAAAAGCGGAATGAAAAGTAGTTGCTGTCCTGAAATCCGCAGGAAAATGCGATGGCGGATATGGATTTTTCCGTCTCGCGCAGCTCCTTCGCCGCCCGCTCCAGACGCAGAGTATTCAGATACTCCCCCGGACTCCTTCCCAGCGCACTGCGGAACAGACGGCACAAGGAGGACACCGAACAGTGTCCGCGACGGGCCAGCTCCGGCAGAGGCAGCTCCTCCATATAGTGCCGCTTCATAAACTCCAGAAGACGGCTCAGATTGCTGATTTCCGAAAGCGATTTCCGTTCCGCTCGCGAAAACGCCCGGCAGATCAGAACACACAACTCCATAAACAGCGCCTCGTTCATCGCCCGGCAGCCGGAGGAGCGTATCGTCTGTTCCCGCAACATCTGTGAAAAAATCGACTCGCATTTTTCCAGCTCCTCGGCGTCCAGAGTCAGACGGTTGCGGAAACGGTATTTCTCCTGAAACGTCACATTGTTTTCAAAGAAGATGTTGTATCCGATGGAATCGGTCAGATCCCCCCATTTCCTCCTCCATTCGTGCAGATGGAAAATCAGATTGGCAATGGAGAAATTCTTCAGCTGCTCATATCCGTGCGATGCTCCGTACGGGATCAGAAACACATCTCCCCGCCGGACCGGATAGGTCCCGCGCTCCGTCACATGCATTCCCTCCCCCGAACAGACAACGACCAGTTCGTCAAAATCATGGTAGTGCCAGCAGTCCGAAAGCTGATCCCTGTAGTTCTGCGGAGAACAGCAGACCGTAAAGGCCCCGAGATATTTTTCCGGAATCAGGAAAAGAGCTTTCTGCATACGGGCTCCTGTTTTTTTGGATTAAAATACCCCTTTTGGCAGAATATTCAAGATTTCTGCGCTGATTTTCAAGGTTTTAAAGATCATTTTGTTGTATAATTAGCACCGGAAACACCAAAAAACATCGGAAAAAGGAGAATGGGATCATGCGGCGCAAGCGTTTTTTCTCTCTTGTGGAACTTCTTGTGGTAATTGCGATCATTGCNNGAGCTCCTCGTTGTAATTGCGATCATTGCGATTCTCGCGGGAATGCTTCTGCCCGCCCTGAACAAGGCAAGAAGAAAAGCTCATCAGACTCAATGCATCGGAAATCAGAAACAGATCGCCAACGCCGTTCAAATGTATGTGGCCGACCACAACGATTATCTGCCGGTCCTGAGCACCGATCCGCCCTCCAACCGCGTGACCTGCTGGCGGTGGGAAATTTCCTCCTATCTGAATTTGAAAATCTCCGATTCCGACTCCTACGGCAGTCCTCTGCTGTACACCGGGATCTTCCGCTGTCCGGTCGTCCACAGAAACGATTACCTGTCCGGGTACGGATGGAACGTCCGGATGGGAACCAGCGACTCCAACACGCTGGGGAGAAAAAAACTCGCCTCCATCAAACAGGCCTCGGAAAGCATCCTGTTCGGCGATACAACCGACTGGTACAAAAGCAACGCTTCCGAACTGGCTCAGCTCTGGTATCCCGGCTGCACGTGGGGAGGACCGGATCCGGCGGTCGGAAACCGGCATGAAAACGGAATCAATGTCGGCATGGCCGACGGTCACGTCGCCTGGATGCGCCAGAGCGTCCTGATGGCAGGAAAAAACGGGAAACAGAACTACTACTATCTGGAAACCCGCTGAAAATTATATCAATCTCACAGAAAAACAATAACCAGGGAGTGTTTTCCTTATGCTGAAATCATGTTTTCGAACCGCTTCGGCTCTCTCTTCCGCCCTCCTGATTCTGGGGGCTCCACCACTGTTCTCGCAGGAGAAAAGCATCATTCCTCCATCGGAAGGGGCGCTTCTCCACCAGGATTTCCGGACCGCTTCGGAAGGCAGTGCGCTTCCGGCGTCATGGAAGAGCAGCGGGAAAGCGGGAATCCGCAAAACGGAATCCGGAACGGTCCTTTCGCTGAAGCCGGGTGATCGGATCGACGGGGATCTGAGACTACCCCCCGAAACGAAAAAAATACAGTTCTCCTGCCTGTACAAGGCGGAGAAGATTGTTCCCGGGAAAGAGGGATGGCAGGACGGACGCGTCGCGCTGGCCTTTCTGAACGACGCAGGCAAACTGGTCGGAGGCTGGCCGGAAGTGCCTCATGCGAAAGAGACGACAGCATGGAAACTTTTCTCCCGGGTGTATACTGTTCCGGAGGGGGCGACCCGCTTCCGCGTCACGCCGGTTCATTTCGGAACGGGAGGAGAATTTCTCTGCTCCGGAATTCAGGTCCTCCCCGTGGAGGGGGGCGATCTTCTCTATTTTGAAAATTTTCTCGGGACGGAGAGCGGAAAGCTTCCGAAGGATCAGAAGAACCTCTCGATCCGCCGGGACGGGATTTCCGCATCGCTGCTTCTTTCCGGCCCCGGACATCTTCCGCGGGAGATTCCCATTCCCGAGGGGACCACGCATCTGGAGTTCTCCTGCGATTACCGGACGGAGAACCTCGTTCCGGGAAAAGAGGGGTGGCAGGATGGACGCGTCGCGCTGGATTTTCTCAATGCGGACAAGAAGCACTGCGGTCCCTGGCCGGAGATTCCCCACGGGAAGGGCACGAATTCCTGGAAGCACTTCTCCCGGGTCTACACGGTCCCGGAAGGAGCGCGCTTCTTCCGGATCATGCCGGCCCATTTCGGGACATCCGGAACGTTTGAATGCACAAATCTCCGTCTTCTGCGCTCCGGGAAGCGGGATGTTCCCGCGCCGAAGGGGTTTTCGCCCGATCCGAAACTGACACGGGCGTGGAAGGAGCGCAGTCTCACCCGGGAACGGATCTGCCTGAACTCTCTGTGGCAGTTCTATCCGGCGTATGAGCGGGAGGAGACAGAACGTCTCCCCGCCCCCGGAAGCGGATGGGGCTGGTTCAAAGTTCCCGGGATCTGGCCGCGGGAGACCACATGGGACTTTCTCAATCCGGAACAGGAGATTCTGGTCAGCCGGGTGCAGTCCCGGAATCTGACCAATCTGACCGCCGGATGGTACAAACGCACCATCCGGACACCGGAACACTGGAAAAACCGGAAAATCCGTCTGGAATTCCGTCTGCTTCAAAGCTATGCGAAAGTGCTTGTGGATGGAAAAACGGCGGGAGAACTCCTCTTTCCGGGCGGATTTCTGGATCTGACCGGACATCTCATTGCCGGGCAGGAGCAGGAGCTGGCGATTCTGGTCAAGGCGCGTCCGCTGAAGAAACGGATCGTCTTCTCCGCCGCCGACCGGACAATGGAAGAGAGCGGAACCATTCAGCGCAGAGGCATCACCGGAGACCTCTTCCTGGAATCCGCCCGGAAAGAGGGGCCCGAAATCCAGGATATCCGGGTCTATTCCCACGTCAAAGACGGCAGAATCACCTTTGATTTCACCGCCTCCGACCTCCCGTCCGAAGGGACTCTGCAGGCCGTTCTGCAGGAGGCGGGCCGCTCCACGGATCCGCTTCCGGATACACCCGCCATTTCGCTCCCGCCTCTCCCGCTCTCCTCCGCGGTCCGCAAAAACGGACGCATCCAGTTCACGCAGACCTGCTCCCTGAAAACCTGGGATCTCGACACGCCGCAGAATCAGTATCTTCTCAAACTGATCCTGAAAGGTCCGGACGGAAGTGTCCTGGAAGAATCTCTTCCGGTCCGCTTCGGCTATCGTGAGTTCACCGTCTCCGGACGGGATTTTTTTTTGAACGGGAAAAAAATTCATCTGCGGGGAAACTCCCTTCACAGTTTCGGCGGCTTTGCCGCGCAGTCCCGCTATGCGACCTGCCGGAAAACACTGAGCCGGCTGAAGAAGTACGGGTATAACTTTTTCCAGACCACGAACTATGGCTTTGTCCCCGGCTACGCCGGATATATGGAAGGACTTTATCAGGCGGCCGATGACACCGGTATCGTCTGCTCCTTCCCGCTTCCCCACCTCTCCACGATCGACTGGCAGATCGACAACCGGGAACTCTTCGGACAATACAAGGCGCTGACCAGCCGTCTGATGGAACTTTTCGGCAACCACCCCTCCATTGTCCTGTACGCCATGAACCACAACGCCGCCGGATACGAGGGCGATCAGAATCCGCTTGCCATCGACGGAAAACAGATGCCGAAAGTCTGGAACGATGCAACCCGCCGCAAAGCGCTCGAAGTTGCCGGACGGATCAAACAGATGGATCCCTCGCGCGTGATCTACAACCACTCCTCCGGCGACCTCGGCGAATGCTACACGCTGAACATCTACCTGAACTGGTCCCCCATTCAGGAACGCAGCGACTGGCTCGAGCACTGGAACAAGGAGGGCAGAAAACCGGTCATCTTCGTGGAGTGGGGCATGCCGCACGTCTCCAGCTTCTCCAACTACCGCGGCCCGCAGTTCATCTGGACCACCCGCGACCTCTTTCAGATCTGGGACGCGGAATACGCCGCGGCCTACTTCGGAAACTCCGCCTACAAAATGGAAAAGGAGAACCGCGCCTCTCTGCTGGATCAGCAGCGGCGTCACCGGATCGGGAAGGCGCATCAGTGGTCGGAGCTGGTGCGCTCCTCGGGACTGGAATTCCTGAAGCGCGGCTATCTGGACCTCCTCTCCGAATTTGTACACGACAACTGGCGGAGCCACCGTGCCAACGGCTGTTCCGCCATGATTCTGTGGGATCACGACAGTCAATGGTTCACGCGTCCGGCAAAAGCGGTCGACGTGCCGGACCGCTATCGGAATCTGGAACGGCCGGGCATCGTGCCGGACCGGATCCAGCCCGCCGTCCTGCAGCTCTACGGGAAACTGGACGACGGATATCTCTACTCCTCCTTTGACCATCCCGGAACACCGACCCGGATTGGAGAGGCGATTCTGCGCTGGAACCAGCCGTTCTGCGCCTTCCTCGGAGGAAAATCCGGCGACTTTTCGGAAAAGAGCCACATCCGCTATCCGGGCGATCTGCTGGAAAAAAGCTGCGTGCTGCTGAATGACACCCGGCGCGACGGCGTGGTCAAAGGTCGTCTCACTCTCTCCGGCACAGACTGGTCGCAGGAGTTTTCCGTCCCGGTTGCGGCCGGGGAACGGAAGGATGTCCCGATCCGCCTCCGTCTTCCGGACACGCTCAAGCCGGGACGCCACGAACTCCGCGCCGAATTCACTTTCGAAAGCCGGGATCTCTCCTTCGGCGCAAAACCGCAGCATTTCGTTCAGAACGACACTCTCCCGATCCATCTTCTCCCCAGACCGGAGAAACCGGATTCCGATCTTCTCGTCTTCGATCCCGCGGGAAAAACCACCCGGGAGCTGAAGCGCCTGAATCTCCCCTTCCGCTCCATCGGAAAACGGGAGCTGGCGGACGGTTCCTTCCTCCGGAACCTTGCCCGACCTGAAAAAACAGTGCTTGTGATCGGACGGGAGGCCTTGGATGACATGAGCGTCCATCTTCCCGCCGACGCCGCGCTCCGGAACGGACTGACCATTCTTGTAATGGAACAAAGCGCCAAAGGTCTGACCCGTCTCGGATTCCGTGTCAATGAGATCGGTCTCCGGGAGGTCTTCCCCGTCCCGGCCGCCCACCCCCTTCTCCGGGGCCTGAACGCGGATCTCCTGAAAAACTGGCGCGGAGAATCCACTTTGACCGCCCCCTATTTCGACGGATACCGGAAACGGATCCCCCTGACACTCTGGAACGGTTTTCAGAATCAGCGGGTCTGGCGGAACCGGAACCGGGGCGTCACCGCCAGCGTGCTGATCGAAAAACCCGAGCGGGGAAATTTCCTCCCCGTTCTCGCAGGCGGATTCGATCTGCAGTACACTCCGCTTCTCCAGTGGCGCAGCGGAAACGGCTCGATTCTCTTCTGCCAGATGGATCTCTCCGGACGCACCGAAAACGATCCGGCGGCCGACCGTCTGTTCCTGAATCTTCTCTCCCCCGTCGCCTCCCGTGCTTCCTCCCCCGGGAAGGTGTTCTACTCCGGGAACCCGGAGGGGGCCGGTCTGCTGCGGGAACTCGGCCATTCCGCATCCCCCTGGACCGGAAAGGTCGAGAACGGGAAACCGGCGATTCTCGTCCTCGGTTCCGGCTTCGACCCGGCGATCCGCCCGGATGAGCTGCGCAAACAGGGGATCGATGTGGTCACATTCGGCCTCTCCGCGGAGGAGTCCAACCGGGCTCTCGGAAAGGCGGATGCGTTTGCCGCACGGACCGTCCTGCCCGATCCCGCGCTCCCCGATACCGGACGCGGTCTTCTCTCCGGCGTGACGCGCGCCGATCTCTACTGGCGCGGCGAAATCCCGATCGCGGCATATACCGGGCGCGGAAACGGCAACGAAGCGCTTCTCCTCCTTCCGCGCTCCGGCGGAACCGGAGCCCTCGCGATGCTTCAGGCGACGCCGAAGATGTTTGAGAACAGCGACAGCCGCTACTTCCGGAAAACAATCCGGCGGAACCGTTATCTTGCAGGCCGTCTTCTCTACAATCTCGGCGCGCGGACGGAGGATGGTCTGCTCCGGACCCTGAGCCGTCCCGGCGTTCTTCGCATCCATCCCCTCTTCCCCGGCTGGAAAGGAATCGGCGACGCGGAGAAAACCGGAAAGGAAAAAGGCTTCTTCCTCCCCTCCTGCTCCCTCGCAACCTGGCGACCCGTTGAAGTCCCGGGCATGTTCAATCTCCAGTTCGACGATGTTCCCGAAATCGGTTACTTCTGGTATGCGCTGGATTTTGAAATGCCGAGCCACTTCGCTCCGGGTCCGATCACACTCGAGCTGGGCGGAGTCGACGATGAATCCTGGGTCTGGCTGAACGGGAAATTCCTCGGCGAGGTCTCCGAAAAGACCCATCCGAAGACCTACTGGCATCTTCAGCGCCGCTACACGCTCTCCCCCTCCCTGCTGAAAAATTCCGGCAGGAACCGTCTGACCATTCTGGTCAACAACCTGCGCGGGTCCGGCGGACTGACCGGACTTCCACGCCTGAGTGCCGGTCCCGTCCTCTACGGCACCGATTACTACATTCAGGATCTGAAGCAGGAAGACGATCCCTATCGCTATTACCACTGGTGAGCCTCATGAAACAAACGACCTCTTTTTCCCTCCCGCAACCCGGCATCTATCCCTTCTGGTTCTGGAACGGAGCCATGGAAGAGCCGGAACTTTCCCGTCAGCTCCGGCTGTTTCAGCAGTCCGGCTGCCGGGGAGCCGCCATTCACTGCCGAACCGGAAACCGGATTGAGTATCTCTCGGACCGCTGGCTGGAACTCTGCCGTTTCACGGCGGAGGAATCGCGCCGCATCGGATTCAAGCTCTGGCTCTACGACGAAGCCGGCTATCCCAGCGGAAATGCGGACGGAAACGTCCAGAAGGGCCATCCGGAACTCGAACAGATCTTTCTTCAATTCGAGTATGCGGGAGCCGATCCGGATCATCCGGCGGCATGGGCGTTTCTGCCCGGAACCCGGACCGGGGTTTCGGAGCGGGATCTCCCGCCCGGCACACCGCTGCTGCGCTTTCACCTGCGGCGCAATCCGCGTCATGTGGATGTGTTCCATCCGGAGAGCTGCCGCCGCTTTCTCCGATTCACGCATGAACGGTATGAAACCGTGCTGAAGGAGTTTTTCGGAGAGGTGATCGAGGCGGTCTACACGGATGATGAAAGCTATCTGATGTCGGGATTTTACGGTCTTGCATGGTCGCCGGTGCTGAACGAGGAGTTCCGGAGGAGATATGGCGAAGAGCTTTCGACGTTTCTGCCCCTTCTTGTGGAGGATCTTCCCGGCGCGGAGGAGCTCCGGATCCGCTACCGGAAAACGGCGGAAGAGCTTTTCCTGAAGAACTTCATTCTGCCGCAGCGGGAGTTCTGCCACCGGAACGGACTGCTCTACACCGGACACCTCTCCTGTGACGAAGGACCGTTTCAGAACATCATCGGCCACTTTTCCTCACCGTTCCGCTATCTGAAGATGCTGGACATCCCGGCGATCGACGACTACCTCTGCGACCGGAACGATCAGGATTATCTGGGCGGCCGCATCACGGAAAAGAAGGACCGGTACATGAAGTTCACGGACATCCGCGTCCATCCGCTGATGATCTACAAATCCGCCGCCTCGGTTGCCCGCCAGTTCCACGACGGCCTGCTCTCCTGCGAATGCCTGACCTTTCTCGGCTGGGACCGGAAACCGGAGTTCTGGGATCTGCAGATGCGATTTGAAATCGGCATGGGCGTCAACATGTTCACGCCGCATGCGTTCTACTACACGCTGGGGGGACCGGCAAAAGAGGATTGTCCGCCCAGTTATTTTCTGCAGCAGCCGGGATACGAACAGTTCCGTCCGCTCTTCGAGAGCTGGGTTCACGGTGCGGAGATTCTGCGGCGCGGAACCTTCCATGCGGATGTGCTGCTGATCTTCCCGGAACGGATCTATTCCGCCGTTCACGGATCCGATCTTCTGAACTCGTTCCGGGAACGGGAGAAACGGCGGACTCCGGAGCTGGCGACCGTGGAGGAGGAGTTCTCCCGGACCGAGTTCGATCTGATGCGCCGCCATGTCGGGTTCGACTGCGCGCCGGAAGGGTTCCTGATCCGGGATGCTCAGCTGGAAGGCAGAAAACTCCGTCTCGGCGCATGCACCTACTCGACTCTACTGATTCCGGAAACGGTTCCGCTTGCCCCGGAAACGGAATCCCTTCTCGACACCTTCCGGGAAAACGGAGTCCGGATTCTCCGGACCGGCGACCGGGCGCTCCTGAAACCGGATCTCGACATTCAGGGCAAAGACACGGAGAAAATCCTGCTGCACACCCGGGATCTGGAAGATTCGCGTGAATACTATCTGCTCAATCTTGCGGACCACACTCTGAAACCCCGCCTGACCCTTCCCGGCGAGTTCCTGCTGTACGATCCGCTCTCCCGGACTGCAGCGCTCTGCCGCGATTCACTGCCGGAAGAGATGATCCTGCCGGCCCGGAGTTCCTGTTTTCTTCTGCGGGCGGAAGGTTTCCCCTGTCCGATTCTCCCGTTTGAGGAATCGGTATTCTACGGCGGCAGGCTGGAACGGAGTCCGGCGGAGTTCATCCGGGCGCTGCCGCGACAGGCCAATATTCTGCGTCTTCCGCCCGGCGATTCCGAAATCTCCGTCCGGAACGGAGCGCGGATCTGCGCCCTTTATTCGGAAGATCTGCCGGACAATGCCGCGCTGCAAATCAACGGATCCGCTGTGCCGGAAACGCCGATTGCGCACCATCCGGCGGATCTCTGTTACAGAGGGTGCGATGTCTCCTTGAGGATTCATCCCGGCCGGAACCGGATCTCCGGAGCGGAACATGTGGTGTATCTGGCCGGAGAGTTCCGGGTCTCTCCGGAGAAACATCTGCTTGCCCCCGCCCCGATCCAGCCCGGAGAGCTCGCCGGACAGGGATACCCCTGCTACTGGGGCACGGTGGAATATCACTTCACATTTTCCGGAAAGGCGGAATTTCTTTCTCTGCGGATGAGCGGTTTTGCCGCCGTTTATCTGAACGGAAAATTCGCCGGAACGATCTCTCATTCCGGCGAACGCATCCCGATTGCAGAACACACGCTTCCGGCGGTCAATACCGTCCGCATTCTCCTGTCGGGTTCTCCGGCTCCGTTTCTGACCGGAGAGGTGGAATCTGTCGGCATCTTTCAGTGTGAGATTTTCCGTCTGCCGAAGAAGCGGAAACTCCGCCGTTCTTCCGGTCAGAACAGCTTCTCGAAGTAGAGCCGCGCCGCGCCGAGTGCGACATGCCGTTCGCCCAGATCGGAGATCGAAATGGACATCCCTCTCCGCCGGGCGGGCGGCACATGGAAATCCAGACGGCGCAGCAGTTCGTTGTAAAGGAATCCCTCCTTCCGACACTGCCCGCCGTAAAAGATCAGCGCATCCGGATGATACATCTGCAGGAGAAACGCCACGGCGAACGCGTCATAATCGGCCGCGCGGCCGATCAACTCCCGTGCCTCCCGGTTTCCCTCCTCCGCCAGGCGGTCGAGCTGCGCGGCGTCGATGGTCTGTCCGGGGAAGCGCTCCTGCGCAAGCGACGCAAGCGACCGGCCGCCGGCGAACGCCTCAATGCACCCGAACTCCCCGCAGACACACTTCCGCTGAATGCCCGGCAGATACAGATGCCCGATATACCCCGTCGGACGATCCGGACGGTTCGGCAGCAGCGTATGCTCCGAAATAATCGCCGCCCCGATTCCGACGCCAATGCCGACCACGATCAGGTTCCCGGTCCCGGCATACGGTCCGAAATGATACTCCGCCCATGCCGCAGCCGCCCGGGAGGTCGTCAGAAAGCAGTCGACGCCGAACTCCTTCTCCAGACGGTCGCGGAGTTTCAGATCCGTCCCCCGTTTCAGTCCGAGATTTCCCGCGGAAACCAGCACCCCCCTTTCCGAGTCGATGTTCCCCGATACGCCGACCCCGATCCCTCTCAGCTGTGAGACGGGAAGCCCGCTTTCCGCAAGCGAATCCCGAATGAATTTCACCACCTCCCGGCAGAAACTCTCCCCGTCCTCCCACTCCGCCGCCGGCACGGTCCGTTCAAACAGGGACCGGAACATCAGATCCGCAAACAGCACTCTCCAATGGTCGCCGCTGAGGTCGAATCCGCCGAGGAATCCGCTTTCCGGATGGAACATCAGCCGTCCGGTCGGCCGTCCGCGTCCGGTCGGCGACGAGCGGTGAAACGCGAGAATTCCCTCATCGATCATGGCATCCACATTCTTGCAGACCGTCCCCCAGGCAAGACCGGTCGACGCCTGAATCGATTTCTTGGAGGAGATTCCCCCGTCGCGCCGCACCGCGTCCAGAATCTGTACTTTCACCCGTTCCCGCATTTGCGATTCCTTTTGTTGCTTCTCAAGCAGGGAAGATAAAGCAGAAACGGGAATTTTTCAAGCCTCATCCCGCATTTTTCCCGCGATCCGCAACGGAAAAACAGTCATCCCCTTTTTCGTTTCCTCCCGGCCTCTTGAAACGGAGCCTTTCCGATGATACATTTCCGCATCAACGGAGAACGCCATGTCCGACGAAAATTTTCGCAAAACGACACTCTTCAGAACTCCTCCGGCGGAAGAAACCCTTCCGCTGAAACTCCATATTTTCAATTTTGCCATTGTGGAAGGGGGCACCTATACCGTCCGCCGCCACCGGCACACCGAATCGGAGATCATGCTGCCGCTGGAGGGATTCTACCGAACTCGTCTGAACGGAACTCTCCTGCGGGTCCCGCCCGGGAACTTTCTCCTCGTCCAGAGCGGCGACCTGCACGAGGATTTCTGCCGCGGGAAGTTCCGTTTCGCCGCGTTCCGCTTCCGCTTTGAAGATGCCGACTCCTTTCCCCGGGAGCTGCCGATCTGCCGTCCGGAACTCGATGCGACCTTCCGCATCTTCCCGCTCCGGAAGGAGAGTCTTCCGATGGAACTCTTCCGGCAGATTGTCCTCCGGGCTCCGGAAGAACAGATCTTCCGCCGGGTTGCGCTCGGGAACCTTGCCGAAACCTTTTTCTGGGAGCTCCTGGCCACTCTTCCGGAGGAGATTCTGGCGGATCCGCTCCGGAGAGTCTTTCAGAGGAATGTTCTTCTCGCGCGCCTGGAACAGCTTTTCTCCGCACACATGGGTGAGTCGATGACCGGCGAACAGATCGCCGGAGCGCTCGGCATGAGCCGCCGTGTTCTGGAATACAAGCTCAAACAGGCGGGAGCGCCCTCGCCGCTTCGTCTGTTCAACTGCTGCCGGATCCGGGAGGCGATCCATCTGCTGAAATACGAGGGACTCAATGTCAGCCAGACGGCGGAAAAACTCGGGTTTGCCACGCCGTATCATTTTTCCCGGGTGTTCCGGTCGATCACCGGCGTTCCGCCGTCGAAATGTTTTTCCCTCTCCTGATTTTTTCGCAAACGGATATGTCTTTACGTTTTGATCCATTCCAGACGGGTCCATTCCGCGGTATACTATCGCCACGGGAGAACAGCCAAAACGAAAGGATGGATCGATGGAATTCTGTTATTTCTGTTCGTCGCACTGGGACCGGGAATGGTATCGTCCGTTCCAGTATTTCCGGGGAATGCTGCTGGAGAATGCGGAAAAAATTCTGGAAACTCTGGAAAACGACCCGGCATTCCAGCAGTTCGTTTTTGATGGACAGACCATCGTTCTGGAGGACATCACCGAGATTCGTCCGGATTGGAAGGACCGTCTGAAACGTCAGATTCTCCGGGGACGTCTGAAAGTCGGGCCCTGGTACCTGATGCCGGACGAGCTGCTCCCTTCCGGCGAGGCGCTGATCCGGAATTTTCTGCGCGGACGCCGGATCGCCCGAGAGTATGGAAGCGCCCCGTGGCCGGTCGGCTATCTGCCCGACCTTTTCGGACACATCGCGCAGATGCCCCAGATTCTCCGGGGATTCGGCATCCGGACCGCCGTCGCATGGCGCGGAATCGACGAACGCAACCCGGCGTTTCTGATCTGGAGCGCGCCGGACGGCAGCTCCTGCAATCTTCTCCACCATCCCTATCAAGGATACGGCGACTTCTCCTTTGTCCGCATGGCGGAGGATTTTGAGTCCGCCTTCCGGGAGATGGTCGCCCGGGAAAAAGATCTCTACGGGGAGACCTTCATTCTGAGCGACGCATTCGATCATCAGGAGATCCCCGCCGACGCCCCCGCCGTTCTCCGCCGCATCCGGACCCTTTTCCCCGATGCCGGAATCCGCTGGACCGATTTCACCGATCTGGAAATCTGGAATCATCCGGAACGCCTCCCCCGAGTCTGCGGCGAACAGATCCACCCCTGCCGGGGAATCCGCTCCACGGGCATTCAGATTCCCGCAACGCTCTCCTCCCGCGTCGATCTCAAATCCGCCAACGACCATCTTCAAAATCTTCTGGAACTGGAGATCGAACCGATGGCCGTCCATCTGCGGGACGCATTCACCGGGAATCTGCGCGGGATGCTGGATCTTGCCTGGAAACTCTCTCTTCAGAACCAGCCGCACGACTCCATCTGCGGCTGCTCCGTCGACGCGGTGCACGCCGTCATGGCGAACCGGAGCGCGGAAGCCCGGCAGATCTGCGACTACCTGAAGGACCACTTCCTCCTTCAGGACCGTCTCAGGCTCACCGGCGACCGGATCGGCGGCTGCCGGCAGGCGGAAGACGG
>DDJH01000241.1:9481-26444 GCA_002338895.1 Lentisphaeria bacterium UBA1829 | reverse complement strand
ATCAATTCTCCGGGCATTCGGAACTGCCGAAAAATACTTGAAATCCTGACGGAAGGAATCAATCAGTTTTCCATTCAGATACACCCGTCCGTAATCCGCATGGAGATTTTCGAAATTCAGGAAAATCCGTTTTCCATTCCACTCCTTCGGCACTTGAAAGGTCCTCTGATACCATCCGGCCGTTGTCTGATATGGGTTTCCGTCAAGTTTCTCCAGCTTTCCGTTCTTTTCGCAGTAGTGCTGAAAGTAGACGGACCGGAAACTTCCAGGAACCCGGGAATAGCGCTGAATGGTCTCCTTTTCCGGCGCATAGGAATAGGCTTTGTTTCCGAAAATTCGCCAGATTCCGTTCAGGGAAATCCCCTTCCGAACCGATCCGTGCACAACGTTCTGCGCATCGGAAAGATCCCAGAGTTTCTTTTCCAGATTTCCGGATGATTTTTTCTTTAAGCTGAGCGTCTCCTGAGCGGGAATCTCCGGCGGCAGAAGGGAAATGCCTTCGATTGCACGGACCTCTTTCAGAGAATCCCATCCGTTCGGAACTTCCAGGAATCCCTGAGCGGCGTCATCGAAGCGAACCAGCATTTTCTGTTTTCCCGCCGGTTCGAAGGTGAGCTTCAGCGGACGCTTCAAATCAAATACATACGGAGATTCCAGAACTTTCCCTCCTCCGTTCAAGGCCAGTTTGCCGGAGGCGCCCATCGTGGAGAGCGCCAGATCCGATTTCCCGCTTTTCAGGACAAGGAGTACCTGAGGAGAGGCGATCCGATCGACCGTGTGACGGAAACGAATGTTCAGCGCGCCGTTTTTCTGCTGGCAATGCGTCGTCGGGAGATTGTTCATTTTCACGGCTCTTCCGCCGAGGACTTCCGCGAGGATTTCATTCTCTTCGAGAAATCGGTCATAAATCCGGAGATTGTCGTACGCCCCTTCTCCGACTTCCGCCTTGAAACGGTCGGAAGAGTTCCTGCCCAGCCAGACCGACGGGGAACATGGGATCCGCACCCTGGAATTCTTCCATTTTTCAACGGATTTTTTCCCCAGTGCTTTCCCGTCCAGATAAACTGCGGCTTTGCCTTCCGGAATGCTCCACGAAAATGCCAGATGCACCCATTTTCCCGCCTTCAGCGGATTTTTCACAAGAATCTGGCGCTGCAAACCATCGGTACACACGCTCAGTTCCAGTCCGTTGGGCTTGTCTTTAATGAAATAGATGCGCAGGTTGTTGTTTTTCTCTGCTGAAAAGAGCCAGCGTGTACCGGGATCGCTTCCGTTCCACTCCGGGCGGAAGAAGAAGGAGACCGTCCCTTCGCGCCACTCCATTTCCGGCAGTTTGTTCAGATTGACCGCCGTCACCTGATCGTAGGCGTGGCGCCGGACCAGCAGGGCTTTTCCCGATACGCCATCCACATAGGTGTTCCGCCCGAAAATCATGGCCGGAGAATATTTTTCTCCTTTCGGTCCTGCGACATCCGGCGTTCCGTCGAACGGCAGAAAAAACCGGGGAGAATCNNGAACGGCAGAAAAAACCGAGCCTCGGCCCCCGGCAGCAGGAACGGGCACAAGCTCAGCAGCAACCATTTCATCGATCCTCTCATAAAAATCTCCTTCTTATAGTGTACTCTCAATGAGTTCTTCCATACCAGAACGGATAGGACCCCGCGTTCGAAAGAAGGGGCGACCACTCTCCGTAACTCAGAAGCAGAGCACGGTTGATGGTATTTACATGCCCGTCCACATACAGAGCATTTCCTCTTCCCGAATGCGGCACATTTCCATTCTGATGAAGGAAAACCCAGATTCTCCCCGCAGGAGCCGCCATGCCGAAACATTCACCGACCAGCAGAGCCTGACTCGGTGTTGTTATCAGTTTTAACGACCTGNNGATACCTTCAACCGTTTCCAGACTCTTCCCCGTCAGCATTGTATTCATGGCATAGCGCTGACGATCCGTTCCATTTCCTCCATAGGGATAGGTGTTCGGATACTCGGGACTGATCGCAACAACCGGACTTGTACACCAGAAAAACGATGTCCTCATCACTCGATCGGAATATTCTCCCACATCATTGGCATCGGAGGGGTTTTCTGAATTCGGACGTTTTTTCAGATAGTCTCCAACCTTATGAATCCACCGCTCTGGTTTCTTTTCCACCGCCACATACTCCCCATTGTATCCGGAATAACAGAGAGGCAGAAACTGATCATTGTCGTTTGCATACATCGCAAATCCCAGACCAAACTGCTTTTCCCGGCTCCGGCAGTCCGCAGCCCTTCCCGCCTCCCGCGCCTTCTCCAGAGCGGGAAGTAAAATAGTTATAAGAACTGCAATAATTGAAATAACCACTAAAAGTTCGATCAATGAAAAATTTTTTACGCATGGCACACGGCATTGCAAAGACATCTTCTGCATATTTCATCCTTTCTTTTAATCTCTGTATCGAATGAATTTTGCGGGAGGGAGCATGAGCGAACCTTCCCGGGAGAGTTCCGGGTGATCAAGACAGTTGATCAGCATCTCTATTCCCTGTTGCGCTTTCAAGGTCGTATTGGTTTGAATTCCGCCGACAATCAGTCGGCTCTCGCAGCGGAGACGGAATTCATCCACCCCTGCCACAATTTCCGGATCGTAGTGAGGAAGAGCATCAATCCGCTCCAGCAAAGGATACAGAATCCGACCGTTCATCAATATTGCCTCCGGACGATCTGTTTCTATGCAATGAAGCAGTTCCTCCGTTTCTTCCGTGGTCCCAAAGGTTCGATGAATCAGCTTGATGCCAACTTTCTTTTCGATGTTGTCAAGCTGAGTATTCCACGGAAGAGGCGTATCAAAAAAACAAAAAACCCTCCGATGCCCTCTCCCCCTGAAATACAGACAGGCTTCCTCAAGCGCTGTTTCAACATCATCCAGAAGAGAAATCGCATGGGGTTCCGGATACCCGAATCGAAGAACAGGAATTCCCCGCTTCTGAAGCTCTTTCGCTCCGGGAAGAATGCTGACAGACAAGCAGGTCAGAAGTCCATCAATCTGATTTCGCATCAGAAACTCCAGCGCGTTCGCCCGCTCCTGCGGTTCATTTTTGGTCATCGCCAAAATCAAGGAGTAATCATGCTTCCGAGCCGCATCCAGGACCTCTTCGGCCAGATGACCAAAATAAGAATCGGAAATATTGCCGATCAGCATCCCGATGCTTTTACTTCTCCCTGTCCGCAACGAGCGCGCCAGCTGATTCGGACGGTAATTCAGTTTCCGAATCGCGGCATCGATCCGCTTCCGCGTCTCATCGCTCATCCGGGCGGATTTGCTTCCCGTCAGATAATACGAAACAAGGCTGTTTGATACACCCGCCTCACGGGCAATGTCCTTCTGTGTCGCCATTGCTTTCCCCGCATGAAAATCTTGCTTGCTCAATCGTCTAAGCTAATTATAGCATATCCCCCGAAAAAAATCAAGAGGGGGAAGTGTTGTTTTTAAGGATTTTCTGTTTTTTCGAGTTTCCGGGAAAGAGAAGGCTCAGCTCAGGTTCCCGGGTTTTCTCCGATTTTCCGGATAAAAACGATCACGACGGGCGAACAATGTCCACAACGTCGATCCAGCGGGTTTCCGGATCGTTGGCAATCTGCGCAAGACGCTGTTCAAACGTCTCCCATTCCGCTTCCCGGTCCTGCATTTCGCAGCTGTGGCCCCAGAAGTAGAACACGCCGTTTTCCCGTTTGGCGGCTTCAAAACGATCCAGAAAATCTCCGTGCCGGAAATGGGCGGAGCTTTTCAGAAGGAGAGGATTGGAAATCTGGAGCACATGATCCGTATTCTCCACGGTCCGGCCGTAGACGAAGCCGGCGTCGGCAAGAGCCCTGGCCGCCTCTTCCGAGCAATGCCCGCCGCCTGAGACAAAACCGGGGATTTCCATCCGGAACAGATCTTCCAGAACTTTCCGCGCCTCCGTGGCATCATACACATACTCTTCCGTCGTCACCTTCCGCAGATCCGCGTGAAAATAGCCGTGTGAGGCGATACGGAACCCGCGGTACACCTCCGGCAGTTCCTTCAGAGAGAAGGAGCGGTTGATGAAATGCGGATTATCCGGAAACTGCCATCCGCTCGTCCTCCGGCGATCCGGATAATACAAGCCCGGATTCAGATTGAACGTGGCTTTTGCATGATATTTTTTCAGAAGTTCGATCAGACGGAGATCCGTTTCCATTCCGTCGTCCCAGCAGCAGGCAACGCGTACCATAATGATTGTCCTTTCCACGAATTTGATGGGATGAATCGTCTCTCTGTAATATGCCATCGTTTTGCGGAAATCACAAGCCGGAAATGAAAAAATACAGCAGGAGAACCGCATCATCGGGAAAAACGAAAATGTGAAAAGTGTAACATTTTTTCCTCTTTCGTTTTCTCTGTTTTCTATTGACTTTTCAAGAAAAATATTCTATAATGAAAACGGAAAACGACGGGAAAAAGAATGCAGCGGATCAATTTCAGAAAAATTGCGGACGAGCTGAAACTCAGCCACATGACCCTCTANNCTCTACCGTGTCATCAACAACGCGGGGGGTGTGAAGGATTCGACCCGGGCAAGAGTGATCGAAACGCTGAACCGGCATGGGTATTATATGGCGGATCAGAAGAAGAAACAGACGATCGTCTTTGATTTTGACGAATCCGATCTTTCCTATTATATGAGGGACCTCATGCGGCAGCTGATGGAACGGATCTCCATCCACGATTTTGCCTGTGTCACGACCAGTCACCGGACCGACCGGCGGAGATTTCTTCAGGAAGCGGAAAAAGCGGAAGTGGTGGTCTTCGGTCCGATGTATGAGAAGAGACTTCTTCCGCTGCTGAAGGATCTCAACCCGGAGCTTCTGGTCATCAATCTTCTGGACGACACGGTTGGCGACATCGCAATTGCGTCCGACGATTTCCAGAGCGGGAAGATCGCCTCCGAACATCTCATCAAAAACGGACACACGGAACATGTTGCCGTCACCGCCAGTCTTTCCGGCGAGCTGGTCAAACACTCCTTTGTGAACCGCGCCAAAGGTTTTCTGACCGAACAGCGCTTCTCCGTTCCGAAATGCCGGATTGACCTGCTGGACTATCCGCNNAAAGGATGACAACCGGAAATTCCTGGACCGGACCTTCCGCCGATGGAAAAAACTTCCTTCCGCCATCTTCTGCACCGGAAGCTATATGGCGGATCAGATCTTCCGCTACTGCGCGGAAAAGGGGATCCGGATCCCCGAGGACCTCAGTCTGCTCGGATACGACAAACCGCATTCTCCGGAAAAGGCCCTCATTTACGACCGGATCTATTTCGAACCGGAACAGATCGTCAACTGGGCGGAGTTCTTTCTGCTGAATCGACCGGTGCTGAAAACGCGGAATCCGATCCATGTCCTGCTGGACACCAAACTGGAAATTCATGGAAGCGTAAATCCGGTGCGAAAGGAAACCATGCAATGAAAAGGAGATTTACCTTAATTGAATTGCTCGTTGTAATTGCGATCATTGCCATCCTCGCGGGAATGCTTCTTCCGGCGTTGAAAAGCGCACGGGAAAAGGCGCGGCAGATCACCTGCGTCTCCAATATGAAACAGATCAACATTCTGTTCATCAACTATCTGGACGCCAACGACATGTGGGCTCCGAAAAACGACGGAAACTGTTACTATATCACCCAGGCCGCCTATGGAGATCTGAAATACAGGAGAAACGAGTCGGAAAATCCGGATGCGAAAAAATACAGAAAACCCACCGGCTTCCTGTTCTGTCCCAATGCAACGACCTTTCCCGATTCCCTGCATGTTTCCAACTATGCGGCAACCCAGGGAAAAGATGACAACGCTCTGCCTCATGGCGGAGTCTGGTACAATAAGAGTCCATCGGGGAACATCGGACGGAAAATGAACAACATCCGCCCAAACAGTGCCATCTTCATAGAAAAGAGACTGTATCAGCTGTGGAGCGGAAGCGCCGGCCCTGATCGAGGAAGTGTCCTGACCTATTATACCAACCGATCGACAGGGGGGTATCAGCCCGGTATGCCTGTGGATTCCAGCTGGACCACCTACGGAAAATATCCCGGCTGGGCAAATCACGACGGCATCTCCGCCGCATTCCTCTTCTTCGACGGACACGCGGAACTGATCCGCTTCGGAACCGAATTCAACGATGACTGGACTAAAAAATAATTTCAGGAAAGGAAAAACAAAAAATGAACTGTATGAAACTTCAGAAAATTCTTTTCCTCGCTGCAGCGGGAACTCTTTTCGGCGCGACCGGTGCGGAAACGGTCTTCTCCTCCGACTTTTCCGCACAGAAATGGAACAGGGCTCCCGCATGGACCATCGAAGGAGATACGGCAAAAGCAACTCAGACTCCGGGAAAATGGCCCGCCCTCTCCTATCCGATCCCATTGGAAAAGAACAACTTCTATCGATGCTCTTTTCAGTACAGAACCTCCGGATCAACCGACTCTTCGGACAAACTTCTTCTCCATGTTCACAAAAAATACCATTTTTCCTATCCGCCCGTGACAGAATGGACAACCTCGTATGCCTATTTCCATGCAGCCGATTCAGGAAAAGGAGATCTCATGTTCCAGCTGGAAGGGAAATCGCCGTTCCAGCTCCAGATTCGGAAGATCCAGGTGGAGAAGCTCTCGGCCGATGACCGGAAACGGATCCGCGTCGATTTCGCATCGGACAACGGTCCCATGCCCGCCTTCTTCCGGAAACACTTCTGGAAAAATGCCGAAGGATCTCTGCAGGTCGTTCCGGCGGAGGATCATATCGAAGGCGGGAAGGCAATGCGGATCACCGCACGGGCAAAGACGGGAAAAACTCAGCTTTCCGTTTATTCCCTGCATCTTCCGCTGGAGCCGGGGAAGCGCTACCGTCTCTCCCTGTGGGCCAAAGCCGATCCTCAGACGCCGTTTTCCTTCTATATCGACGGGTATGTCAGCGGACAGAAAAAACACTGGTACAAAGGCACTCGGACAAAGCTGACTGCGCGCTGGGAAAAACAGTCGATGGAATTTTCCGGTCCCGCCGTTGCGGAATATCCGCAGATGGCCAAACAGACCGCCTATCTGGTCTTCTCCTTCCCCGCGGAGGAAAGTGAAAAGACGATCCACATTCATTCCGTTGAGCTGGAACAACTTGGGAAATAAAGTACGATGAAACAGTTTCTCGCATTTCTTCCCGTTCTCGCCGCTCTTCCTCTTGCCGCGGGGAATCTGCTGCTCAACTCCAGTTTTGAACTGGGGAACGCCGGATACCAGGTCTGCGGATTCATCCCCGTGCAGGCCGGGGAACGGACATACAGCCGGCCGGAAGCGGATCCGAAGGAAAAAATTCACGGAGCATTCAGTCTGAAATGTCCCGGTCCGCGCGGCGAATGGAGGCAGATGATCTCCCACGAAGTCGAGCTGAAAGACGGGGTGGAGTATACGGTTTCCGCATGGATGAAAAGCGACCGCCCCCTCTCTCTGAAAATGGAACTCTTCGCCGTGGCTCATCAGCCGCCGGAAGTCGTAAACCGCTGGTACTCCCGGTCAAAGAGTGTGAACCTTACACCGGAATGGAAACGTTTCCATTTCACGATCCGCGCGGAAAAACCGTTTCTGCATCCGTTTCTGAAAATCAGCTGGAAAGGCGGAACTGTCTGGTTCGACGCGTTGCAGATCAGCGAGGGAAAACTGCAGGAGTACGCCCCCGCATCGAACGTCGAATTCGCCGTTCTCGGTCCGGAGCGGGTCGCAAAACCCGGCAGACAGAATCTGATTCTCCGGGGCGTCAACTATTCGGACAAAGCGCTTTCCCTCGCGCTCACCTTGAAGCTGGATGATCTCTATTTCGGCAAAACGCTCTCCACACTTTCCCGCAAACCGACTCTTCCCGCGGGAAAAAACATGGAACTCCCCCTTCCCTTCTCCGTTCCGAACGGAGTCTTCCGCGCGGGCGGGACGGCGCAATGCGGCGGGAAAAGCGTTCCGCTTCTGCCGTTCGACTTCGGCGCCGCTCCGGAACTTTCCCGCACCCGGATCAATCCCGACACAACCTTCTCGATCGGATACAGCAGCGCCGCCGGCGTGTTTTCCTCTCCGGATGGGACTCCCGAGTTCCGTGCGCTCGGCGGA
The DNA here is from genome assembly GCA_002338895.1 of Lentisphaeria bacterium UBA1829. Classification (GTDB taxonomy): domain Bacteria; phylum Verrucomicrobiota; class Lentisphaeria; order Victivallales; family UBA1829; genus UBA1829. The sequence goes on along the minus strand of DDJH01000241.1, from coordinate 18,294 downwards.
GGTGTGGACGATCATTACGCCGCACTGCGCCGCCAGGGAATCCGGATCAACCGCCTGCATGACGACGGCCTGTTCGGATGGGAGAGACTCGAACCTGAACCGGGAAAGTACGACTGGCGCATTCTGGACAACATCGTCGATGCCGGCTTGAAACACGGAATCGAAACCATGCCCGTTCTCGGCGGCAAAGGGATGCTCGACAGACCCGGAAAAACTCCGCGGGACAGCTGGCACATCCGCAAAAACAGCCGGAGTACCGGACTCTGGATGGGTGGACGTCATCAGGGATGGCTCCCGCCGGAGAAGGCGTGGTCCGATTTTGTGGAAAATCTTGTGCGCCACTGCCGGGGACGGGTCCGTTATTATGAGATCGTCAACGAGCCGAATCTCTTTATGACGCCGGAGAACTACACCCGCTATCTGAAGCTGGCTTACACGGCGGCGAAAAAGGCCGACCCGGACTGCCGCATCGTCGGGATCTGCAGTACCGGCGATCTCGGTGGACAGCTCGGAGAGTTCATCGAAGCGTGCGGAAAACTCGGCGCGTTCCAGTATCTCGACATCCTCTCGTTCCATCCGTACAGCGCTCAGCTCGACAGCTTTCCGACTCCGGCGGAACAGCAGATCCGCGAAATCCGCACGATTGTCGACCGCTACCGGAAGAATCTCCCTCTCTGGAACACCGAACTCTACTACATCCACTCCCGGATGCCCGATCAGAAAATTTCCGGCATAGACGACTGGATCGCCTCCGGAAAATTCCCCGCCCGCAACAGCGCAAAACGGTACCTGATCGACCTCGGCGCCGGAACAATGTGTTCGATCTCCCTGAACGGCAATCAGTATCTTCACAACGATCTGCGTCCGCATTTCGGCTATTCGAATCACTGGGCGGTGGCCGAGATGATCCCGAACGCCCACTTCATCGCCGGAAACGCGTTCGCCCGTTTCCTCGAAGGGGCAAAGCCGCTGAAGCAGCTCAGAGTTCTCACCGGCATCAACGGCTTCCTCTACCGGACGCGCGACGGGAAGGAGATCGCCGCCATCTGGTCGGTCAACGAGGGGGAAACGTTCAAGGTGGATCTCTCCTCTTCCACCATCCGCGCATACGACCTGTTCGGCAACGCGCTCCCGGCGGATCAGACGCTCACTCTTACGGCCGATCCCTGCTATCTGGCCGGAGATGATCTCTCCCGCTCCCTGAAAACGGTTTCGTTTCATCCGGAACGCGCCTGCGTGATCACCGGAGTGCGGAGAAGTGCCGAAAATGGAAAGGAGGCTCTCGCCGTCGAACTGCAGAACAGGACAGCCGGTCCGATCGAGCGGATGATCCGGCTCCGGGGAACGACCTCGCTTCGAAAGATCACAATTCCCCCGCAGGAACGGAAGGTCCTCTTTTTCCCTGTGACCGCAGAGCAGAAGGAGGTCACCATTCTGCTGTCGGATGGAAAGAGTGTGGAAAGCCATACGCTTCCGCTTGCGTCCACCCGGTATCTGCGCAAGGGAGAAAGCGTTTCGCTGAAGGGCTGCCGCTTCCGCGTCACTTCCGATGCGGAGAAGCTGACAATCTCCATCGACGTCTCCGACCGCAGACGGGGCGAGCGTCCGGTCAACACCCCCTGGGAGGGAGACTGCATCGAACTCTTCCTCGATTCCCGTCCCGCGGACCGCCTCGAACGGAATCCGTATACGGCTCATGTCTACCGTCTGTTTCTTGCGCCGAAGTCGGCAAACGGTCTTCCGGAGGAATTCTCCGGAAGCCGGAATCTGGATCTCCGCAAACTCACGCACACCATCCGGGATACCGGAACGGACTACTCCGCAACAGTGACCATTCCCTGGAAAACGCTGGATCTTGCCGGCCCGGCCCCGATCGGATTCGACCTCATCTGGAACAACTCCGACGGGAAAAAACGGGACTCCGCCCTTCCGTGGGCAGGGAATTCCTTCAACTGGCGCGACCGCTTCAACTTCGGGATCTACATCCCGTAACCCATAAAGAGAAAGAAAGGAACGTTTTCATGAAGAGCATCTTCAAGCGCTGGAGCGGGAATCCCGTTCTGCGTCCGGAGGATATGCCGGGCGACTGTTTTGCCGTCTACAACGGAGGAGTCGTCCGCCGCAACGGAGAGTACATCATGCTGGTCCGCACGGAGGATTCCAGCCGCTTCCAGCGGGTCTGGTGCGCACGGAGTTCCGACGGATATCATTTCACCCCCGATCCGGAACCGGTCCGCTTTGTCGCGGACGACATGGAGGAGTACCGGAAATATACCGCCGACTCCTTCTACGATCCCCGGATCAACGTGGTGGAGGGGAAATACTACATCACCTACGCCGCCTACACGTTCCGTTACGGCTGCCGGGNNACAGAGGATTTCCGGACGATCCGCCATGTCTCCTTTCCGCATCATGTCCAGAACCGGAACGCGGTCCTGTTTCCGGAAAAAATCAACGGACTGTACTGGATGCTGCATCGGCCCGAGTGCGGAACGACCGGAAACATCTGGATCTCGTGCTCGCCGGATCTGCACTTCTGGGGCGACTGCCGGATCATCGCGTCCCGCGGAAGCGGAAGATGGGACAGTCTCAAAATCGGAGCCGGAACTCCGCCGATCAAAACGGATCGCGGCTGGCTCGTCTTTCTGCACGCCGTCGACACGAACTGCGCAGGGCACTACTACACCGCGGGCGCGATGCTTCTGGATCTGCACGATCCGTCCATCGTTCTCGGACGCTCGAACATCCTGCTGTGTCCGGAAGCCCCCTACGAAACGAACGGATTCGTTCCGAACGTGGTCTTCCCCTGCGGAGCCGTTCCGGAAGAGGATGGACGAATCCGCCTCTACTACGGAGCCGCCGACAATTTTGAATGTCTGGCGGAAACCACACTCGAAGAGGTGCTGAGCAAACTCTCCTGAGACAACATCCCCCCATTTTCCAGACAGGTGGACTTCGTTCCGATTCCGTCCCTGCGACCGAAATCGTGAACCATGTCCACCCGTAAAAAAATCGGCGTTTTTCTCTTGAAAAATGGAAAAACGCCCTGTATTTTTTCAACATTCCGTCATATTCATTCAAAAAAAGGCAGCAGACAGCTATGACAGCCCAATATCTGGATTCCTCCCTCTCCCCCCGACTCCGCAGCGAGGACCTCCTGCGGAAAATGAGCGTGAACGAAAAAATCGGCCAGCTCTGCAAAGGAAGAGGATTCGACGCCTATTCCCGAAACGGCACCGCAATCACCCTGAACTCGGATTTCGTCGAACAGATGCACCGCCGCCTCTTCGGCACCATTTACGGCGTTCTGCGGGCCGACTGGTGGACAAAACGCGGATTCGAAAACGGAATCCCCGCTGAAATGGCCCGCTCCGCCCGCAATCTTTTTCAAAAGCTGGCGCTGGAAAGCTCCCGGTGGAAGATTCCGTTTCTGTTTGTCGAAGAGGCGCCGCACGGGATGATGGCGCTGGACACAACCGTCTTTCCCGCATCGCTCGGAATGGGGGCGACGTTCGATGCGCCTCTGCTCGAAGAGATCGGAAAAGTCATGGGACGGGAAAGCGAAGCGGCGGGCATCGGATCGCTCTACGCCCCGATCCTGGATCTGGCGATGGACCCCCGCTGGAGCCGGGTGGAAGAGTGTTTCTCGGAAAATCCGTTTCTGGTCTCCGAACTTGCCGGAGCGATGGTGAAAGGAATGCGTCACTTCCGCGTGGAACCGACTCTCAAGCACTACGTCGGCGGAGGACGCAGCGAAGGCGGACACAATCAGAACACCGTGTATGAAGGTCTTCAGGTTCTGTACAATCAGGATCTCCGTCCCTTCCGGACCTGCATCCGGGAAGGAGCGGCCTTTGTCATGTGCACCTATCACGATGTGGATGGAGAACCGTGCACCGGAAGTTCTCTGCTCCTCAACGAGATCCTGCGCGGGAAGCTCCAGTTCAAAGGATTTGTCGCGGCCGATGCGGGAGCCATTGAAATGCTCTGCTACCGCCGTCTGACCAGAGACAAAAAACATGCGGCGGCACGCGCCCTCCAGGCGGGATGTGACGGAGATTCCGGACACAGCACTCTCGCCGAATGCGGACAATATCTGATGGAGGCCTGGGAAAGCGGCCTGATCCGGGAGTCGGATCTGGACCTTGCCGCCGGACGAATGCTGGAAATCAAGTTCGCCCTCGGGTTGTTCGACCACCCCTATACCGACGGGAAACCGGAAACAGTGTTCGCCTCCGCCCCGCACCGGGAAGTTGCCCTGAAAACGGCACGGGAATCGCTGGTTCTCCTGAAAAACGATGGCACTCTTCCCCTCTCCCGCTCGATTCGCTCTCTTGCGGTCATCGGCCCCAACGCGGATCAGGGCATGTCTATGCTGGGGGATTACACGGCGCCGCAGCGCAAGGAGAATCTCTGCACCGTTCTGGACGGAATCCGTCATCTTGCGGAGAAGTCCGGGATCCGGGTCGCCAGCGCGCGCGGCTGCGGAATCCGGAACATGGACCGAAGCGGATTCCCCGAAGCGCTCAAACTTGCGGAGGAATCGGATGTGATCATCTACGTTCCCGGAGGATGCAGCACCCGCTTCGGAAATGTGCAGACCGATCCGGTGACCGGAGCGGCCTTGACTCCTCTGGTTTCCGACAGCGATACGACGGAAAAGGAATCCGGCGAAGGAACCGATCGCGCAACGCTCAACTTGAGCGGAGTGCAGATGGAACTCTTCCGACTTCTGGCATCGACAGGAAAACCCGTTGTCACAATTCCGATCATGGGGCGTCCCCTTCTTCTGGAGGAGGTGCTTGAAAAATCCTCCGCACTTCTCTGTGCCTGGTATCCGGGCATGCTGGGAGGAGAGGCGATTGCGGAAGCGTTGTTCGGGCTGGTCTCCCCCGGCGGGAAATTACCGGTCTCGCTTCCGCGCAGCGTCGGCCAGCTTCCGGTTCACTGCAACGCGGTCAATCTTGCAAGACCGAACTATATCGACTCTCCGGGAACCCCTCTCCTGCCGTTCGGATTCGGACTGAGCTATACCACGTTTGCATACCGGGATCTGAAGATCAGCGGACGCAAAGTCTCTCTGCTCTGCCGGAATACGGGATCGAGGGAGTCGGATGAAGTTGTCCAGTTTTATCTTCAGGCGCGTTCCGGTTTTGTGATCCGTCCGGAGCGGGAACTGTTTGCCTTCCGGCGGATCCATCTGGCTCCGGGTGAGGAAGAGCAGATCGAGGTGGAACTGACCGATGAGGCGCTCGGAGTGTACGACCGCAACGGGGAATTCCATCTGGATGCGGGTCCGTTCCGGATTTTCGCCGGCGGAGACCCCGGTGCGCTCCTGCAACTGGATTTTGAATTCGAGAAAAATTAAGAAAAACAGGAACGGCAGCAGAAAAAATGTCTGTTTCCCTTCGGCGGGGAAGAGGATCTTCCTCTTCCCAACTGTTTTCAGAAGTCGGTGGGGTCACCGGATCTTCCGGAACCGGGAGCGGATGAATATTTCTGTTCCTGCCGTTTCCGGTATTCCGTCGGAGAACAGCCGCGGCTCCGACGGATGAACCGCGTGAACGAGGAACGATCCCGAAATCCGCATTGCCCCGCGATCCGCTCCACAGACAAATCTGTTCCGGTCAGCAGCGAGAGCGCTTTGGAAAGACGCATATTCAGAATATAGCGTCCCGGCGAAATCTGTGTATGCTTCCGGAAGAGACGAGTCAGGGTTGCCGGCGAAATGTGGAAATATTCACACAATGTCTCCAGCCCGAAATCCGCATTGCCCAGGTTTCGGTGAATCAGAGCCAGGCTCTGAGGAACAATTTTTTCGGTCTGCCTCAGCCAGTCCTCTTCCGGAGCCACCGCGCACAGGATCTCCATGATCAGACAGCTCTTCCGCCGGATGCACGCAGGAGTATCATCGGTCATGATGCGGTCCAGTTCCCCGAACAGACTCTCCGGATACGGTCCCGCAGTCAGCAGGCGCGGATACCGGAATCCCAGAAGAAACGCCTCCGCTAGCGGTCCGTCAAAACAGAACCAGCGGATCCGACAGTTTTTCGAAATGCAGCGGATCCGCCGCTCCTCGTGAAACAGTGTATAAAAAACAGTATTCGGCCCCACTAGAACGGAGCGGTCGGAAATCAGCGTCTCGCACTGTCCGGAAAGGATCCAGGAAACCCGGACAAATGGATTTAAAATCCCTCCGGAATGATCGGTTTGGCCCTGTTTCAATTCCAGAATCCCCGTATTGTGCGCATAGAAGGGAAGAGCGATTTCCGGGGAGGCGGAAGCGTTCATTCTCGTACGAAAATAGCTGGGGGAAGCGTCGTCTTTCATCTTGGAATGAAGAATCTCTTTTTTGATTGAAAGTGTCTCTTGTATTACGGAGGGAAATATAGTATAATGAAAAAAGAAAGTCAAGAACATTTCAATCAAAAAAGAAATAAAGAAAGGATCGTGGAATGCGGATCGTAAAATTTTCTCTGATAGAGCTGCTGATCGTCATTGCGATCATCGCCATTCTGGCGGGCCTGCTGCTCCCCGCGCTGAACCGGGCAAGAGAGACCGCAAAGCAGACGCAATGCATCAATCAGGAAAAGCAGCTGGTTCTCGGAATAGCCTCCTACTGCGCGGATTCCAACGATCATTTTCCGATCGTCTACCGCTGGGCGACGGATCACTACTGGGGGGACAAACTCTATCGGGGAAATTACATTCCCAATGTTCGTCTTCTGGCCTGTCCGAGCTATGCGAAAAAAGCCTATCTTCCGTCTGCGGGAATCGTCCTGAACGAAAACCATCCGGACTGGAAATTCACCCAGTACGGCTTGAACTGGGAACTGGACAACAATGTCTGCGACGGATACAGCTTTGCCCGTACGGGAATGGTCCGGCGTCCCTCCAGCAAATTTCTCCTGTCGGACTCCGTCGCAGCCGACAGCTCCGCGGCAAAAGTTAATGGCGACGGCGTCAATGTCTATGGCTTTGCCCGCATCGTTCCCGCCCGCTGGACCAGCTCCGGACAGGGCGTTGTCCTTGCCCGTCATCAGCAGCTGCGCGCCTGCACGGTCGCCTGGGTGGACGGTCACATCTCCGTGCTCCGCTCCCCCGTTCCCGGCTATGACGCCATCGCCTATTTCTACTCCAATCATCTGAAGCAATTCCGCAACTTCCGCCCTCAGGACTGATCTCATGAAAACACTTTCTCTTCTGTTTCTCCTTCTTCCCGTTCTCCTTTCCGCCGCGGAATCCGCGTTCACCGTTTCTCCGGACAGCATCGTCTGCGCGGAAGGAATCCCCTTCCAGATCCGTCACTGGAGCCGGAACTGGAAATTCCTGACCCGTTCCGGAAAAAGCAATCCCTTCTTCCCCGGCGAATTCGGCTCAACGGAAATCGGAAGAGGTGTGGTGCGGAGCGGCCTCTTCCGCGTCCGGCAGGGGGAATTCAAATATCTGGAGGCAAGGGATCTGTCCGTTCCCAACCGGGCAAGAGTGGAGCTCTCCCTTTCCTCGCAGGATCCGGTGGAGACGGGGGCGCTGGTTCTCTCCGCCCGATTCGACAACCGGATTCTGAAAAACCGTCCGATCCGGATCAACGGCGAAGAAAAATCCTTCTCCGACACCTTCCGGCCGGACCGCAAACAGATCTGGTTTGAAAACCGGGCCCCTTCCCGCATCGAAATACCTCTCCGCCGCGGCATCCTCCGCCTCTGCGGAAACTTCTCCGGGACCTGGAACGACGATCGGGCATGGGGACAGCAAAGCTGCGAGCTCCGTCTGAATTTCAATGCGCCGGAAAAAACCTTCCGGAAAGCGGATCTGCTTCTTGAGCTGCACTATCTCCCCTACGAAACCCGTCCTCTCGATCTTTCCGCCGCCGCCAACATGGCCTTCCGGGACGATCTGGCCAACGACAGAAAGGGCGGATGGGGCGACAGCGGCCCCGACAACGATCTTCGAATGCTCCCTCTCGGCCGGCAGAACTTCTCCGGCCTCCTCTTCGACATCACCGATCCCCTCCAGAACAACGGAAAATCCTGCATCAACCTCCGCGGACAGAAACGTCCATGGCTTCCGGAATCCGCCGAAGTCACCACTCCCGGCGCGAAGGGAAACTATCTTTATCTTCTGAACGCGCTTGGCTGGGAACCCGCAAAACGAACTGCCATCGGCTCCGTGACCATCTCCTATTCCAACGGGAAAACGGAAAAACACACCCTCTTCAGCGGAGAGGATACCGCCAACTTCTGGAATCCCCGCTTTCTCAAAAACGCATTCGCCGTCTGGAAAGGGGAAAATCCGTCCGCCAAAGTCGGACTCTACGCAACGAGGATCGCGCTTTCCGGCAATCCGGTGAAACTGAGCTTCCGATCCGCCGGGAACGCCGTCTGGATGATCGTCGGAGCCACCCTTGCCGATGCGGATCTCATTCCGGAAGAGAGCGGCCCCGTCGTTCTCTCCGCCGGAAACGAGTTTATCGAGACCCGCCAGATGGAGCCCGTGAAAAAGGGATCGCTCCTGGATTTCTCCGATCTACTTGACGCACCTGCCGGAAAATACGGATTCCTGCGCGCAGCCGGCGATCATTTCGAATTTGAAAAGCGCCCCGGGAAACCGGTCCGCTTCTGGGGGGTTAACAACTCCGGAGATGCAAATTTCATGTCCCATGAAGAAAGCGAACCCCTTGCCGACGACTTTGCCTCCCTGGGTTACAACATCATCCGTTTTGCCGGCTTCGACCACCTCCTTGCCGGAACAGGCGCCGCCTCCTCCCTCGATTTCCAAACGGAGAATCTCGACCGCATCGACTACCTGATCGG
>DDJH01000241.1:0-9473 GCA_002338895.1 Lentisphaeria bacterium UBA1829 | reverse complement strand
GGGGGATCCACATCACATTCGAGCTTTATCAAAGCCGGATTCCGTATCCGGACGAGATTCCCGGTCTTCCCGCCGCACTCTCCTGGAAGAACAAGAAGAACTACAAGGCCCTCCTCTTTCTCTCCGAACCGGTCATGCGCAATCTGGAACAGTTTGCGGAAAAACTTCTGAACCATGTGAACCCTTATACAGGACTTCCGTGGAAGGAGGAACCGGCCATCGCCGGAATCGGACTGGTCAACGAAGATCCGCTCTGGATTCAGCTCAACGGCTGCTCTGCCGATGTGCGGAACATGTTTGAAAAGGCATTCGAAGCCGAGGCGAAACGCCGGAACTGGAAAGTTTCCGGGAAAAACCGGGAACAGCTGTACACAAGATTTCTTCACGAGCAGTACGGGAAGGGATTCCGGAGGATCGCCGGCTTCCTGCGCCGACTCGGCGTTCGTCCGATGATAACCGATCTGAACTACATGAACGATCTCTCCACCGCGCTCTCCCGCCGGCAGTTTGATTATGTCGACTGTCACGGCTACTGGGCACATCCGGCATTCCGGAACTTCAAAGGGGGGATCTACCCGGCCGCCTTCGACAACTCCAGCGGGATCCGCTCCTATGGAGCCTTTCTCTCCGGGAACTTCGCCGCCCGTCATCTGGGCAAACCGTTCGCCGTTTCGGAGTGGAACCACTGTTTCCCGAACCCGTACGCAACGGAAGGACCGTTCCTCGTCGGTGCATACGGAGCTCTGCAGGACTACGGGATGATCTGCCGGTTCAACTATTCCTGGAGCGCATTGCCGATCCGCGAAAAGAGCAAAAGCAAGTATGTCTATTTCGATCTTGTCAACCTGCCTCTTCCGCTGCTTGCCGAACGGGCGGGAGCGCTTCTGTTCCTGCGGGGAGATGTGGCGCCGTCCGGGAAAGAGATTCCGCTGTACGTCAATCCGGAGTGTCTGACGGACCCGGCATCCCCCCGTTCGTTCCCAAGAGCAATGGAGTGCGTCGGGCTGATCGCGAAAACCGGACTGATCTGGGAAAAGCCCGCACCGGAAACTCCGGTTCTGACTCTCGGGAAGGAACCCTTCGGTATTCGGACGGAGGGACGAATGGAAACGATGGAATCTCTCCGGAAAGCCGGTCTGATCTCCCAAAGCGAATTCCGGAAAAACGAGGAGATCTTTCAAAGCTCGACGGGAGAACTCACCTTGAATCGGAAAAAGGGAACGTTTCAGGCACTCACCTCCCGAAGCGAGGCGTTTGTCCTTCCGAAAGATACCGCGGGATACGGGAAAACGGCCGTCATCCGGAATCGCCGGACTTTCGGATCGTTTCTGATTGCCTCCCGGGACGCTCTTCCCCTGATGCAGAGTCGCCGGATCCTGATTTTGCATCTGACCAGCGGATACAACAGCAAAATGGTGTATGCCAACGCCGAACGCAACGTGATTCTCTCCCCGGGAAAACTGCCGCTGCTGATGGCTCNNCTCCGGAAACTACCGCCTTTACGCCTGTGCGTTCCATGGGGAACGTCTGTTTGAAGTCCCGCTGAAACGGGAGAAAAACGGATTCTCGTTCACCGCCTCCAACGCGACAAAGCGGGGAGCGGTCGCCGTCTACGAACTGATCCGCGAATAAAAAACGGACTCCGCCGGAAAAACGCAGAAAAAAACTGCGCACCGGTTCGAGACGGAACAAAAACAGGGATCAGCGTTTTTCCCCCCACCACATCGGCAGGAGCTCCTCAAGAGATACGGTCCGGAAGCCGGAACGGGAACGCAGAATTTTCATCTGGCGGTTCCGGGCATCCAGCTGCATCAGAAATTCGCGACAGCTTCCGCACGGAAGACCGGGTTCGCCATCCGGCATCAGGCAGACCAGTTTGTCGACCGGCTCCTCCCCCGCCGTAATCATGGAAGCCAGCGCATTGCGCTCCGCACACATTCCAAGCGAGCAGGCGCTGTCGATGCAGACCCCGGTATAAACACGCCCCCGGACCGTCATCAATGCCGCCGCGACGCCACCGGCTTCCAGAAGCGGTGAAACCGTTCTGGGACGGCGTTTCGCCTCCGCCGCCGCAATCAGGAATTCCCAGTCCGGCAGTGTCTCCGTCCGGAAAATCCGCACGAGTCCCTCCCCCGGATCCGCAATCTCCAGAATTTCACGGAACCCATCGTTTTCCGGCCGGATTCCCTCACCGTCCCGACAGGCAAGATACCGGAATCCGAGATGCGCCGCCTCTTTCTTCAAATGAGCGATCAGGGTCTTTCTGCGTTCCGTCTCTCCCCATCCCCCCGCGACCCGGAAGGCGCGGACGTCCGCGCCCGGCTCGGCGGACAGAGCAGACATTCCGCACAATCCCGCCCCTCCGACCGGATTCCCCTCCGCATCCAGCAGAAGATACCACTGCGGAAGAGGATTTTCCCCTTGCAGGCACTCCCGGATGCTCTCCCGAAAAAACACTCGCCGCTCCGAACCGGCTTCAGAAGAGAAAAAAGAATCAAAACGCTCCCGTTCTCCCGGATTCTCCCGCAGAGACACTATGTTCCGCATCGTTCCCTCCATACACCCCGGCTTCCCTCCGCCTTCCTGTTGCGTTTCGGAAGCAATATACCCGTCTCAGAGAGCAAAATCAAGAGCAGAAAAAAGCCCGTCCGGATCGGACGGGCTCGGGGGATCGACTCACTTTCCTGCGTAGATTCTTATGTCTTTGTAAAAGATGGAACCGCCTGTTTTCACTCCTTTGGAGAGAATCTGACTGGTCATGTTCAGGATGAAGCCATCCTTATCCGCCGGGAAATTCTTTCCGGAACATTCGAACCGGAACTCCTGCCAGACTCCGTTTTTCCCCTGCGGGACACGATAGAAAAACGGTTTTCCTCCCTTCTGTCCCTTTTTCTCAAACCAGAAGAACAGCATCGGAGCATTGCCGGTATAGTCGGCGGAACGCAGAACTCGACCGGTCACGATCAGTTTTTTCGTTCCGGCGGGAATCGGTTTAAGTCCGGTTCCAAACCCGCTGAAGTTGTCCTTCGACGCAAAGACCTCCAGAGCCTGCGCGGCTTTCCCCGTCCCCGGATACGCTCCGGTAATCCCGCCCCGGACCGGATTCACTTTTCCACTGCTCCAGTCGAAGAACCCGAATCGGCTTCCCTTTCCGGGCTCGCCCGCAAAGGACGCGCGATAGATCAGCGTACCCGGGTTCTCATTCCGGCGCACGGATGCGTTCCGGACAGCGGATGCGGAGGTCCGCCGGCAGTTCAGCGATTCCTCCTCCGTCACCACACCGGGAACGGTCGGCTTTCCATCCGGAAGCGGATACGGGGTGAAGCGGTCCGGATCAATCCGGTCGAAGAGAATTTCCAGACGGGTCCTCTTTCCCTGAGGAACAGAGATCCGGAGCTGATGGCTTTTCGAGTCGTAGGACCAGACACAGTCCGCGCCGTTCGCCTTCACCGAAACCGGTTTCCGGGAGGAGAGCGCACCCAGACGATAGTCCGCCGGAACCGATTCGAACGTCAGCACAGCTTTCTTCTCCGAAGGCACGAAGGCGAAATCCGGAANNCCGCCGGTCAGCAGAAGCGGAAGAGCGTTTTTATCAAACGAATTGCGGATGTAGAAGATCGTTTTCGATCGCATATTGTCGCTGATCCGGCGCAGTTTGGAGAGGCTCTCGCCGTCCAGAATCCGGAACAGGAGGGTCGACTCCAGCGGAGCGGAGAACTGATACGAATCGGTGTTGCCGTTCGGGAAGTAGCGGGCGGCAAGATCCCGGAAGCGGCGGAGATCGTTCCAGATATACTTCGCATACGGGAAGAAGATGTCCAGTCCGTCATCGCGTCCCGCGTAGGCGATCAGCGAGGCGTAGGAGGCCACATAGGCGTTGCGCTCATTGGTCACAAGCATGTTCTGATTGCTGAACGAGTTCGGCGTGATGAACTCCCGGAAGCCGACATTCACATGATCCACGCCGACCACGCCGATCTCCCGTCCGTAGTCCAGAAACGCCGGACGCGCAATCAGCGGAAGCTGGCTCTTGGCAAGATGGTAGGCGCCCTTTGCAATCTCCTGCGCGTTCCCGACCCGTCTGGCCAGACGGAGATAGGCGCTGTGACCGGCGAACGGAGCCTGGGAGCAGTCGACCACGGGACCGTTGTCGCCGGAATCGTTGCTGCCGTCGTCCATCCACGCCCAGTCATGGACGTTCTTCACATAGCCGAGCATTTTGTCGACGGTCAGGAAGCGGCCGTCGCGGACCGCGTCGGGAGAGGCCAGAGGGGCGTTGTCCCGCCAGACGGATTTCAGACGGTCGTTGTCGCCGGTCAGCGAGCTCCAGAGATCCAGCTGCAGCAGATGGAGGCCGACGCCGTATCCGCGGTCGCCGAACACCCCCACGTCGCCCGGATACTCCGCCCCGATGGAGAAGGAGTAGAAATACTTCTTCCCGGAATACGGCTCCACCAGCGACCGCCAGAAGCGGTTGGCGCGATACCCGGACGAAATCTCCATCAGATACCGGAACAGCCCTTTCAGATACGCCTGATACTCCGCCGGATAGTAGTGCCAGACCTTGCTGACTTCACAGCCCGGCAGATTCACGGTCTGCCATGCGCGGCAGATGCGCTCGTCAAACAGCCGGAACTTTGCACCCTCCACATTGTCCATCGCGTGCTGGCGCAGACACGCCACGTCTGCGGCATTCCCCTCGGTGTTCCGCGCAATGCTGTACTGCGGGACATCCGGAACCGGAAGCGTATAGGTGATCTCGGAGCCTTCCACGCCGTAGAGCGGTCCGTAAATCGTCGGATAGTTCAAGTCCCGCAGATTCTTCGGGAGGACCGCGTCAAAACCGCGGTCGGCCATCAGCGAAAGAACCGGCGGAAGGAAAAGCATTTTCCTGGGAGCCCGTTTCCAGTCATTCTCCTCGAATTCGCGGAAGCGGCAGATGTTTCGGATTTCCACCGTGTTCTTCTTTGCGTCATACCGGTAGAACTCCCGGAAATCCACCGGCTGGGCCAGAGCGGACTGCGCGGCAAAGTCGGCACGTTTCGCCAGAGTGAACGGCAGATTGCCCCGCCAGTTCCCGGTGGCCTGAAGCTCCGCGCCGCAGAGCGTGTTGAGCCAGAGAGCGCCGCCGCGGTCAAACGTGATCCGGATCTCGTTGTCGTTCCGGACGATCGTCCGGGGATGGTGCTGGAAGATCACCTGAAGAGGGATCGAGCCGCGATGGCCGGTCAGATCCTGCTCGGAATTCTTTCCGTCCCAGAGCATGATCCAGTTCGAACCGAGCGCCCCGTCCCGGGCGCGGTCATAGAGAACGCCGTCCCGCACCGGACCCGAAAAGACCGATCCGTCCGCGGCAAGATAGCCGATGTTCGTGAACGATCCGGTCGGAGAATCGTACAGAAGGAACTCCCGGTGCGCGCTCTCCAGAAGCAGCGCGGGCGAGAGAAGATTCATGTCGGCGGTGAACGCATCCGCATAGGTGAACTGCTTCCGCGTCCAGCTGATCGCGTTCACTTTCACGGCGGAAGGAGTGGAGCCGGAATAGAACTGCGTCGGATCATAGCCGAACTGGACGGAGAGATTCGGACCGGTCACGGGAAGCGCCTTCAGACGTTTTTCCACCGCCGCATCCCGTTCTCCTTCAAAGCGGAAGCGGATCTGCCAGTAGAGCTTCGGGTTGGCCGGCGAAAAGACATACTGCCGTGCGATCGCGCCGTCGGAGAGAACCTGATTGGCCAGCAGTCCGTCTCCGCTGGTGTAATCGCTCAGCGTGGAGCTGGTCACCCATCCGAACCGGCCGAACGAACCGCCTTTGGAGACTCCCTCCGCAAAGCCGTTCATGGATTTCCGGGCGGAAGCAAGAAGATTTTCCGCCTTCCGGGCAAGTTCCTCCACCCCTTTTCCCGCAAGAACCCTCCGCTTCAGCTCGGCGGCGCACTGCTCCAGACCGGAAAAGTCCGTTCCGGCGGGAAGGAAGGCCCGAAGTTCTCCGATGGAATTCAGGAGTTCGATGTAGCGGTATGCGTCGTACACCCGTCCATAGGCGCGGTCGAGGAAAGAGTCATATTTGCGGATCTCCGCTGCGCCGAGGTCGGCGGGAAGAGTCGAGCGAAGGGAGGTAATCTCCCGTTCCAGATCCGGGAAGGCGATCGCATACCGCCGCAGATTGCGCAGATCGTCCAGAAGGCGGTCCAGATTCCAGACCAGCACATCCGATCCATAGGTGTGTCGGAGCAGGATCTGCTGCCGGATCTCCTCTTCTGTCGGTTTCAGGAACGCGAAGTTCCATCCGACCGATCCGGCCTTGACGGTCAGCTCCAGCGTATAGGCTCCCTTTTGCAACTCCAGTGTAACGAGACGTCCGCCCTTCCGACCACCGATCTTCATGAAATCGACGGCGACTTTTCCGTTGCAGGTCAGCTTCCAGAACCAGTCCGCATCGCCTTTCAGCAGATAGAGTCCCTCCCGGGGAACCGAACCGGATGCGCGCAGCGTCACGACCTTCTCTCCGGAACGCCCCGCAAAGAGACGGGCAAAGTCGACCTTCTCTCCCGGACGGAAGCGGACCGTGCGTCCGTCGGACGTTTTCCACACCTCCGGAAATGCCAGAGACTGAAGCTCTTTGGAATTCTTATCCGGAGCGGAATTCAGATTATCCGCCTTGAAGTACGCAAGTTTTCCGGTCATGCGATAGTTGCGGAACCCGGGATACGCCGTGCGGAAGACGTTCTTGAATTCCGGACTGCGCAGAGTTTTTTTCCAGATCAGCTCCCCCTTCCCCGTCCGGACCGTCCCAACGGCAGAATCCCCCTTCAGGACCAGTTCCAGAACATACTCTTCCCCATCGTTCCAGGATCCGTTTTTCTCCACGGACGCCTGAAGCGGAATCGCGGGATTCCCGACGTAATCGAGCTCAAAGCTCCGTTTTCCGTCCCGGCTGTTCTTCAAATATGCGCTCAGGTACGGCTGGTCCGCCGGCAGCGCCTTTTTCCGTTCAAATGCGCGACTCTGAATCAGCAGTCCCGCTTTCTGATCCACCCCTTTTCCCGGTTCAAACACCTTGTACGGATGCGGCATCGCAGTGAAGCGTCCGCTTATCGCCACCGCGTTCCCGGCGGGGAAATAGCGGAGAAGCATCTGCGCATCCTCCGGGTTGACATCCCAGTATTCCGAACTCCTCTGATTCACACCGGTAAAAAGATAGGCCCCGCCGATCACTTCGCCGGCAACCCCGCGGTACATCCATCGCTCCAGAGCGGGAGAGAAATCCCGCGTGTTCTGAAACCGCTCCTCGACAACCGCAGCGGTCAGCATTGCGCTTCCTGCGGAAAACAGCAGAAACAGTCCTGTCAGTTTTTTTGAAACCATTCTGTCTAACTCCTTACAGATTTATTTTCTCCATTCAGATCCAAGCATTACCAGGGATACCCGCCTGCGCAAATATGCTCCATGGACGCTCTGTCCGTCCACTTGTAGGGATAGGCATCCAGCGGGTTGACCTGATTTCTCGGCATGACCCATCCGACATGCCCGTCCAGATAGGTGGTTCCGACCTGGCGGGTATGACGGGGCGCCGGAATCCCGTAGTTATTCCCGACATTGTAGCCGAAACGCCAGAACCCCCGATCATATTCAATCCCTTCGATCGACGTACTGGTCAGATTCCACGTATCCACAAACAGAAACTTCGTAGACGGATTCGGAATCTTCGAACTTTTCCCGGTCTCGTAAAGAGTCGGATTTTTCTTTAATTCCTTGCTGTAGGAAATCAACGATTCATTGATGCCGTACTGAGGGAAATAAAGCACATCTGTCACCGGCGGCATGGAAGGACAGTGCAGAACCGCCGCCGTAATGTACCCCCCGGCATCCACCTTGTCCGTATTGTCTTTCACTTTCAACAGAAGATGATGCCAGTAAGGCGTGGAGGATCCGCCCTCCCCGCCGCCGAACATCGGAGGCAGATAGTCATCATTATCCGTAAGATAGGTCGCCATCCCAAGCCCCATCTGCTTCAGATTTGACAGACACTGTGACGCCTGTGCCTTCTCCCGCGCTTTATTCAGCGCGGGAAGAAGCATCCCCGCAAGGATTGCTATGATCGCAATCACCACAAGAAGTTCAATCAAAGTAAAGTTCTTCAAGCGGACAACTTCACGCTTCTTCCCAAGCAACGCTCTCATTGTTCTTTTTCCTTTCCTGGTATTGTCTGATTTTGAACAGGACAACCGTCCTCGTAAAGCACAAACTCCGTTTCAATATCCGTCACACTGACCGGCGCGTCGGACGGAGACTCCATCTGACGGAAAAAGTTCTCCGCCAGAATCACTGCCGCCTCCTTCATCTTCCGCCGGACCGCGCATCCCGTAAACTTCATGTCCGAAAACAGAACCAGCTCTCCACCGAAAACCCGGCATTTGTTTTTCACATCGAAGTGATCTTTCAGGAAGTCCCAGTACCAGCAGCAGTTTCCCGTCATCAGCACCGCATCGAACGAGAGTCCGTAATTCAGGAGCTGGCTCACCTGCCGCATCACCGAATCCGGATCGCCATTCACAAAAATAGACTGTTCCAACGGAAAATTGTTCTCCTCGCAGGACCGCCGGAATCCAGCCAGAATCGCCGAGTAAAGATCCTGAGGACAGTTCGTGCTCAGAATCAGCGGATGGCGGCGTCCCTCCTTCAGAATCTGATTCATGATCCGGTAGTGGTCTTCGACAAAGTTCCAGCGGGCGCAGCTCGCGTTCCCTGTCACAAACCCGACCTCCACAATCGGAAGTCCAGATTCCCGGAGAATCCGGATCGTCTCCCCGTATTTCGGATCCGGAGAAAACCAGATCAGACCGTCCAGATTGTAGTTCCGGATGATCGTCACCGCATTCTCCGGCGTCCCCTGAAGATAGATGTACTGCGCGGAAAGACTCCCCGAACGTCCCAGAATCGCCTCCAAGACCGGCGAGGATTCCGCAACATACTGACGGGAAAACAGAACATTGCATCCGTCGCCGCTCAGAATTCCGATCACCTTCACCGCTCCCCAGCTGGTCAAGCTGCTCGGGACCGTCAGATATCCGTTTGTCCCGCACGCCAGGAGATACCCTCCCTCCGCGAGTTTCTGAAGCGCCTTCAGCGCCGTCGGATGGGATACGCCGAACATCTCCGCCAGTTTCCGCGCAGAAGGGACTTTCTGCGGTTCGCTCCCGCCGCGGTAGATCAGATCCACCACGTACTGGCGGATCTTCATCACTTCGGTATTCGGATTTTCCAAACGGATTGTTTTCACCATATTTACCACCTGTTACCAGTGCTTTCCATAATTATACCACAGGCGGGCTTTTCTGTCAAGAGGCTTTTTCGGGGAAAGTTCAAAAATTTATGAAAAAGATATAAAGAAGGAAAAGGTTTAATCAGACGGGAACAGGCGGGACACGCTCAACACACGCCGGGAAAATGTTTACTCAAAAACGGCAAAT
>DDJH01000024.1 GCA_002338895.1 Lentisphaeria bacterium UBA1829 | reverse complement strand
CAGAGAAGAGGTGTCGAGCGAGATGGTCAGTTCCCCGTTTTTCAGGGTGACCGGGATCGTCCGTTCCCGGGAGCCGTTCAAGTTCAGGGCGTAGACCCGGGGAAGTTTCGTGTGACGGGTTTTCAGGGAGAATTTGAACTGTCCGGACCGGATGACCTGCTGCATGTCGCCGACATCGAGTTCCGCATCGAAATTCTCGGTGGAGAAGACCGCGTTCTCCGCCGCAAACATGGTGCCGATCACGACAAGCAGACGGCCGGACTCCCGCACCGATGCTCCGTTGTCCAGAGAAATCGCCGCAATGGTGCATGGTGTGCTGACCGATTTCACGGAGAGTGTTGACAGGCTTACCGGTTCATTTTGTTTCAGCACGGCCGCCTGGAATTTCGGCGTATCGATTGTCAGGGTGTGTTTCTGTACATCCGCACGGATTTCTCCTGTTTCGCTTTCGAAGATTCCGCGTTCGACGCTGGTCCGGTTCCCGGCGGGGAGGATTCCGTTTTGACGGAGTGTTTTCACCTGTTCCCGGAGGAGGGCAAGATTTTTTTCCTTCTCCTCGTTCAGCATCACCCACATTCCCATGCTGCTTGCTCCGGTGAACAGTTCCGGAACCAGATTCAGACTCGCGGCCGGATTGACTGCGTTCCGGTAATCGGATCCGATCCGGGTGAGCATGAACAGGGCGTTGTAGGCGCTTCCGATGGCTCCGACATATTGGGGAGATTCCAGAACGCGTTCCGGGACGTGGAAGGAGACGGCGTGTTTTGCGCTCTGAATATCGCCTCTCTGCCAGCCGAACGCGCAGAACAGCGAGGTCATCACGCCGGAGAGGTTCTCCCCTGAATCAAACGCATTGGGCTGGAACGGCTGATAGTACAGTTTGATCAGATTCGCATGAGGCGTGAGCATCTGCCAGTCCTGGAGACTGGCGTAGGCGGCCCACATCGGAGCCTCTTCATGCGCGAAGCGATTGTAGCCGCAATGGGAGAACTCCGTCATGAAGAACGGTTTCCCGAGCACGCGCGTTGCCGCCGCCCGTCCGATGTAGTTGTTGGAAAGGGAGAGGGAGGAGGACTGCGAAACAGAGACCATTTTCCCCTTCAGCCATTTCCCGTAGCTCAGGCGCTGACGATAGTTCGGCGGATAAAGCGGCACACTGTTCGGATGCGCAAAATAGGTGTGCATTGCCACAGCATTGAACTCTTTGCGGGCATCGCCTTCCAGATTCCGCATAAACATATCCCAGTTCGTGACAAAGCCCTGAAAGCCGGATTCCTTGACCACTTTCAGATAGAATGCGTTCAGGGATGCGATCTGCTGACGAAGGAATTTCCGTGCCGCGACACCGTCCGCCCCACTGGAGCGCAGCAGCGCTCCGCTGAATGCGGGAACCGAGTCCGGATTGGAAGGATTCCGGTATTTCTGCCATTCCGGAGTGAACAGAACGCTTTTGTCGTTTTTGTTGAAATTGAACAGATGTTCCTGTTCGTTGAAGAAGGTGATGCCGATCAGCTGGGAATCGTCGATCAGCGCCTTTCCGGTATACGGGTTCGGACGCTTCAGGAGGAAGTCGAAGGCGGCCTTCCAGTGGTTCCGGTAGCGGACATCGGAAAAGAGGCGGTACCGGGCGTAGGTGGAGTTATCGTAATAAACGGCTCCGGTGAACATGCCGGGTGCGGTGGCAATATCGAGCATCACATAGATTCCGCGATCGCGCAGGCATTTGAGCAGGTAGTAGTAGCGGTCGGCGAACTTCGGATCGATTTTCAGGTCGTTCACGTTCTGTGCCATCGGGACTTCCGCAAGGGATTTGCGGTATTTTGCCGATTTGGGAAGTCCTGCGTTTCCGGCGAGGGCTTCATCCAGAAAATGGAAGCGGAGAACATTCATTCCGGCCAGATAGATCTGATCGGCGAACTCTTCGATCTCCGGTTTTGAAAACTTGTAGAAACAGTGCGTCCAGGTTCCCGGCGTGAAATTGAATCCGCGAAGACGCACCGGTTCGCCGGGATCCGATTCAAAAAAGAGACGTCCGTTCGAATCGGCTTTCAGGCGTCCGCAGCGGTCGATATCGTACCGTTTCACATACTGGGAAAGATCCAGCGCGGATCCGGGAATTCTCTTCCACTGATTGATCCTCCTGGGTGTGATATGTTTCCATTGAACCGGATCCATTTTCACGGGGCGCCACTCTTTTCCGCGTTTGACTTCGGTGATCCGGCTGGTTTTCTCCCGGAACGGGACCTTCCCGCAGACAAATTTCCAGCCGGCGGAACCGCTCAGCACGCGGACCGCGATCCGGTTGATTCCTTTTTTCACGGGGAAATTGAACACATGGTCGGTCGGAAGGTAGGAAGATTCCCGGTTGCCGGTGGCCAGAGTATCGTAGATCCGTTTTCCGTTGACGTAAAATTCAAACCAGTAGTCGGCCGCGCATCCGATCTGCATCCAGCCGTCCTCCTTCGACTCGAATTCGTTGAACACAATGGCGGGAGTTTTTTCTCCGGAGGGTTTGGCGTACTGGAGCAGATTCAGGACATTGTCTTTCAGAGTCACTTTCCGTCCGGCGGAACCGCCGAGGCTTTGCGGAACGGCGTTCTGGGTTTCCAGGCGGATTGTTTTCCCGTCCGCCGGCAGAAAGAGAGTCCACGCCGGATTCAGCGCAAGCGGCAGAAAGTTCACGACCTTCTCCAGCTTCACTCCGCCGATCCGGAATACGCTTCCCTGCGGAAGGGCACCCGCCATCAGCATCGGAGAGCGGACGGAGCCATCGTATTCCATGTCCGCGGTAAACTCCTTCTCGATTTTCCGCCATTCGGAGCCGAGGGTAAATGCGGATCCGGAATTCCCGATTGTCTTCCACGGTTTCTGATTTTGTGTGCAGTTTGCGCTCATCTTTCCGCCCGGGGTTCCGCAGATGAAGAAGGAGTAGCGGTACCGTGTTCCCGGAATGATTTTCTGATTCGAGAAAAAGTTGATCTGAATGCTCCAGGACACGCTTTTCTGTGCCGCTTTCCGGATTGTGAATTCTCCGCAGGGGTCGCCCTCCGGCGTCTTGAGGTCCGCGACCCGGTATGTCAGATTCCCGGACGGGTACTGGATCCCGGGCACCTTCCCTTCCGTAAAATGCCATTGCTGAAGAAGTTCATTCCCGGCCAGAACAAAGGAAAATCCGGCCAGGAAAATGCTGAACAAAAATTTTTTCATGTGTTTTTCTCCGTCGTGTTTTATATTTTATGGTCTGAGTATTCCATCACCAATAGGGGAACCAGAAGCGGCAGATTGAGCACCCTGCCTGCGGCACCCAATAATGGGTGCGAAAATGCCTTCCGTATCCGACACTGCCGACGTGGCCGTCGAAATAAAGGACGGTCGTTCTGTTCTGATGGCTCCACACGCCGAAGTCCGTTTTGGAAAGGTCGCTGAGTGCGGAAGTTTTCTGGAACTGCATGACGCCCTCCGTCCAGAAGCCCGATGCCGACGGCATTTTCAAACGGCTCATCTTATGAAACCAGTTGCTTCCGTCGGAAATGCCGGAATAAATGTTGTTGTCGATCCGCATTCCGTATAATCCGAAGAAGTTGAAATGTTTTACCTTTTTGGGACAGTCGGAATAGGCATTGCAGTATTTCACACTGGTCTGGGTTGCAAAAGGAAACGCTTTGTCAAATGCGGACTGGCAGACTTTGGAAACCGGAACCGAGGCGAGTCTCTGACAAATTCCCTTTTTCATCCCGAGGGAGTCAAAAACGTAGGATTCATGTCCGTCCTTGTCAATGTATCCATAGCAGTACATTTTCCAGTCCGCCGTCATCAGGGAGATTGTGTCGTTGTTGTTGTTCAGGTAGCCCGTCACTCCGAGGGAAAGCTGTTTCATGGTGTTGATGCACGAAACGGTTCGCGCCTTCGCTTTTGCGGAGTTCAGCGCGGGGAGGAGAAGGCCGGCAAGGATCGCTATGATTGCAATAACGACAAGGAGTTCTATCAGAGTAAATTTTGATTTCTGCAGCATGGTTGTTTTCTCTTCCTTTCCGGGTTGCTGGTTTTTCTGCGATGTTTCTCTTTTTTTCATTATACTACAATTTTGCGCGGACGGCAAGGGGGAGGAATAAAAATGTTCCGCAAAAAACTGCAAATGGTTTTCTGATTGGGGAAGTTTGGAGGAGGAGGGGCGGGGAGGGTTTCGTGCTCTGCACGACCAGCNNCGCTGGACCGCGACAAGGACACTTTGTCCTTGACCCGGGGGAAATGCGGGCGCATTTTCCCCGGATGGAGGGGTCTGTGAGGGGAAATTTTGTCCGGCGGCTTGATTTCCCGGGAAATGAAGGTATTTTTTGGGAAATGTCAACGAGAATGGGTGTGGATAATGATTACTGTGCTGCTGCCGAATTACAAAACGCCTGAACTGACCAGGCTTTGTCTCCGCTCGCTGCGGAAATATACCGATTTTACAAAGTTGCAGGTTCTTGCGGTGGACAATGCTTCCGGAGATGAATCCGTGGAGTATCTGCGTTCGCTTCCCTGGATCCGTCTGATTGAGCGCTCCGCCGCCGACATTCAGGGGATGCCGCCGGCGCTGATGCACTCTTCCGCGCTGGATCTGGCTCTGCGGGAGGTGGACACGCCTTATGTGCTCTCCATGCATACGGACACGATCGTTCATGATCCCCGCTGGCTGGACTATCTGATGGAGCATATCACGCGTTCTGAGAAGATTGCCGGAGTCGGCAGCTGGAAACTGGAGACGGTGCCGCTCTGGAAGGCCGCCGGAAAAGCCATCGAGGATGGATTTCGAACGATGCTCGGGAAAAAGCGGAAGGAATTCCGTTTTCTCCGCAGTCACTGCGCCCTCTATCGGACCGACCTGCTGAAGCGTTTCACCAAAGGGTTCGGCGACGGGGAGTGCGCGGGAAGCTCCATTCAGAAACATCTGCTTGCCGCCGGTTACGAGCTGGAGTTTCTCCCCGTCCGGGAGCTGAGTCGCTATATGGCGCATCTGAATCATGCGACGATGATTCTGAATCCCGAACTTGCCGGGCGGAAAACCTCTTCGGCAAAAGCCTTCCGGAAGCTCGGCGGAAAACTCCATGCGCAAAACTACCGCCGGATTCTGGAAGACGATTCCCTCGACCGCTGATCTCCCCGTAACTCTCCCGTTCGCAAGGGAAAAATAACTTTTTTTCTTGAGGAGATCTTGACTTTTCACGGCTTTTGTTGTATAATTTTAAAAGTTGGCCAGTACTTGGCGTGAATAGCTCTGTCGAAGGAATTCCGAAGCGGGAGGGAATGCTTTCTTCCGCTCCGTCCGGCGGCAGAGGAACGAAGGCGGAAAAGAAGGAAAAGGCGGATGCGGAAGCGGTCCATGCAGACCATATCGGATGTGCAGAAAGTCTGGCACCGGGTGATGTCGATCCGGTTTCGGACGGGCAATCAGGCGGTTCGGATTCCATCGTCGAACGAGCTTGCCCGGGAATTTGGGATCGCGCGTTCCTCAGTCCGCATTGCGCTGGAGCAGCTGACGGCGGAAGGGATTCTGGTCACCCGAAAGGGATGCGGGACTTTCATCAATCCGAAGAGGACCTTTTTTCAGCATGAAAAGTCCACTCTGATCGGGTTGATGATTCAGGGCTGCAACAACTTCTTCTATTCGCGGGCGATTCAGAGAGAGCTGGCGTGTTTTTTTTCCGAGTTGTACCTGACGGAATGGAATGTCCGGAATGTGGAGGCGACCATGCTGACGCCGGACGATGTGCGAATGACGATTCAGCATAACTATCTGGATGCGCTTCTGACGTTCGGAACGCCCGGTTTCATTGTCAAAACGGCAGATGAACTTCTTCCGCTGGTGAATCTGGGCACTTATCGGGGAGGAGTGACCAATGTCGTTTCGGATCTGGGCGGGTGTATTGAGGAGCTGTTCCGGATCGCGGGGCGCGACAGGAATATCTGTCTTTGGAGTCTTCCCAGCCTGGAGAGTTATATTGATCGGTGTCTACGATCAAAGCCCGGGGTGGTTCGTTTTCCGGGGACGGAGAATCTCACAGAAAACGAGGTCACGGCGGAGCTGCTCCGGGAGATGTTTGCAAAGCAGTGTCCGGACTGGATTCTGATTCATCCCGGTTGGCTGGAACTCTTCCGGGGAGTGATTGTCGAACTATATGGCGAAGAACGGGCGCGGAAAATTCTCTGGCTGTATCATACCGTCCCGGATACAACGCATGACTGGACGGGATATTTCATTCGTGCGGATCGACGGAAAGAAGTTCGTGCGGCAATCGCCCTTCTGAAGCGGAAGATGAACGGCGAAACGGAAATCGATGATGTTTCCGTGCCCGCGCAGCTGCTCCGCTGTCCGGATGACCCGGCTTTGTTTACGATGGATTGAGTTCTTAAAATAAAAAAGAAAGGATTCGGCTATGATTTTACGAATTGGGAAAAAGAATTTTACTCTTATTGAATTTCTTGTTGTAATTGCAATCATTGCAATTCTGGCAGCTCTGCTTCTTCCGGCTCTGAACAATGCGCGGAAGCGGGCAAGAGGGGTTCTCTGTACCGGAAATCTGAAGCAGGTGGGGCTGACTTCCGCAATGTATCAGCAGAATTATGATGATTTCATCATGCCGTCCCGATTCACCGCGGCTTTCGGATACAGTGGTTTTGCATGGAATTATTATTGTTTTACCAATCGTTTTTTGAATATGAAGAGTCTGACCTGTCCCGAGTTTCCCGCAAGAGCGGATCTCATGCCATACTATCTGGAGAACAGAGCGCTGGGGGACAGTGGCGGAGAGCCGAATGCGTCCTGGACCTGCATCGGGTATGGGATCTCCTTCATCACATCGGACTATGCGGCCACCAAAGGTGCGCTGAAAGTGACTCGGATTTCTTCTCCCTCCCGGAAAATCTACGGAGGAGATTCTCTGAGAACAAAGGGAACTCCTGCTCCGCTGACGTTGCTTTATACCCAGGCTCATGAGGATTCCGTACTGGATCCACGTCATTTACAGCGGGCGATGCTCATGTTTATTGACGGGCATGTCTCCTCGGTCGGCGCGGCTCATTATACGCAGATTTACTATATGCCGGAGACAAAGGCGTTCAACCGGGCAAACTGGTCGGAATCCAATCCGTGGAATTTGTATGAATGATGTTTTTTGGGGGGGTTGGAAGGATGGGGGAATGGTCGGTTGGAGGAAGAGGGGGGNNAAAAATGCATTCGCATTTTTCCGCTTTCGATGAAGGGATGATCGTGTTGTTTACAGAAAGGATGAATGTATGCGAAAAGGTTTGATTGTCGTTGGAGCTTTACTGGCTGGATTTGCTCTTGCGGCACAGAATCCGGCCAGGGTGGATATCAGCGGAGTCCCCTCGATTCCGTTGAAGTTTACGAAGCAGTCCGGTGTCCGGATCGGATATGGAACATGGCAGAAGCCGCAGCATGTGAAGATGTATTTGAGTGCCACGCTGGATCCCGCCGATGAATGGAGGAAGGGGGAGGTTTCCTTTACGCCCGAAAAGGATGGAAGAGTGAGGTTTGAGCTCCTCGGTCCTCAGATCCGGGGAGGGAAAAAGACGCGTCACAAACCGGAAGGTGTGTTGTATGATAATGTCCGGATTGATGGGAAGTTGATTCCGAACGGAGATTTTGAAGCGGGAAGAAAAGGGTTCTCGTTTGTCGCGCGGGAAAAGCTGTATCCGGGGCGGATCCTGTTCAATCCGGCGATGGCGAAATCCGGCGATGCCTGCGCGCTTGCGTGGCATGACGGACCAGTCGCGTTCGGCTATCCGGTCAAGGCGGGAAAACGGGTCACGCTGAGCTTCGACTACCGGTCTGCAGGAGAGGTCCCGCCCGAAAAGGAGACGAATCAGTTTTATCCGATTTCTCTTCGTTCCGCCGCAAACATGGGATTTGCGGATGAAACCTCCGGAGATGGAAAAGGCGGATGGACCGATCAGGGGCCGAAAAATGATCTCCGTGCTCTCTCTCCCGGTGTGAAAACGTTTCACTCCTGGCCGTTCCGTATTCTGGATCCGGAAAAGAACGGCGACCGATCCTGCGTGATCTTCAAAGGGAAGAATTCTCCGTTCGGGAGGGAGAAGATCGTGCTTCCGGTAAACCGGGTGTGCAATGCAGTTGCGCTGCTGAACGCCTGCGCGTGGGCGAAGGCGGGAAGTCTGGCGGCGACTGTGGAGGTGGTTCCGGCAGACGGAAAGACGATGCGTTTCCCGCTCGTTGTCGGAAAACAGACCGGCGACTGGTGGAACCCGCGCACGCTCCCGAATGCGGAAATCGCGTGGAAAAGTGGAGGAGTCAACGGGGAAATCGGGCTGTATTCGACGGTTCTGAAGTGGGAGAAGCCTGCGATGGTCCGCTCGATTTCGATTCTCTCCGCAGGCGGGAATGTGCTATTCGGGCTGGTTGCCGTTACGGCGGGGGATTTTCGGAAGGCGGAAGACGACACCGCCGGTTTGGAGTGGAAGGTCTCGCTCGGGAAAAAGGCCGCTTTGACCGTTCTGCCTCTCGAACAGCTGAAACTGGAGATGGCAAAGGCAAAATTTCCGGCGGAACGCTTTTTCAACGAGAAGAAATGCTGGAACCGTCTGGAAGTCCGCAATGAAAAGGGGGAGAAGCTGGAGCATTGCATGGTCAAGTTCACCCGGAACATCTCTCCGCTGATTTTTGTCCGGACGGGCGGGAAAACGGAATCGCTTCTGCTCCGGATCGGGACGGAGGTGAATGGAAAGATTCTCTCTCCCCGGCGGGCGTTCCGTCTTTTCACGGGGAAGGAGAAGGCGGACTACCGCGCGGACGAGTGGGGAAAGGGAGTGTTTGTGTATCCGGAAAATGCCACGCTCCGTCAGACCCGGACCGTGCCCGAAGAGGACTCGTTCTACAACTCCGCGGAAGCCATGAATGCGGAAGCGCCGGAATGGATCGTCTCTCTGGAACTGACCGAACCGAAGGCGTATAAGATCTATGCGTATTCCCGTTCGCCGGAGAATTTCACCAATCACATTTTTCTCTCGGTCGACAACGGGGAAACCATCAAAATCGGGGGAAATTTCAATCTTCCTTCGAGTTTCTACTGGAGCGGCGGAGAACGGATTTTCCTGAAACCGGGCAGACACACGATTCGGATTTTCAGCATGTCCGCCAAAGAGCGGCGGAAACATCTGTCACTTTCCAAGCTGTTTCTTTCGGAGGATCTTCGTCCTCCCGTTCAGCCCGGTCTTGCGGAGGAACTGAACGCGCTGCGGAAGGAGGGGATCTTTATCTGGGGAATGCGGAATACGGTTCTTTCGCAGAAGACGGTCTCTTGCGATCCGCTGGCACGTTTCACGAACGCGGAAGTCTCCTATCCCGATCTCTCCTCCCTCACGCGGGAGCTGGAGATTGATCGCCACGGGACGCTCTCTCCCGAGGGAACGGTATTCCGGTTTAAAAACGGCGGGGAGCTCCCGCAGATCTGGGGATGCAATTTCGGAACCGGCAATCTGTATGATCTTGCCCAGGAGAACCGCTTCGGCGGAGATTCGCTGGACCGTTTCCTGAAACGGATCAAGTCGATGGGATATTCCACGATCCGCTACATGATCTCGACGCTCCCGCGGACATGGTCGATGAATCAGAACAATTACTGGATGCCGCTTCTGTCCGTCGATCCGCTGAAATTCTCTCCGGACTTTCTGACGAATCTGCAGAAGCTGATCGCCGCGTGCCACCGGAACGGACTCTATCTTTCGCTCACGCTCTGGCATGACAACTGTTTCTTCAGCGATCTGGGCGCCGACCGGAGCAATCACGCCTACATCGGCTTTTTCCATCCGGAGGCGATCCGGCGGCAGAAGGAGATCGTCCGGATGATTCTGGGGACCCCGAATCCGTACCGGGACAATCTCCCGCCTGCGAAAGATCCGACTCTGCTGATCTATGAGATCGAAAACGAACGCACGTATGTCGCCACCTTCCAGATGAACAATCCGTCCAACTGGCGGAAACTGCCTCCGGCGACACGGAAAATCCTTCATGACCGCTGGACGGCGTTTCTGAAGAAGAAATACAGAAACACGGAAGCGCTGAAAAAGGGCTGGAATCTCTCTTCGCTTACGCCGCACCTCATTCCGGGAAAAAGCGCGGAGACGCTGGAGAATCTGGATTTCCCGCCGAGCTGGAATGTCAAGGAGTGGGGCAGCGACTCTTCCGAATTCAAAGTCAAACTGGACGATCTCCGAATCACCGAAGCCTCGTTCGGAAAGGAGAAACTCAACAATCCGATGGTCTCCGACAGTCTGGAATTCATGTATGAACTCTACCGGGACTATCTGAAGGAGATGTCCTCCTTTGCCCGTTCTCTCGGATTCCGGGGAGTCATCACGGCCAACGGCCCCGACTGCGAACTGCACTACTCGCAGCGCGCCGGAGCAAACGACGTTCTGGACGCGGTCTCCGGCGGAACCGGCTACTGGAACCGGAGCGGATACGGATTTCTGCGTTCGCTCTCCTGGCTGGCCCCGATGGTCTNNATGCCGCAGCTCCGGAGAAGCCGGTCATCTCGCGCGAATACGGAGCAAATCTGATTTTCGAAAACGCCTGGTGGGGCAATCTGATTGCCGCAAGCGTCCAGAAGGCGATGGGGAAAGCCTATCTGTTCAATTTCGCACTCGGATATGGGAGTCTCCAGTCCAGCGACTGGTTCTACCCGGAAGACAGTTTCGAAAAGCGCAACGGCACCAATCTGAATCAGGATGCGCATCTG
Organism: Lentisphaeria bacterium UBA1829; assembly: GCA_002338895.1. GTDB lineage: Bacteria > Verrucomicrobiota > Lentisphaeria > Victivallales > UBA1829 > UBA1829. Next base: position 19,775 of record DDJH01000024.1, on the reverse strand, counting down.
TACAGTCACTTTGCGAATCTGGCCTCCGCGATTGCGGTCCGTTCGCCGGAGCTGGAGAAATCGAAGTTCAAACTGGAGATCGGCTTCCCGCTGGACAACGTCTGCTACGCGGCGCCGTTCCGGGGATACAACAAGATGACGCTGAACGATTTTGTTCCGTTCCTCTACACAGACTCCTCGGTCCGGACGTTCGGGAAAACGTATGACGGGAATGCGGATCTCGTTGTCAACGAACCCTCGCTTCCGGCGGGCGACTACTCCCGGGCGCGGAACCTGTTTGCGATCCGTCCGCACTCTCCGCGGAACCGGACCGGGCAGACGGCAGACGCATGGTTCCGCGGAAAGAAGTTCCAGGCGGAAGGATTCCTCGACAAAAAAACGGAACTGAAAGCCTTCTATGATGCGCTTCAGAAAGCGGGAGCCCGTCTTCCGGTCACCTTCGCCGAATTCGGGAAGGTCTGGCGCGACGCGGGGAACCATCTGGAGATTGACACGCGGAGCGGAACGTTCCGCGCGGAAACCTCCACATTCTCCTCGCTGATCGGAAATCTGGAAAACGCAAAGACAAAAATGCCGGACGCCTTCCGTCTTTCCGGAAATGGCGACGCATGGAGCTTTCTCGGAAAACTGCCCGATTCCAGTTCTCTGTTCTTTGCCGTGATGAACGGTTCCATCGATCTGCGCGACGGGAAATCGCTGCGCTACCTGTTCCTCGGGACCAGAGATGCCCGTCTGACCATCGGCGGAAAAGCGTTTCTCTCCGTTCTCGGCGGACACACCGTGAATTTTGCCGTGAAAAGTGAAAACGCACCTCTCGCGGACGCACCGTTCCTCTATGTGACCTTCTTCCGGAACCGTTCCGTGGAAACCCCTGCGGAACTCACCTTCTCCCGCACGATCCGCAAAGTGGAGGCCTGCGGACAGGACGGAACCGTTCTTGCGGAAATCCCGGCCGACGGCAAGACCTTCCGGAATNNNCGGACGGGAACCCTCAACCCGCCGCATCCCGCCTCCGCGATACTGCGGAAGGACGGGAGACGATCCCGGAAAAGATGGTGCGCGACGCGGGAGTCGAACCCGCACATCTTTCGATACAAGAACCTAAATCTTGCGTGTCTGCCAGTTTCACCAGTCGCGCATCCCGACGTGTAATATAACACCGGAACGACGGGAAAACAATCAAAGCGACCGCATTTCCGCCGGATTTCCCTCCGCATGAACAAATCTTTTCTCTTGAAAAAAACGGAAAAGAAAGTACAGTAACAGGAAAAAATCCTGCGGAAAGGAGATTCGCCCGTCTATGGACAACGTTCTTTACTGCGTGAGCTTCCGCGACGCCTCGGAAAACGGAGAGGCCGTTCCGGAACTTCTCACCGCCCTCGGCTACGACTTCAGCTCCCGGCGCGACGCCGAAACACTGGAACTGATTCACACCCTCTATTTCAAAACCGGCGACGATGCCCGCAACGCCCTCCAACAGCTTCAGTCCATGGAGGAAACCTTCCGCGATCTGGACATTGTCATCGAAAAACCGATCCTCTCCGAACTCCGGAAGGAGGACTGGGCGGAGTCGTGGAAAATTCATTTCAAACCCATTGAAATTTCCGAAACCCTTGCCGTCACGCCGTCGTGGTCCGACTTTCACGCCCGTCCGGGACAGCATGTGATCGTTCTGGATCCGGGCATGAGTTTCGGAACAGGACAGCACGCGACCACAAAGTTCTGTCTCTCCCGGCTCGACCGCTTCGCCGCCGGCCACGATGTCTCCCGGGCCTCCATGCTCGATGCCGGATGCGGATCGGGCATCCTCGCAATCGCCGCGGAAAAGCTCGGCTGGGGAGAGATCCAGGCGTTCGACATCGATCCGGACGCGGTCCGCATTGCCGGAGAAAACGCCGCGGCCAACGGCTGTTCCCGCATCCGTTTTTCCACAGCCTCGCTGATCGAATTCAATGCGCGCGGCAGGACCTTCGACGTGATTGCGGCCAACATCCTCTCGTCCGCTCTTCTGGCGGGAAAAGACAAACTCCTTTCGCTTCTGAAAGTCGGCGGAGTGCTGATTCTTGCCGGAATTCTCGACAAGGAGTATGAAACGGTCCGCAGCGCCTTTGAAAGCGCCGGATGCCGACAGGTGGATACGGCCGAGGAAAAACAGTGGCGCGGAGGAGCGTTCGTCCGGGAAAAATGAAGATCATCGACGCACACCTCCATTTCTCCGCCTGCGAAGGGTTCGACCGTTCTGCCGAGGCGGCCGGACATAGAAACACGGCGGAAAGTCTGAAAGGAGCCTTCGACACGCGCTCCATCGTCCTCGGAATCGTCATGGGGGAGATGGGCGGGGAGCGGATCGACGGCGTTGCGACGCCGCGTCTGCCGAATCGTCCTCTCCCCGATTTTCTGGTGTTCTGCGCCGGACTCGAAAGCCGCGAACTCGATCCGCAGACTCTGGACCGTTCTCTGGAACTTTTTGAGACGGAGTTCCGGAAGCCGGACTGTGTCGGACTCAAGCTCTATCCGGGCTACAACTCCGTTCCGCTGAATGATCCGCTTCACGCCCCCTTTCTTGAACTGGCGGAGCAGTACGATCTGCCCGTTGTGATCCACACCGGAGAGCTGGCGGGGACACACGGTCTGCTGAAGTTTTCCCATCCGCTGAACGTGGATGAACTGGCGGTGCGCCATCCGGATCTGCGCATTGTCATGGCGCATTACGGGAATCCGTGGATCGTGGACGCAACCGCGGTCGCTCAGAAGAATCCGAACGTGTATCTGGATCTTTCCGGGTTCGCAGAGGGAAACTATACTTCGCAGGAGTTTCTGAAAAAATACCGTCTCCACCTGGATTACGTCCGCCAGTGGCTCGTTTATCTGGATCACTACGAGAAGGTGCTCTACGGCTCCGACTGGCCGCTGATCAACATCCCGTCCTACGTGGATGGAATGCAGACCCTTGTTCCGGAAGAGTTCCGGGAACAGGTTTTCTTCTCCAACGCCTGCCGCGTCTTCCCGAAAGCGGCGGAGCATCTCCGGAAACGGTGAAAAAATTTTTCCTCTTTTTCACGATCTGCGCTTGATATACCTAGACAGTCGATGTATCTTCCCGGAAGAAACGGATTGTTTCAACCATGGAGGAAAGGAGGACGAGATGAACAAGGAACTGATCCGCGGATCTGTGGAGACGGTGATTCTCCGTCTGCTCGGCGAACACCCCATGTATGGGTATGAGATGATCAAAACGGTCAACGAACGCACAGACGGTTTCTTTGAGTGGAAGGAGGGGTCGCTGTATCCGTGTCTGCACCGGCTGGAGTCGGAAGGGCTCCTTGCCTCCGAGTGGCGGGGATGCGGAGGGAAACTCCGGAAATACTATTCGCTGACAGCCAGAGGCTCCACAGCCGCCCGGGCACGGACCGCAGAAGCCCGCGCCTTCTGCCGCGCCTTCAGCGCTCTTCTGGCGGATTCTCCCGCCTGAATGCCGGAGGTGAGCGGATGGGGAACCGATTTTCATCGTATCTTTCCGCCTGCACGCAGACGCTGTCGGACGACCCGGCCCTGCGCCTGGAGATCGAACAGGAGCTGAAAAGCCATCTGGAAGAGACCCGGGAAGAGGAGGAGGAAAATGGCGTTTCGCCCGAAGAGGCCGAAATCCGGGCACAGCAGCGCTTCGGCAATCCGGAAGAGGTGGCGAACGCGCTTTTTCTCTCCAACCGGAAACGGCTCTCGACGCGGGCGAAAATCCGTTTCTGGCTGAAACTGGCCGCTCTGCCGCTTCTGCTTGCGGGGCTGTTTCTCTGCATTGATTTCCGGACGATTGCCGGAATGCTGTATCTGGGGACACTGATGTCGTCGGATCCGGAGGAGTCGGACGCGATGATCCCGGCACGGATTTTGAATTCCCGCACCCTTTCCCGGCTTCCGGAGCAGGAACGAGTGCTTTTTTCGGATGCGCTCGAATGCCGCGGTCCGGGCTCCTCCGGAGAGATCGCACACTTCCGCCGTCTTCACGCACTCTTTCCGGAAAACCGGCTCATCACCGCGCTTTTCGCACAACTTCTGGCAGAGAAAAGCTCCTCCGGCGGCGAAGTGGGGAAGCCCTTTCTCCGAACCGCCGGACAGAAACAGCTTCTGCGGGAACTGCAAACTGTGCTCCGGGAAGGACGGAAACAGGATCCCCGCAACGCGCTCTACGACTATCTGGAAGCCTTTGTTCTCGCATCTCCGGCGGTTTTCCCGGAGCGAACGGAGTCCGACGGGAAAGACGGGAAAGACGGGAAAAATGCTCCGGTCTACCATCTCCGTGTCCATGACCGCCGGCTTCTGGAACGGGCGATGGAGCATTACCGGAACGGACTGCAGAAACCGTTTCTGAAAACCGGCAGTCTGGAGTTCCTGCGAAGTCAGATCCGCCGTCTCCATCCGGAAAACGATTTTTTCGGTCAGATTCAGAAGTTCTCGCTTTCCGCATCCGCGGCGCTGCCGCACCTGAACATTCACCGGCAGCTGGCGCGGCAGGTGATCCTTTACGGGGAAACTCTGCTGGACGAACAGGACCATGCACACGCGGAGCCGATCCTGCGTTCCTGGCGGATCTTTCTCCATCAGCTTCTGGCGGACAACAGCGACTCGCTGGTTGAAGTGCTGGTCTGTCACGCGATCGGGAAAATTTTTCTGTATTCGGCTCAGCGGCGGAACGACACGGAGGAGATCCGGAAACTGACCGCGCTTGGAAGGTCCATCGACAACTGGAAGGAACGGAAAAATCCCGATCAGACTCTTCTCCGCACCCGGGGCGGATGGATGCAGAAAATGCTTCTTCCCGGCCTGAAAGAGAATATCTCTCCGGACCAGCTGGCTCCTGGACGGGCGCTCACCTATGCGCTCTGCGATCTGCTGGCTCTGGCGCTGATGAGTCTGTTTCTCGTGCTGCTGATCGCAGCTCATGCGATCGGTCTCGGCGTTGCACAGCTGCGCGGACATCATGCGCTTTTCCTGTTTCCCTCATGGAGAAGCTGTCTGAAAGCGGCAGGGTTCGGAATTCTTCTTCCGCTGGCGTGCTATATCCTCTTCACCCGGATTGATGTTCTCGGCGGACGGGAATGGGCGCCGGAAGAGAACTGGCTCCGTCTTCTTGGAGGGAACCTGTTTCTTGTGTTCGGAATTCCGCTGATTTACAGCTGGATTGTCAAACGGGAGCTGAGAGGATCGGCCGGAGTGCTTGGATTTCCGAAAGGACGGCTTCCTCCTGCGACACTGTCGCTGAATCTTCTGTATTTCTATGTTGCGCTGCTCTGTCTTGCCGGAGGAGTTCTCCGTCCGGAGCTGACGCGGGAATGCCGGATTCAGATGGAGCGCGATCCCTTCTTTTTCTCCAAAGGGTGGGACGTGCTGAAAGCGGAACACCGCCTTGCCTCGAAACTTTCCGGCTCCATGATCCGCGCCCTGCAGGATCTGCGGGACGGGCCCGATCAGAACGGCAGAGCGTGGGAGTGATTTTTCATCTTTTCGGCAGAGATCAGCTGAAGAAGATCTCCTTCCATCGTCGGGATGGCGGCGGATGAAACATAGTAGGAACGTCCGCCCAGCTCCGCTGTGATCAGCTTGAGTTTGGAGCGTTTCAGATGGTCGAGCAGCTGACGGATCCGCCCGGAGGAGATTCCGTCCGGCAGAGCGTCATCGCCCTGAATGAGCGCAAGTTTCCCGTTGATGATCTGCAGAAGGGTTCCCTGCCGGGTGACGATATACAGCTCATGGACCGGATCGTCCAGAGTCGCCTGCAGAAGCGGCTGAAGAAGCGTGGTCAGCCGCAGTTCGATTCCCGCATGGCCGAGATAGCGGTCGTGCGCGGCGAACATCGGATATTTTGCGGCGATCCGGCACTGTCCGGCCAGTCCGCGATAGGGCGTCGACCAGGAGATTTTCCGGTTGATGTCCAGATCCTTTTCCCAGACCTCCCGCGCCACCTCCGTTCCGGGCGGATCGTAGGATCCCGGATACGCATAGCGGGTTCCGTCCGCCCAGCGGACAAAAAAGCGCTGAATCATGTTTTCCGGGGAGAGCAGTTTCTGCTGAATCCTGCGGTTCTCCTGCACATCATGGCTGGAAAGATCGTAATAGAGGATCTTGTTGCAGAGATAGACAAACGCCTTCGGGTCGTTCAGCTTCTGCATCCGGACATCCTCCTTCTCCGACGGCGTGCGCACCATGTAGCGCAGATTGACCGGATTCGGATAGAGATCCGAACGGATCATACCGGGCGGCGAGGTCTCCGGTTTCCGGTAATCCTCCTGATCGTAGAAACGGGTTTTCTTGGAATTCTGCTCCAGCGTGTCCTCGATGAGATTGTCCGCAAAGAGAAGCAGCTGAGCCTGAGAGAGCAGAAAACGCCGTTCCACGGAATTGGCCAGCAGATCGGTATAGGCGGTCATCGTGACGCGGCGCGCGGCCTCCTCCGCATGGAGCTGCTCCGCGCGGCTCGCGGAATACGACAGGTAAAACAATCCCAGACAGAACAGCAGAAAGACGGCTCCCGCAACCAGAACCGTTTTCATCCGGTTCCGATAGAGGATCCGGAAAATTTTCCGGAGCAGATGATCGGGCGCCGCGGAAATCTCCTCGTCGTAAATAAAATGGCGCACATCACCCGCCAGCTCCGCGACGGTCTGATACCGCCGCGCCGGATCCGGATTGACCGCCTTCAGAATAATGGCCAGAATCCGGTCGTTGATCTTCAGCGACGGCAGATAATGGCTGTAGGTTTCGGGATTGTAGATCAGACATCCGCGGGTTGTCCGATCCTCCTCGGTCTGACTTGCGCGCAGCAGGGTTGTCATTTCAAACAGGATCATGCCGAGGGCGAAAATATCAATCTGCGGCGTCACGGTCTTGTCCGCGAGGAACTCCGGCGGAAGATAGTTGGGCGTTCCGCTGATGCGTTCCGGTTTTGCGCCGAAGTGGCGGGCGCATCCCCAGTCCATCAGATACACCTCGCCGAACCGGCCCATCTGGATGTTTGCCGGCTTGATATCCCCATGGACGATTTTCATGCTGTGGCAGTATTCGACCGCCTCGCAGATTTTAAGAAAGTATTCCAGACGGGAGATCAGCGCGTGATGTTCCTGAACGGGAGTGATTTTCCGCTGGTCGTACCGTTCCCGGATCTCGTCGATGAATCGGTCGAGGCTGGTTCCGTTGATCAGCTTCATCACGCACTGGAGGCGGCCATCTTCCGTATGTCCGAGCGCATAGACCGGAACAATCGACGGATGATCGAGCGTCGCATTCAGACGGCTTTCGTTCAGGAACGCCTGATTGGCCTCCTCGTCATCCTTGAACTGGTCGTTCAGCGTCTTGACGGCGACGATCCGGTTGAACACCATGTCCCGCGCCTTGTAGACCACGCCGACGCCGCCCGCCGCGAACTTGCAGATAAACGGAAAACGGCTTGCAAAACGGGGACTCTCGTCAAACAGTTCCGACTCCTCCCCTTCGGTCGGCAGACGATTCGACGACATGGTGTCCGAAATCACCATTGTCGCATCCAGTTCACCCGTTTTCAACGTTTCCTTCCCCATTGCGCCCTCCTGGAGCTCCGCATCCGCATCTGTATACCATACCGACTCTTCGCACGATTGTCAAGTCCGCGGAGAGCTTTTTTCGCGGAAATGGAAACCGGAGGGATTCGCTTTTTTTTCGCTTTCTCTCTTTCTTTTTCGGAAAGGGGGTTTATATTAATGAAAACAACTTTTTTCAACTGTGACCTGGAGAAGCAATATGACAAAGATACGTGTGGCCGTTGTCGGCGCATCCGGCTACGCCGGTGAAGAACTGATCCGTCTTCTGACGGGGCATCCGAATGTGGATCTGCGGATCATCACCTCCCGCCAGAACGCGGGCAGGGAGATCTCCGACATCTTCCCCCGGTTTTACGGAATGAACCTGAAATTCTCCGCACCGGACGTCAAACAGATCGCCGCGGAATGCGACGCTGCCTTTCTCGCCCTCCCGCACGGACTGGCCTCCGAATACGCAATTCCCCTGATGGAATCCGGGGTCCGGGTGTTCGACATCAGCGCGGACTTCCGCCTCCGCTCCACCGCCAAGTACAAGGAATACTACGGCAAGGATCATCCCGCGCCGGAGCTGCTGAAGCAGGCGGTCTACGGATCGCCGGAACGCTACCGCGAACAGATCCGCAATGCCGCGTTCATCGCCTGCCCGGGATGCTATCCGACCAGCATCATCCTCGCGGTCGCCCCTCTACTCAAAGCCGGACTGGTGGAGACGAAGGACATCATCATCGCCTCCATGAGCGGCGTCACGGGAGCCGGACGGAAGGTGGATCTTCCCTACATCTATCCGGAATGCAATGAGAGCATCCGCGCCTACGGACCGGTCGGCCATCGCCATCTGCCCGAGATCGAACAGGAGCTGGCCGTTGCCGCCGGCGTTCCGGAACTGGCGGTCAACTTCATTCCGCACCTGACGCCGATGAACCGCGGCATCAACTCCACAATCGTTCTTCAGCCGACCGCGAAATGCACGAAGGAGGCCGTCGAAGAGTGTTACAGGGCAACCTACGGGAACGAACGCTTCGTCAAAGTTCTTCCCGCCGGGAAACTGCCCGATACGAAACATGTCACGATGACCAACCGCTGCGAAATCGGCTTTGCGATGGATCCGCACACGAACAAACTTCTGGTCTTCAGCTGTATCGACAATCTGACCAAGGGGGCGTCCGGACAGGCGATCCAGTGCATGAACATCCGCTTCGGACTGGATGAGGGGCTCGGGCTCTGCTGAGCCCTGCCCGAGGGGGGATCGGGAAAACCGAACCACGCGTCAGGAGTAGAACTCCCACGGCAGCGAACGCATCTGGTAATGGTCCCACGCATTGTTTTCGTAGAAGACCTTCATCAGGAAGAGACCGGCGGCGGGAGCGGTATCGCGGGCGCAGGAGCGGTTGCGGGCCTCCAGAAGCTCGGGAACGATCTCCGGAGGAAGGCGGTTCCGTCCGATTTCCGCAAGAACACCGACCATGCTCCGCACCATCTTGTATAAAAATCCGTCGCCGATGAAATGAATGCACTTCATGGGACCGCACTCGTACAGTTCGGCGCGGATGATGGATCGGACGGGGTCGTCATATTTTTTCGATTCGACCGCGAAACTGGTGAAATCGTGGGTTCCGCGCAGAGACTCCAGCGCCTGACGGACCGCCGGCAGGTTTTCGAAATCGAACAGCCGCCAGCTCCAGCGCGACGTGAACGGATTGATCTCCCCGCTGTTGATGACGTAGACATACGACTTTCCCTTTGCCGCGAACCGGGCATTGAACTGCGGCTCCGCCTCCTCGACCGAACGGACCCGGATATCCTCGGGCAGAAGCCGGTTCATCGCCTTGAGGATCTTCCATGCGGGAATGTTTCTCCGTTCGGGAGCGCGGAATGAGGCGACCAGTCCGAGCGCATGAACTCCGGCGTCGGTCCGGCTGCTTCCCTGAATCCGGATCGGGATGTTTCCGAACAGCCGGCTCAACCGTTCCTCGACGACCTGCTGCACCGCAAGTCCATTGGGCTGCGTCTGCCATCCATGGTAGCCGGTTCCGTCGAACGCCAGCTCCATTTTGAACGTGCGAAGCTCCTCCATCGTTCAGTTCCGGATCGTGATTCTGCGGCAGTTCTCGCTGCCGGTGTGGGCGATTTCCACATTGACCGCATCCGGCGGATAGAGATCCTCGGCGCGTTCCGGCCATTCAATCAGAGAGATGGCGTTGTCGGCAAACAGGAAATCGTCGATGCCGAACGCGAGCGCGGCGTCGGAATCGTTGATCCGATAGAGGTCCATATGATACAGCATGCGCCCGTCCGGGCAGACATACTCCTGCACGATGGTGAACGTCGGGCTGGACACCGGATCGGTAATCCCCAGTCCGCGCGCGAATCCGCGGGCGAACGCGGTTTTTCCCGCCCCCAGATCGCCCCGCAGAAGCAGAATGGTTCCCAGCCGGGTTTCCGCGGCAATCTGCGCCGCCAGAGTCTCCGTTTCCTCCGGAGAACAGGTCTCAAACGTTTTCATGAAAATGATCGAATCCTTTCTTGTTCAGGGCGGGAATTCCCGAAACACTTCCGGGGGTCCCGTTCACAAAGCACCCCATCCGCGAGAGATTCGGGAAGGCGGAGCAGAGCGCATCCGCTCCGGCCGGATCGACCGCGCAGATCAGTTCATAATCCTCTCCGTCGCAGAGGGCATCCTCCACCGACGCTCCGGCACGCAGCGGGATGTGTTCGCATTCGAACCGGAGGGCGAGTCCGGATTCCATCGCCATGCGGCGGGCATCCTTCAGCAGCCCGTCGCTGACATCCATCATCGCGTGGACCGCCGGACTCTTTCCCAGAAACACCCCTTCCTGCAGACGGGGACGAAACATCAGATGATGCCCCGATTCAAACGACCGTCCGTAACATCCGGTTCCGCAGAGCAGATCTCCCGGCCTTGCGGCACGGCGCAGCTTCACGCACCCCTCCTCCGCGAATCCGAGCAGCGACAGCGTGAACACCGCCCCTTCCTCCGGCAGCGACGACACATCCCCGCCGACCACGCAAATCCCATATTCCGCACACGCCCTCTGAACTCCGCGGTGAAACGCCCCCAGGAACTCCTCCGACAGCGGTTTTCCCGCCACCGTCAGCATCGCATATGCAGGCCTTCCTCCCATCGCGGCAATATCGCTCACATTGCGGCGCACCAGTTTTTCCGCGATCCGTTCCGGCGCCTCTCCGGGCAGCACATGGACGCCTTCCACCACCTGATCGACCGTCGAAAGCAGCAGGCGGTCCGATCCCGGCAGACGGATCACGGCCGTATCGTCCCCGGGACCCACCGCCACTTCGGGACGCTGCGGAAACACGTGTTTCAAATCCTCCAGCAGTCGTTCCTCATCCATCTTCCGGCACTCTTCCCGCTTACACTTTCTCCGCGAGGAATTTCGACGGCTCCAGCGCTTTCACCAGTTTGACCGCCGTTCCCGTGGGCAGTTCCTCATCGGCAACGGCATTCACTTCGCAGGTCGCTCCGTGTACCGCCACCGTCACTTTTCCCGTTCCAGCGCGTCCGGCGGGGATCGTCATGTAGACCGTTCCCGACAAACCGACCATCTCTCCCGGCATGATGTTTCCGGAATGCTGCAGCTTCAGCATCATCCAGATCGCCAGCGCGGTCAGGAACATGGCAACCAGTCCGACCAGCAGGGCGGCGAAGAACCCGCCCCATCCGGAATTTCCCCACACCACGCCGGTCCATCCGAACATGGTCACGAACGCGAAAATGGATTTCATGCTGATGAACTGGAAATCCGCGAATCCGGTATCCACATGTCCCATCGAATCGAACGTTCCGTCCGCCGCGACGTCGGGGGAGTCCACCCCGCTGATTTCAAACGAGGAGAACAGCAATGCAAACAGGAAAAAGACCGTCCCGCCGATTGCCGCGCACCAGTAGAGCGTCATTGCGATATCACCGGCAAGGAAGTTGCCGGCCGTCTGCACCATCTCCTGAATCATACCGCCTCCTTTTTTTCTGTTCTGTTTCAATGCCGAAACATAAAATACACCGCTCCGGTCAGGCAGAGGGCCGCCCAGATGTAGTCGAGCTTGAACCCCTCCTTCATGTACACGATCGAGAACGGCACAAACACCGAGAGCGTAATCACCTCCTGCATGATCTTGAGCTGCGCGAGTGTGAGTCCACCCGCATATCCGATCCGGTTCGCCGGAACCTGGATCAGATACTCGAACAGCGCGATTTCCCAGCTTACCAGCGCCGCAAGGTACCACGGCTTGCCCGACATATCCTTCAGGTGCCCGTACCATGCAAACGTCATAAACAAGTTGGAACAGATCAGCAGAAGTCCTGTGGTAACTATAACAGGCATGTTTACTTTTTCAACCCCTTTTGTTCCAGAAGATCCAAACTTATCAGCAGGTCGGATGCGCGGATCAGCGCCGGATCCTCCGTTTCCGACGGATTCCCATCCCGCTTCAGCTTCTCCACCGGCGCCTGGCGGCCCGGCGCGACCCGGATCTGCGGCAGACACGGTTCATAGCGCACCTCCTCCGCTCCGGCCGGCGGCTGCGGAACCAGCCATTTGCGGGAGGAGACCGTCACCTCTTTGCGTCCGAACGGTTTTCCGGCCGTCGGCTCTCCGATCCCGATCCCGCGATGCGAGGCCAGAAACCGGGCTGCCAGAATCTCTCCCGCACCCGCCGTCCCCGGCCCGATCAGCAGCACCGTGTGCAGCGGCGACGGCCGGAACAGCTCCCCGATCTCCTTCGGCCGACTGCTCCACTCTCCGGACGAACAGGACCGCAGATCCACAATCAGCCCCGGCAACTGTTCCGCCTCCCGGGCTGTCTTCCGCAGCAGCTCGAACGCGTTCCGGTCCAGCTCCGAAATACGCAGATACCAGATGCCGTTGCGCAGGCGGAGCACGACCGGTTCCGCCGCAACGGGACGATTCTTCTTCTCGTCCTCCGGCTTTCCCCCCGCTCCGGTTCCCGACGAATCCACTTCCACGCCGCTCCGAAGAGCTTTCATCACGGCCGTCAGCGCTTTTTCCGCATCTTTCCCGGACACCATCCGGAGAAAATCCGGATATTCGCGGCCGAGCATCTCAAACAGCGATTGGAAATCGCGCAGAAAAACCGTCTGAAACTCCGTCTGGACATTTGAGGATTCCGTCTGCACCGTCTGAGAATCCGTTTTTTTCTCCGTCTGCTCCGGAGCGACTGCGTTCTCCTCCCCGAACAGGGAGAGCACCAGCAGAAGACCCAGCAGAACGGAGACCGCTTTCATCGGAGGAATCCCACTTTTTTCAGTTCAGTTTTGCCAGTTCGTCCTGAAGCGAGGCATCCGCCTCTTCGACCTTGCGGGTCTGTTCCACGCGGAACTCCTTCAGTTTCTGTGCGAGTTCCGCATTGGAAAGCGCCAAAATGGAAATCGCGAGCAGAGCCGCATTTTTCGCTCCGGCCTTTCCCGCCGTCACCGTGGCCACGGGAACTCCCGGCGGCATCTGCACCATCGCCAGCAGAGCGTCAAATCCATTGAACGGCTCGCAGGCCATCGGAATGCCGACAACCGGCAGAGTTGTATGCGCGGCAATAACTCCCGCAAGATGCGCGGCCATTCCGGCTGCACAGATAATCACCCGGTATCCATCCGCTTCCGCATTCTTTGCAAATTCGGCGGCGGCATCCGGCGTACGATGCGCGGAGATAACCCGCGCGGTGAATCCGACTCCGAAGCGGTTCAGTACATCGAACGCTCCTTTCAGAGAGATCAGATCGCTTTTGCTCCCCATAACGATCGCGATATCCGACATGGTGAGATCCTTTCTGTTGAAAAAAAGCGCGCCGCAAAACACGGCGCGCCGAAGTTCATGACAGGCAAACAGCTCAGTCGTTTGCCGGGTGGGAATTTCTCATTCTCACTTCGCCGTTTTCCCGTCTGGCGGCTTCCTTGACGGCGTTGATTTCCTTGAGGAAGTCGTCCGGAGCTGCGTCGAAGTTCGCCACAAGTTTTCCTTCTGCGATTTCCAGCAGAGCCACATCGAGGTGGTTCTCATCCTTGCAGCGCACCATCGGACGTGCTCCGTAAGCCAGTTCGTTCGCTCTTCTGGATGCGAGAAGAATGAGCGTTTTGGCATCCGGGACAACCTGTTTGGCGCGTTCCAGATATTCGTTGTTCATTTTTTCCGTCCTCCTGAAATCAGTAATCGATGACGTCGCGGTGACGGTCGATCGTCGACAGATCCCCGCTCATCACAATCTGATAATTGCGTTCAAAATCATGCACCGCGTCGAGGATATAGCGTTCCGCCAGCGGCACCCGCTTCGGATCCTTCTTCGCATCGCGGAGCATCAGCAGCGAGACCACCACAATCGTCTCATTCTCCACCAGATTTCTGGCGCGGAGGTCATGATACGCCGAATCCTTCTTCTCCGCCACAAACTGCACGGCGGCCTTCTGTTTTTCGAACATCTCCTCGACCATCTTCAGCAGACGGCAGTCAAGCCCTTCGCAGGAGACCCCCAGCAGTTCCGTAATCATCGGATCCAGCACCCGCTGCATGATTCCGCCGATCGCCGCAACAACCTGCAGCTGCGTGGTTCCCTCGTAAATATTGGTGATGCGCGCATCGCGGTAATACCGTTCCGCATCGAAGTCGTGCATATACCCCGTTCCGCCGTGGATCTGGATGCAGTCGTAGGCCACCTGGTTGGCGATCTCCGTCGAAAGCGCCTTGCACATCGGGGTGAGCGCCGCGGCAACCTTCGAATAGTACTTCGCCTTCTCGGAGCGTTCATCCAGTGCCATGTAGGAGTACCGCAGATCGACCATCCGGGTGGTCTCATACAGCAGGGTCCGGGCGGCGGTCACTTTGATCTTCATCTTCGCGAGCATCTCATAGATCGCCGGGAACTGGTCGATGCTCTGTTTGAACTGCACGCGCTCCGCCGCATACTTCCGGGCTTCGCGATAGGCGGCCTCCGCGATTCCGAGAGCCTGACCGCTGATCGCAACGCGTGCGCCGTTCATCAGGCTCATCACATACTTCGTCAGACCGCGACGTTCCTGACCGCAGAGTTCCGCCGGAACGTTGTTGTACTGCAGCTCGGCGGTCGGCACGCCGTGGATGCCGAGCTTGTGCTCGATGCGGCGGACCTTCAGCTCCGGACACGCCTCGCAGATGAACATCGAAAGACCGCGTCCGTCGACCGTTCCCTCCTTCGAGCGGGCGAGAACCAGATGAATCTTCGAGCAGCCGTTGGTGATGAAGCGCTTCATGCCGTTGAGATACCACTTCCCATCCGATCCCTGCGTCGCTTTCAGGCGCACGGACTGAAGGTCGGAACCGGAATCCGGCTCCGTGAGGTCCATGGATCCGTCGGCCTCGCCGGACGCGAAGCGCGGCAGGTATTTCTGACGCTGTTCTTCGGAACCGAATTCGCAGATGGTCTCCGCGATGTCCTGCAGACCGATCAGGTTCTGCAGCGAGGCATCGGCGCGCGCGACCATTTCCGTCATCATCGTATAGATGGTGGTCGGGAAGTTGAGGCCGCCGTAACGGCGGGGNNCTACCGTAACGGCGGGGCAGCATCACGCCCATGACGCCGGCGTCCTTGAGATCCTTGAGATTCTTGTCGGTCAGCGGATGGTACTTGACCACGCCGTCCTTGAAATAGGGACCTTCCTCGTCGACCTGGCGGGAGCGGGGCGCGATGCGTTCGCCGGTGATCTCTCCGATCACTTCCATGACCCGCTTGTAGTTATCCATCGCGTCTTCATAGTTCTCGGGGGCGTAGTCGAACTCTTCCGCCTGCTTGTAGTCATTTTCCCGAAGCGCGACGATCTCCTTCATTTCCAGATTCTTGAGCGTGAACATCAGATCCGGATTGTCTGTGAAAAAGTTGGACATTCTCTATTCTCCTCACGCTTTGGCTTTATACGCTTTGATCATCATCGGGATGACCTGGTTGAGATCCCCGACGATTCCGTAATGGGCGACCGAGAAAATCGGCGCGGCCGGATCCGTATTGATCGCAATGATCTTTTTGCTTTCGCTCATCCCGGCGCAGTGCTGAACGGAACCGCTGATGCCGCAGGCGATGTACAGACGCGGACGCACGGTCACGCCGGTCTGACCGACCTGGTGATCGTGATCGATCCAGCCGGCGTCGACCGCCGCGCGGGATGCGCCCACCTCTCCGCCGAGCACCTGAGCCAGTTCGCGGATCAGCTGGAAATTCTCCTTCGATCCGACGCCGTATCCGCCGGCCACAATGATCTGTGCGCCTTTGAGATTCACGGTCTTTTCCTGCCGGATGCGCTCGATCACCTTGACCACGGTCTCCTCCTCGGTCAGGGCCACGTTGACCCGGACGATCGTTCCCGTTGCCGCAGGGTTCGGCTCGGCCATCTTCATCACGCCTTCGCGGACGGTCACCATCTGCGGATCGTCCCACGTGTTGACAATGGTCGCAATAATGTTTCCGCCGAAGGCCGGACGGATCTGCATGAGTTTGTTCTTGTAGAATTTCTTGTTCACCTTGTCGTCGAAATCATCGATCCGCAGATCGGTGCAGTCGGCGGTCAGTCCGGCGAGTTTTTCGGATGCGACGCGGGGAGCCAGTTCGCGTCCCTTCATCGTCGCGCCGAACAGCAGAATGTTCGGCTTGTGTTCGCGGATCAGGTCCATGATGACCCGGGCAAACGGGAGAACCGTAAACGGCTCCAGACGCGGATCATCGGCAAGATAAACGGTTTTGCATCCGTACTGGAACAGCGTGGCGCAGCAGCTTTCCACATTTGAACCGAGCAGAACGGCCTCCACATCGACTCCGAGCTTGGCGGCCAGCTCCGTCCCTTTGCTGACGAGCTCCAGACTGACGTCCGCGATCTTCCCGCCTTCCTGCTCAATAAAAACCCAGACATTTCCAATTTGTTCAGACATAGTGATCACCCTAATGTATGGTCTTCAATGAGTTCACGAATCAGATTCGAGACGCCCGTATCCGTCGCTTCGACCGCCTTGTAGTCTCCGGCGGTCAGCACCACGCTCTGAATCTGTTTGACCTTCGTCGGGGATCCGGCGAATCCGATGCGCTGAGGATCGGCCTCCACATCCGCGGCGCTCCACTCCTGAATCAGCAGTCCTTTTGCCGCCTGCGTCACAAGATCCTCCGCCACCGACTCCGATCCGATGTAGGTGCTTGTCTTGGAAGCGGTCAGTTCCGATTTCGTCCTGGCCTTCTTGTACTTCATGATGCGGATGGCGTTTTTCGGCCGCGGCTCATTGGCGTCGATCACCGTGAACAGCGCCGGAGTCGGGGTTTCGAGCACTTCGTATCCGCCTTCGATCGCCCGGCGGGCCTTGACGGATTTTTCCGTCAGTTCCAGGACCTCTTCCACATAGGAGATCTGGGGAAGGTGCAGTTTTTCCGCGATCTGCGGACCCACCTGAGCCGTGTCGCCGTCGATGGCCTGGCGGCCGCAGAGAATCAGATCATAGTGACCGATCTTCTGAGCGCATTTGCTCAGCGCGTAGCTGGTTGCGAGAGTATCGGCTCCGGCGAAAGCCCGGTCGGTCAGCAGCACGGCGTCGTCCGCACCGCGGCAGAGGGCGTCGCGCAGGACTTCCGCGGCGGAGGGCGGTCCCATGGTCGCAACGGTGACTTTTGCCTGGTAACGGTCTTTCAGCTGAAGCGCCAGTTCCAGAGCATTCAGATCTTCCGGATTGAAGATTGCGGGAAGAGCCTGTCGATTGACAGTACCGTCCGCTTTCATTGCGTCTCCGGTAATGTTCTGGGTGTCCGGCACCTGCTTCACAAACACGATGATTGTGTAGCTCACGGGATACTCCTTTTTTCGTTAAATGGTTGACTCCGTCTCAGATCAGTCAAAATTTGAATCCTAACTTGATACTATAATCCTTTTTTTTCAAAAAACAAACTTCGGGAAGAAATATTTTCTCCTTCCCGCGCTCCGAAAAGATCTGCCGGGCGGGAGGATTCAGCAACTTTTCCTGTAAGCCTATTTGCAATCTTCCCGGTTCCGTGCTATGTTTTCCCTGCTGAAAACAGCATGCAAAAACCAACTCAACAACTCAGGAGGTTCTCTATGAAAAAAACGATCGCGGCATTTTTTGCCATCGGCATGATGACGGCGGCGCTTTCCGCGGCGGAAACCCAGGTCTACAACGCAAACTTCAAGACTCAGTCTGTCGCATGGTCCAAAAAGGCGGATGCGATGAAGGTGACAAGAGATGCTGCGCTGGTCGTGGATGTCGTCGGGCAGTCCCAGTCGATCCAGATCGGAACCAACGTTCCGGCCGGACTGGAAGCCGGAAACTACCGTCTTGACTGCACCATCACGCTCAGCCAGGCTGCGAAAACAAGAGTGTATCTGATCCGCAACGCGCCCAAGTGGAACTGGATCGCCGGAAAAACGGTCGACTTCAAAGCCGGCACGGCCACCAATGTCTCTATCCCGTTCACGCTGAAGGAAAAAGCGGACTATCCGATCCGCGCGGCCGGAATGGAAATTGCCCATCTCCCCGCCGGAACCAAGGTCACAATCAGCAACGTGAAGATTTTCCGGATCACTCCGTAATCGGAAATCATCTCCGAACGGGAGGGAAAAGGCGCGGCGCACAACGCTGCGCCTTTTTTATTGCTCCTGAAAACTGCGACGTTGACCAGACCATAAACCCGTCCGGACGATCCGGGCGGCCGGGATGAGAGAAAAGCCGCGTTCCGAAGGAAGGGTCATTCCGCACTCCTGCGGTCTGCCGGCTGGAACAGACAACCGGGCGCGGCTTCCCGATCACCGCTCTTTCATCGGAAGAGACAGATTTACTCCACAAGCGGAGCAAACAGCAGCTCTTCGGGATCGGCGGCGAGCGCGGCATTCCGAACATCATACCGGAAGCCTGCCCGCTGAAGGAGGTCGACCCGGAAGAGCTCTCCCTGTTTCAACTCATACGGCCGGTTCGGAAGATGGTCATTCCGAAGCGCCTTCCAGCTCCAGGCGGAGCGGGTTGCGGCGGGAGCGTAGAACGGTTTCCGCTCCGGAACGCCGCCGTTGACGGAGACATTGACGGCATAAGAGGTTCCTTTGTCAAACACGAACAGATAAAACCGTCCGCTTTTCGGGATCCGGAACATCAGACTCTGGCGTCCGTCCTTCTGCGGGGAGACCGAGGACGCGTAAATCACGTTCTTCCGGCTTTTTGCGGCGAGCGCGGCATTGCGGGAGTTGTCCGCCACGCAGAGAACCGGCCGGGAAAGACCGTTCTCCGCACGGACAAGAAAGACGGCTTTATGAATCCGCGCCTCCGTCATTTTCGACGGGTCGATCCGAACCAGCAGACTCACACTCTTTCCGGGTTCGATCGTCCCTTCCGACGGAGCGACGGACAGATACCCAGCTCCTTCGCTTTTCACGATTCGGAAACGCCCCTGGAATTCCGGACCGGCCCGGAGAGTGACGGTATCGGCAACCTTCTGTTCGTCAAATGTCAGGAAACTCTTCTCCGTCCGGAATCCGAGCGGCCGGAGCGGAAGTTCCCGAACGCACGGCGCACCGGGATCCGCCCGGTCCGTTTCCAGAAAGTTCGGAATCCGTTCCGCACTTCCCTTTCCCGGAGATTCCGCATCCAGAGAAAAATCCCCCTCCCCGGGAGCGGAGAAACGGATCGTCGTCCAGCGGGAGGGTGTTCCGGTCTTTGCCATCCGGCCGAACTCCTCCTTCCAGGCGCTCCGTCCGGAGAACAGATTGCCGGAGAGATAAAGCGGATCTTCAAAAATCCGTTCGTGGAACGCGCTCCGGGCGGGGAGAGCGAAGAGATTGTTGATGAACACCGCCTTGATCCCCTCCTTTCCGGAGGCGTTGAACGAGCTGACGCCGCCGGAGTTTCCGGTGATGGTATTGTTGAAGAAGAAAATCCGTCCGACGCCGCACTTTCTGTTTCCGAAATTGTTTTTCAGAGCGACATTGGACTGGCCGAACACATCGCCGGGATGCGCAAAAAGATTCTCAAAAATATACGACGGTCCTTTCAAACAGGGCGCCGTGCTGACGCCGCAGAATGTCTCTTCCACCCGATTTCCGAACATGCGGCAGTTCATCTGTCCGCCGTCGAGTTCGATTCCGTCGTCATTGCAGAGCGCGAAAAAGTTTCCCTTGATTTCGGCGTCGCGGAAGAATCCGCCTTTTTCGAG
>DDJH01000219.1:19360-49604 GCA_002338895.1 Lentisphaeria bacterium UBA1829 | reverse complement strand
GCCGGTCCCTCGGTTTTTTTTTTGTAATCTACACCCGCGGAAATCAGGATGCAACCATCTCTGATTTTTTTATTTTTCTTTTTTCTTCTCTTGCAAAAAGAGACCGGGAGGGGTATACTAACCATGTCCGGGAGAACCTCGAATTTCAACGGAAAGTCCGATGCGGAAGAGTGTTTTGTTTTTGACGTTGTGCGTGATTTTTCTGATTCATTTTGCCGTCGGCTTCCATCTTGCGCGGCAGAATGCGGAATTCTATTATCACAACGACGGAAGGGAGTATGCGCAAATGGCGGAATCCTTCGCCGCCACCGGACGCATGATGATCGATCAGCCGCGATATTATGAGACGCCGCGGACGGAACCAATTCCCGAGGCGTATCGTCCCCCGCTGCTCTCGTGCCTCGCGGGATCGCTGATCGCGGCCGGTTTTCCGCCCGCGGCGGCGTATGCTCTCCTGCAGGCCCTGCTCTTCTGCCTGGCGTCCTGGATGGTGGTCCGGACGGCGGAAACGATCGATCCCGCAGCGCCGACCGCATGGTTCGCTCTGCTCCTGTTCAACATCCATCCGCTGATTTTTGAATATTCCGTCCAGTTCTGCAGCGAGACGCTGTTCATCTTCTGGATCCTCTGCTTCATCCGGATCTTCCTGACGCAGAGCTCCTGGCGCAGAGCCCTGCTGCTCGCCGCGGCCGGATTCGGAANNGATGACTCTGACCCGTCCGACCGGACTGATCTTCCTTCCCGGCGGAATCCTTCTTCTCCTTCTGCTCGATGCGCTGGATTCGTTCCTCGCCGCGGGAACGGTGCGGGCCGTCTTCCGCTTCCGCTGTTTCCGGAATGCGCTTCTGTACGGCGTGTGCTTCACTCTTCTGATGCTTCCGTTCGGCATCCGGAACCAGGTGCTTTTCGGAAAATTCTCGCTGAGCACGTTCTTCGGCGGATATAATTTCTATGTGGGGAACAACCGCGAGAACTGGAAAGCCTACGCCGCCGGTTCCGGAAAGGAGTTTCTGGATCATCAGAACCGGGGATGGCGGGAGGCGATCCGCCTGGTCAACGCGCTGCCGGAATCCTATGCCGGAAAGCCGCCGCTGCAGGATTCCTACATGATGGGAAAAGCGCTGGAAGAGATCCGCGCGATGGGGGGATGGAAATTTCTGGGGCTTCTGACGGCGAAGGGATGGCAGTTCATCTGTCCGTGGCCGGTCCGCGGGGTGCATGCGCCGCTGCTGTTCTGGGGATTCACGCTCTGGGAGGTGTTCCTGTACGGGTGCGGTGCGGCGGGAATCGGGTTGTGCCGGAAGAGATGGAGGGTTTTTGTGCCGTTTGTGTTTCTGTTCGCGGGGGGCTTTCTGGCCCATACGCTGACGTTTGTTTCGATGCGCTATCGGATTCCGTTTCTGGATGTCGGACTGATCGTGTTCAGTGCGGTTGCTCTGAGAGCGCTGTGGGAGAAAAGTGGAATCGGAGGTCGGTTCTCCGCGGCGGGAACGCGTTCCATTCTTCAGAAGGAAGAGAAGGGAGACCGGAAATGAAAAGTGGGATTCTTCAGGGAGAAAGAAAATTTCATCATCCGCCGAGAGTGGTTTCGTTCGGGGAGATTCTGTTTGATGTGATCGAAGGGGTTCCCTGTCTGGGGGGAGCACCGCTGAATCTGGCGGTGCATCTGCATCGGCAGGGGGCGGAGACCACGCTGATTTCCGCGGTCGGAGCCGATCCGCTCGGTCGGTCGGCCCTGAAACAGATTCAGGAGTTCGGACTGGATACGGGGAGCATTGCGGTTCTGGAGAAGTTCCCGACCGGAACGGTGACGGTTTCGCTGGATGAACGCAAAGTGGCGTCGTATCAGTTTGCATCCGATACGGCATACGACCATATCCCGGTGCCGGAGTTCAAGGGGGAGGTGGATCTGCTCTGCTTCGGGACATTGGCTCAGCGTTCGGAGGAGTCGCGCACGGCTCTTGCCCGGCTCCGCAAATCGATGGACTGCCTGTTTTTTTATGATGTGAATCTGCGGCAGAATTTCTATTCGAAGGAGATTGTCGGGGAGTCGCTGGAGTCGGCGGACGTGGTCAAGCTGAACGAGGAGGAGTTCCCGGTGCTGGCGTCGATGTTCGGCGTGGAGGAGAAGCTGGAGACGTTTGCGCGCCGCTTCGGTCTGCAGATGGTGCTGCGGACCCTCGGACCGGACGGATGCGATTTGTATGCGGAGGGACGGATCATCCACTCGCCGGCATATCCGGTGAAGGTGGTCAGCACGGTCGGCGCGGGCGATTCGTTCAGTGCGGCGTTCCTGTACCGCTGGCTGACGGGGGAGACGCTCGAAAAGGCGCTGGAGGCGGGAAACCGTCTTGCCGCGGAGGTGGCGGGACACAAAGGGGCGGTCTGATTTTTCCNNTTCCGATCCTCCGTCCGCAGGGAGAGTATTTTCCGCGCCGGGAGCGCTTTGCATTTGATAAAATGCGGAAACGGCTGTATATTTCTCCACTTAACCGGGAGAGTCCTCTATGAATCTGAAAAAAACGCTGTTCCTGCTCCTGCTGACCGGAATTGTGCTTGTGACGGTCTCATGCGGCGACTATGTCGGCAAAGAAAAAAGCCACCCCTTCTTCGTCAAGGCGGAAAGTTCGAAAAACGCCGGGAACTACAAGGAGGCCGCTCAGTATTTCGAAGAATTCCTGAACGTGTGTCCGCGTTCGCCCGCGGTTCACTACGAGCTGGGATCCCTCTATACCGACCATCTGGACGACCCGTACAAGGCCATTTACCACTACCGCCGTTTCCTGGAACTCAACCGAAACTCCCCGGATGCGGAGAATATCCGCACATTCATCGAATCCGCCAAACGGAAGATTTTTGAACAGCTTTCCAAGCGGTTCGAGTCGGCCGACACCGCCCGTGCGTATGCGGAGGCGGAGAAGACCCGGAAAATCCTCGATCAATACGTCGCCTACAGCCGGAAACTGCGCAACCAGAACGACACCCTGCGCAGTCAGAACGAGGAGATGCGCAAACGCATTGAGTCCTTCGCGCGCGAGAGCGAGAAGTTCCGGAAGACCGTGAAGGACCTGGAACGGCGCGCTTCTCAGGGGCAGCTGGCCGGACCGGAAAAACCGAAATCGGAGACCGCCCGTCCTTCAGAAACGGTTCCCGCTCCCGTTGTGACCGCTCAGAATCCGGAGACAAAACCGAAAAAGACCGAAACTCCGCAGTCCGCTCCGGAACCGAAGAAAACGGAATCCATTCCGACAACCCCCTCTCCGGATCCGAACAGAACTCCCGGTGTTCCCGCCGATTCCGCGGATGAATGGGAAAATGCGGAGGTCGCCGCACAGAGTCCGAACGCGGCCGGAGGAAAAAAAGATCCGGGAGCGGAGAAGAAGAAGGAGGAGACTCCGGCGGTCCGACGCCATCAGGTCCGGAAGGGCGATACCCTCTACGGCATTGCGCTGAAATATTACAAGAAGGCTTCGGCGGTCCGGCTGATCCGGGAGGCGAATACGGAGGTTTTGAAAGGACGCGATCTGCTGCGGATCGGACAAGTGCTTGTGATTCCGCCCGCGCCGGAGTCGAAGGGGGAAAAACGATGAGACGAGGAGCCGTACTGGTGATTCTGGGGCTGACGGGAGGATTCTTCTGCGGCTGCTTCAATATCAATCTTCCGAAGCAGGAGATCCGGGAGACGAGGACGTTCGACATTTCCCGCACCTCCTCGCCGCAGTTTCCGTTCCGGGTGGAGATTCTGCCGTTCCGGTCCGATTCCCCGGCGAAGTTCAAGATGCTCCGGCGGAACGGGAGCCGTCTGATTATCGACGAATACAACAAGTGGGTTCAGACGCCCTCCCGGATGCTGACGCGCTGTTTCCAGGCGGCGTTCCAGTCCGCGACGCAGGAGACCCCCGCATTCAAGCTCTCGGCGAACATCCTTGCGTTTGAATATGAGGAGCACTGCTCCTGTGCGGTCCTGTCCACGGCCTACACGCTTTCGCTTCTTGACGGGCAGAAGCCGTTGTTTTCCCGGGTTCTGACTACCCGGGTCCGTGCGTCCGATCCGTCCGCAGATGCGTTTGCGAACGCGATGAGACAGGCGGTCGCCGGGCAGATCGCGGAGGTGAAGGAATGGATTCTCAACTCGGTGAAGAGCGGCCAATGAAAGAGACGATCCTGATTGATGAGGCCGCGATTGCAAAGCGCGTGTCGGAACTGGCGGAACAGATGAATGCCGACTACCGGGGACGGGAACTGCTTGTGATCGCAATTGCGAACGGTGCGCTTCTGTTTGCCGCGGATTTGTTTCGTCTGCTCCGGGGGGATGCGCGGCTGGAGGTGATGAAGGCGTCGTCGTACCAGTCCGCCCGGCGCGGAGAGCTGGTGTTCGAGGAGTCCTTCCATCTGCCGCTGGAGGGACGGCATGTCCTGCTGGTGGACGATATTCTGGATTCGGGAACGACGCTCCGGAAGATCTCGGAGAGGATCCGGCTTCGGAATCCCGCCTCGCTGCGAACCTGCGTGCTGCTCGACAAGCCGGCCGGACGGCGCTGTGTGTTTCAGGCCGATTATGTCGGATTCACCATCCCGGACCGGTATGTGTACGGGTACGGAATGGATGATGCGTTCGGACTCCGCCGCAACCGTCCGTTTGTCGCGACAGAGGATTGACGGATGCTTCTGCTGCTTCAGGTCGCGGCGTTCTGCCAGCTGTTCTTTCTGCCCGGTCTGCTGATCATGTATCTGCTCCGCTTCCGGCCGGATCCTCTTTTCCTGCCGCCGCTGGCGTTTTCGCTGAGCGGCGTGTTCAACTATGTGCTGGTGATGCTGCTCTCCGTGGCGGGGATCTTCTGCCGGGAGGCGATGCTGACGCTTCTGATTGCGGAGTGCGGACTTCTCGGAGTTTTCCTCTGTCGGAACGGTCTGCGTCCGTGCGGGGGGCGGATGCGGGAGGAGCTGCGGAGCTTTCTCCGGGAGGGGGGACGGATCCGCAACGTGCTGTTTCTTCTGGCGGCGGGGGTGCTGGTGTGGCAGATCCTTGTGGCGGTCCGGTCGTTCGGTTCGATCTTCCTTTCGTGGGATTCGGTGCTCTCGTGGAACCGCTGGGCGGCGGCGTGGGCGGACGGGACTTTCCTTGAGCAGAGAACGAATGGATATCCGCAGCTGGTGCCCTGCAACTGGGCGGCGGCCTATCAGATCATCGGGGAGAATCTGAATTTTGTGCCGAAAGGGATTGTGCTGCTGTGTCCGGTGCTGATCTCGCTGCTGCTGATCGCTCTGGCGTGGCGGAGGAGGGAGGACGGGCTTCTGGCTGCCGTGCCGCTGACGGCATGGTTCTTTCACAATACCGATCCGCTGGCGGGGGGTGGAGAGGTGGATTTCGTGGTCACGTTTTTCTGCTTTGCGTCGATCGCGTTCCTTCTGAAGGCGCGGGAGGAGCGGTCGTGGAAGATGGCGCTTTGTGCGGGGATCGCGGCGATCGGGAGCGCGTGTGTGAAACCGTCGGGAGTGGTGTTTCTGGTGCTGCTGCCGGTTCTGGCGCGGATCTGGGATTTCCCGTCGGGACGCGGATTCCGGAGAGCGCTGATCGTGTATTTCCTGCTGGCGCTTCTGGTGGCGGCGCCGTATTATCTGTTTTTTGCCGGACGGGTTGCGGACGGCGTGGAGAACTCCAAACTCCGGACGGTGACCTGTGAAATTTACGGATCCAAAACACGCGGAGAGATCGCGGCGGCGGCGGGAAAGGTGTTCTTGTGCCGGTTCCTGGGGGGAGTCCCGACGGAGAGCGTCCGCCATGCCGATGCGGATTTTTCCAACGGCGTTTTCCGCGGGATCGGAAATCTTGCAGCGGATCGCTGGCCTGTGCTGATCGCCGTTTTTCTGCTGGCACTTCCAATTCTGCTGTTTGCGCGGGGCGTGCCGGTGTGGAGCGGATTGTTTTACGCCGTGGCGCTTCCGTATACCGGAATCTGGATGCTGTTTTACAGTTATGATCTCCGGAATCTGATGCCGCTTCAGCCGCTGCTGGCCTGCGGAGCGGGTTTCGCGCTGATCCGGATCGGACGGATGCCGGTGTTCCGTCTGGTTTATGGTGCTCTTCTGACGCTGTTCCTGGTGGGAGGGGCGGTCTGGATTCTTTCCCGTCTGGATGTCCGCCGGTATCACAGGGAGATGGAGTATCGGATCGGTTCGCCCGGTCTGAATCGGGAGCTGGAGAACTGGAAACATCTTGTTCCCTGCGCCACGGATTATCAGTTTCTGGAGTTTGTGCCCGGATTCGGGAGCGGGTCCTTTGTGTTTGTGGAGTATTCGCTTGCCGGAGCGCTGGAGAAGCACCGGGAGGCGGTGGAAAATCCGGAGGTGAAATCCCTGCTGGTTCCGGAATACGCCGCAAAAGAATTTCGCGAAGATCTGGAAAAACGCTTGAAAAACGGGGAAATACAATTACAGTTCCGCAAATACGGTTACCGGTTTTATAAGAAGATGATGCGATGAATCTTGCTCAGACAGCGATCCTGATCCCGGCCTACAATCCGGATGAACGTCTTGCCGTGCTGGTGCGCGAGCTGGCGGCGCATGGATTCCTCTCCATTCTTGTGGTGGACGACGGAAGTACGACGGAGACCGCACACCATGTGTTCGCGGAATTGAAACGGGAGAATCTCTGCACCGTGCTTTCCCATGCTCTGAACGGAGGGAAGGGCGCGGCGCTGAAACTCGGACTGGATTATGTGTACGGTCACTGGCCGCAGTGTCCCGGGGTGATCACGGCGGATGCCGATGGGCAGCACTGTCCGGCGGATATTCTCTCTCTTGCACGGGAACGGCTGGAGCATCCGGACTGCCTGATTCTCGGANNATCGGAACCCGCTCCTTTTCCGGGAGGGATATTCCGTTCCGAAGCAGGATCGGAAACAGGGCGACTCGCTTCCTGATGAGGATTTTCCTCGGCATTGCGCTGGAGGATACGCAGAGCGGACTGCGGGCGATTCCGCGGAGTCTGATTCCGCCGCTGCTGAAGATCGCGTCGAACCGCTACGAGTTCGAATTGGAGATGCTGATTCTGGCGCGGCATCTGGGGGTGCGGATCCGGGAGATTCCGATCCGGACGATTTATTTGAATAACAATGAATCGTCGCATTTCAATCCGCTGCTGGATTCGTTCAAGATTTATTTTGTGCTGTTCCGGTATATTCTTTCGTCGATTGTGACGGCGGTGTTTGATTATCTGGTGTTTCTGCTGGTGCTGCCGGTGACGGGGGGGAATATTCTGCTTTCGACGTATCTTTCGCGGGGGGCGTCGGTCTGCATCAACTATGCGCTGGTGCGGAACATGGTGTTCGATTCGCGGACAAAGCTCAGGAGGACGCTGCCGCTTTATCTGCTGCTGGTATGTGTGTCCGGTTTCCTTTCGGCGTCGATGGTGATGTGTTTCGAGTCGCTGCTGGGACTGGATGCGAGAATCGGAAAGCTGCTGGCGGAGGCGGTGCTCTACCTGATTAATTTCTCGATCCAGCGGGATTTCATTTTCCGGAACAGCGGACAGACGGAGGAACTGGAGCAGACGGACTGGGACCGCTATTATTCCAGACCTGCGCCGACTGCCGGATATGCCCGTTCCATCGTCGCATCGCGTCTGATGGAGATGCTCCGCCGCTACCGTCCGGACCGTCGGTTCACTCTCGCGGAGCTCGGCGGAGGAAACAGCTGCTTCTTTGACCGCATTGAGAAGGAGTTCCTGCCCGTCCGCTATACGGTTTATGACAACAATGCGCTCGGAATCCGGAAGTTCCGGGAGAAGGCGGGGGCGCGGTCGGATGTGCGGATCCGCGAGATCAATCTGCTGACTTGCGATTTGCAGAACGAGGAAAAATCCGATATCGTCCTGAGCGTCGGTCTGATCGAGCACTTCATGCCGGAAAACACCGCCCGGATGGTCCGGACTCATTTTGAGCTCGCGAAGGAGAATGGAATCGTGATTCTGATGTTCCCGACTCCGACGTTCCTGTATCGGACCACCCGGTCGCTGGCCGAGATGCTCCGGCTCTGGATGTTTCATGATGAACGGCCCCTTGAGGCGTCCGAAGTGGAGAAGACAATTGCCGAGTGCGGGGTCGTACTGCACAAGGAGATCGTCTGGGCCAATTTCCTTACACAGCAGATCCTTGTCGCACAGAAACGGAGTCGGAAATGAACAACGATACGCTGAGAGTTTATGAGACGTTTTCCAGTATTCAGGGAGAATCCACCCATGCCGGGCGGCTCTGCTTTTTCATCCGTCTTGCCGGCTGCAACCTCCGCTGTGTCTACTGCGATACCCGCAAGGCGCAGCTCCCCTCCGCCGGGAAGGAGCGCTCGCTGGATGAGCTCGTCGCCGAGGCGGAGCACTCGGGTTTGAAGCTCGTGGAGATCACCGGCGGAGAGCCCATGCTCCAGGAACAGACGCCGGAGCTCTGCCGTCGTCTGCTCAAACGCGGATTCGAAGTGCTGATGGAAACCAATGGAAGCGTCGCGCTCTCCTCTCTGCCGGACGGGGTCCGCCGCATCATCGACTGGAAAACCCCCTTCTCCGGTGAATCCGATCGGATGCTCAAGGAGAATTTCCGCTCCCTCCGTCCCGGCGACGAGGTCAAGTTCGTGATCGCGGATCGTCGCGATTATGACGCCGCTCTGGAGGTGATTCGATGTTTTAAGATGTCCGGAAAAGCCGTTCTTCTGTTTGCCCCCGTATTCGGAAAAATCGAGCCCCGCACTCTCGTCGAATGGATGCTCCGCGACCGCGTCCCGGCAAGGTTGAATCTTCAGATTCACAAGATCGTCTGGGACCCCTCCGCAGAAGGTGTCTGAGTTCCCTGCGATGGTGTGGGTGCGGATGGTTGGTTGATGATGGTTGGTTGATGATGGTTGATGGGGGAGTGTTTCGTGCTGCGCACGACCAGCGTCTCGCCGCTGGACCGCGACAAGGACACTCTGTCCTTGACCCGGAAAAATGCGAATGCATTTTTCCGTTTTTTGTTTCCGGGGTGAAAAAAGTTTAAAATATTTCGGTTTTCCATTTGTTTATTCGGGAAAGCGAATTTAAGTTACGGGATATGTGCAAGAGAACAAGGAGCGGGTGTGAACAGAAGTGATTTTTATCCTGTCGCAATGACCATTGCCGGAAGCGACAGCGGTGGCGGAGCCGGCATTCAGGCCGATCTGCGGACCTTCGCCGCTCTGGGAGTTTACGGTTGTTCGGCCATCACGGCTCTGACCGCTCAGAATCCTTTCGGTGTTGCCGGGATTCAGCCGGCGGATCCGGAGAATCTGAAAATGCAGATTCAGGCGGTGCTGGCGGAATTTGATGTTCGTGCGATCAAGACGGGGATGTTGTTTTCCGATGGGCTGATCCGGGTCGTCGCGGAGTGTCTGAAGGGGTGGAACGGGATGTTGATCGTGGATCCGGTGATGATTTCCACCAGCGGTGTGCCTCTGCTCAAAGAGGAGGCGGTTGAAACGCTGATGGCGGAGCTGCTGCCCCGTGCCGCCGTGGTGACTCCGAACCGGATGGAGGCGGAACGGATCGCCGGAATGTCGATCCGGAGTTTGCAGGAGATGGAATGCGCCGCGCGGATCTGTCAGGAGAAGTTCGGGTGTGGTGTTGTTGTAAAGGGAGGGCATGCGGAGCAGGAGGGGGAATCGGTTGATCTTTGTCTGTTCGACGGGGAGGTGACGCTGCTGCGTTCGCCGCGTCTTCTGCTTCCGGAATGTGCGACGCATGGAACGGGATGCACGTTCAGCGCGGCTCTGGCGGCGGCGGTCGCTTCCGGAATGGACCGGGTTTCGGCGGCGGAGACGGCGAAAAAATTTGTGTTTGAGTCGCTGCGTCATGCGGTGCGGCCGGGTCGGAGGGTCTCGGCGATGTTTCCTCCCTCTTTTCAGAAAGGGTTGCTGGAGTGATGCGCAGGGTTTTCCTTCTGATTCTGCTGATTGCGGTTTGTGTCCTGCCGCCGGTTCTTTCGGCGCAGAGTGTGCCGCGTTCCATCCGGACGCAATGGTATTCCGGGCGCCGTTATCTTGCGGTTTCGGACATCGCCCGGTTTTACGGCATGGCGATGGTCCGCGGACCGAACAACCGGTATACGCTCTCGCTCCGGAACGCCCGCATCGTTCTGACGGTCAACAAGCGTTATGGATCTTTGAACGGGATTGTCGTGACCTATCTGTTTGCGCCGGTTCATCTGAATGGGCGGCCGTATATTTCCGAGCTGGATTTCAGCAAGGTGGTCGAGCCGGTCATGCGCAATGCCGTGCTTCCGAAAAAGCGGATCCGTTCGATTATGATCGATCCCGGTCACGGAGGGAAGGACAACGGCGCTCCGGGACCGAACCGGAGCTGGGAAAAGCAGATTACGCTCTCCATTTCTCTCAAACTGCGCGATGCGCTCCGCGCAAAAGGCTTTACCGTGTTCATGACGCGGACGGGCGACCGGTATCCGAGTTTGGAGGACCGGGTGAACATGCATGCAAAGGCTCGGGCGGATCTTTATCTTTCCATTCACTGCAACGCCTCGGTGGTCAAGTCGATCAACGGGATTGAGACATTTGTCGTGACTCCGGCGGGGGCGCCCTCTTCCAGCGATTCCAAAAGCAATTTCACACGGAACAAGGGAAATGCGTTCGACCGGCAGAATTACCGTCTGGCGCACGAGATTCAGCGCCAGCTGATCTGGAAGACCGGAGCCGAGGACCGGGGAGTCAAGCATGCCCGGTTTTATGTGATCAAGAATGTCGCCTGTCCGGCGGTCCTGATCGAGACCGGCTTCCTTTCCAACTACCGGGAAGGATCCCAGCTGCTGACGTATCGGCGGCAGATGGCGACTGTAAATGCCATTGTCGACGGCGTCATGCGGTATGTCTCCGCGACAAAACCGCGCTGAGTTTTCTCTTCCTTATTTGCACAAGAGTAAAATTTTTCCATAAAATTAGATAAAACTAATTTATTGGCTTGAAAAAGGTGTTTGTCTGTGTATATTATTAGGTATAACTAATAAAAAGAGCGGGAGAACGGGAATTGAGTGGTTTGATCGGGACGGTTCTTGCGGCGGCGTGGCTTCTGAGTCTTCTGAAGCTGACGTTGGTTCCGCGGTGGATTCGGGCGGGGATTCTGGTGGTGTCGACACTTCCTGCACTGGTGTTCCGGGAGGCGCTGACGGGATTCAATCTGAAGTCGCTGGACCGGTTTCTTTCCCANNGGAGAGATGTTGAAGGATTTCTGTGCGTTGGTGGTGATTCAGGAACTTCTGGCGCTTCTGGCTGGACTCTCGCTGCTGAAGGAGCGGGAGCTTGGAGAGAAGGAACATTGGTGGAAATACGCATCGCTTCTTCCGTCGGTTCTTCTTCCGGCGGGGGTGATGTATCTGACGGCGCTCGGGTTCAATACGCTTGTCCGGTATGAGTTTTCGACGATTCTCTGGTGGACGGCGGGAGGATTTGTACTGGTCAGCGTTCTGGGATGTGAACTTCTGGCCCGGCTCCGGCCGACGGAGCAGGGACGGATCTCCGGTGCGCTGACGGCCAGCTGGATGCTGGTGCTTCTTGCGGTCTTTCTGCCCGCGGCTGCGGAAGGACGGCTCTCGGAGGGGGGAGACGGGCAGACTGTCAACTGGTTCCGCGATCTGCTCATTCTCGGGTCTCTTGCCGGCGTGACGGGGATTTCCGCACTCGGCTTTCAACTTTACAGAACAAGGAAGGATTCAACACAGTCATGCACACCATCACGGAAATTCTGAACTGGGTTTCGGCCAGTCTCATGCTGCCGGACATCGTGCTGCTTCTTGCGGCGATGATTTTTGCCCTGGTCGAACTGGGGGGCTTCTGCTCCATGTGGCTCCTGCTTCTCCGGCAGCGGCGGAGGAGAGAGGAGATCATGAAAACGCTCCGGGCGGATCGGACTCTCTCGCCGGAACAGTTCGGTCAGGGGGTTTTTGCCCGGCATCTGGGCGAGCTTCATGAGCTGAACTGGGATCCGGTCCACTGCGAAAAACGCATCTTCGACTTCTCCCGTCAATATGAGCATGAACTGGAGCGCGCACGCTTCATGATGAAGATCGGTCCGATGCTCGGGCTGATGGGGACGCTGATTCCGATGGGACCGGCTCTGGCCGGACTTGCATCCGGAAATATTGAGTCGATGGCGTACAATATGCAGATCGCGTTCGGGACGACGGTGGTGGGAATTTTTGTCGCGGGGGTCGGACTCCTGCTCTATTCGGTGAAGCGGCACTGGTTCGCCGATGAGATCGCATCGCTGCAGTATGCGCTGGATCTCCGGCTCAGAAAGGAGGAGGAGCATGCGCAGAGCGCGGCGGTATGAGACGTTCGTTTCGGAAGAGGATTGCGATCCCCTGACTGGACTGATCAATCTGTTTGATGCGGCGATGGTGTTTGCCGTCGCTCTGATGGTCGCCTTCGTCATCCAGAGCCGGATGACCGAGTTTCTGACGGAGCAGGATGTGACCTATGTCAAAAATGCCGGAAAGGCGGACATGGAGATCATCGTGAAAAAGAAGAACCGGATTTCGCGCTTCAAATCGGAGAAGACTAGCGGATCGGGGAAGGGGGTACGTGTCGGAATCGCCTATCGGCTGGAGAATGGAGAGATCATCTACGTCCCGGAAGGTTCCGGTGACGAAAAGGGGAAATAGACGGAATTGTGAAAAAATAAGATTTCGCATTTGAAAGTTCCGCGCAGACCATGTATACTCAACGGAAACGATGAGGCGGACACGGTGAATTTTCAAATGCGAGGTCGATGATGAATCATTCTTATCCGGTTTTCACTCTGGAGGCGGAGTGTCAGGATTGTTACAAGTGCGTCCGGCATTGTCCGGTGAAGGCGATCCGCGTGCGGGACGGACATGCGGCGGTGATTCCGGAGATGTGCATTGCGTGCGGACGGTGTGTGGAGGTCTGCCCCGTCAAGGCGAAGCAGGTGCGGAACGATACGGCGTTTGTGCGTCAGATGCTCGGGGAGGAAAAGCCGGTGTATGTTTCGCTGGCGCCGTCGTGGATCAGCGAGTTCCCGGAGATGGAGCCGTCGCAGATGATCCGCGCATTGAAGAAGCTCGGGTTCGCGGGAGTCAGCGAGACGGCGCTCGGCGCACAGCTGGTGTCGTTTTCTCTGGCGGAGGAGCTGAATGCGGGAAAGGGGGATCTGCTGCTGTCGTCCGCGTGTCCGGCGGCGGTGGATTATGTGTGCAAATATCTGCCGCATCTGGCGGAGAAGATCACGAAGGTCTCCTCGCCGCTGCTCTCCCACTGCCGGCTGCTGCGCGACCGGTTCGGAGAAGAGATCCGGATCGTCTTTGCCGGACCGTGCATCGCAAAGAAGAACGAGGCGGACCGGCATCCGGAGCTGCTCAATGCGGCGCTGACCTATCCCGAGCTGCGCCAGATGTTCCGTGAGGCGGGAATTTCTCCGGAACAGTTCCCCGCGGATCCCGGAGAACGTTTTCTGCCGGAGGCCGCCGAGGAGGGCGCCCGCTATCCGATCGAAGGGGGAATGAACGATACCATTCAGTTCCAGCTGACGAACCGAAAAATTCAGTTTGCGACGCTGGCGGGATGCCGGAGCTTCAAACTCGCGCTCAGCGGACTGGAAGGAGTGACGCCCGGAAATGTCGTGTTCGTGGAGATGCTGGCCTGTTCGGGCGGATGCGTGCACGGGCCGTGCGCGGAACATAAGTCTCCGGGACTGCACGAGCGGCTCCGCGTGCTCTGCCGGACAACGTTCCCCGACCATCCCAGGAACCGNNCCGCGAAACCGCCGGAAGCATCCGGGAGCAGTACAGCGCCGGAGCCATTGTCAATGCGCAGCCCTCCTCTCCGGAACTGACCGAGGCGCTGCGGAGCATCGGAAAGACCACGCCGGAAGATGAGCTCAACTGCGACGGATGCGGGTACGACACCTGCCGCAATTTCGCGCAGGCGATGCTTGCCGGCCGTGCCGAACCTTCCATGTGCGTGTCCTATCTGAAAAAACAGGCGCAGAAGAAGGCAAACGCTCTGCTGCGGAGCATTTCGTCGGGCGTGGTCATCTGCGACCGGAAACTGCAGATCATCGAGTGCAACCGCAATTTTGCCAGACTGTTCGGAGAGGATACGGAAATTGCATTCGAGGCCTCGCCGGGACTGGCGGGGGCGGATCTGCGGCGGATCGTCCCGTTCTCCAATCTCTTCGAGAGCGCGCTGGAGACCGGGAAGGAGATCCGGCGCGATTCCATGAAGGTCGGGAAAAAGCTCTTCAATGTGAATATCTTTCTGATCGAGCCGGGCGAAACGGTCGGAGCGGCCATTTTCGACGTGACCAATACGGAGTTCCGACGGGAACAGATTGCGGCGCGCGCACGGGAGGTGATCGACAAGAACCTGGCGTCGGTCCAGGAGATCGCCAGCCGCCTGGGCGAACAGATCGCCGACACTGAACTCCTGCTGCGCTCCATCGCCGACGACTATGCCGACAGCGATACCCTCAAACAGCGCGAAGCAATGGAGCATTTCGGAAAATGACTCAGCCCACCGATTCCCTGTTCATCGACACCGGCAGCAGCCAGTGCACCCATTTTGACGAACGCATCTGCGGCGATGTCCTGAAGTTCCGCCGCATTCCGGAAGAGGGCCGTCTTCTTTCCGTCCTCGCCGACGGCATGGGCCACGGCGTCAAAGCCAACATCCTTGCCACCATGACCGCCACCATGGCTCTGAAATTCGCCGCCGCGGAACGGGAGATCGTCCACTCGGCGGAAATCATGATGGACGCCCTCCCGGTCAGCCGCGACCGCGACGTCAGCTACTCCACCTTCACGATCGTCGACATCCGTCCCGGCGGCTGGATCTATCTGGTGGAGATGGGCAATCCGGAGTTCATTCTTCTCCGCCGCGGCCGGGTCCATACGGTGACCGGCTGCACCTTTGCCTCGCCCAAATACAAGGACCGCACAATGGCCGCATTCCACTTTCAGGCTCTCCCGGGAGACCACCTGCTGTACTTTTCCGATGGCGTCAGCCAGGCGGGACTCGGGACGCCGCATCTGCCGCTCGGCTGGCAGACCTCCGGAGCGGAAGCCTATGCCGTGGAACAGCTTGCCCAGAATCCCGGACTCGGCGCGCAGGAGCTTTCCGAACGGCTGCTCCGGCAGGCGATCGCCCAGGAGCCGCATCTGCGTCCGGCGGACGACATCACGGTGGCGTGCATTCACTTCCGGACACCGCATAAACTGCTGCTGTTCACCGGTCCGCCGGTGGATCCCGCGCGCGATGCGGAGATCGGGGAGATGTTCCGGAATTTCGATGGGGCGAAGGTCGTCTGCGGAGGGACTTCCGCGGAGATTGTCGCCCGGGAGCTGAAGGTGCCGCTGAAGGCGGATTTCGAATCGTACGCCGGGGATCTTCCCCCCTCTTCGCTGATTCCCGGGATCGATCTGGTGACCGAGGGGATTTTCACGCTGACCCGCGCCGCTTCGTATCTGGAAAAGCATGAGCTGCAGAAGCTGGATCCCGCGGGCCGCCTTGCCAATCTGCTCCGCAAATACGATGTGATTGAAATTGTCGTGGGCACCAAAATCAACGAGGCCTATCAGGATCCGAATCTGCCGCTCGATCTGGAGTTCCGCAGAAACATTGTGAAACGGTTGGAAAGCAGTCTGCGCGACTCGTATATGAAAGAGGTGCATGTCCGGTTTGTCTGACAAGGGGGGGGGAAGAAGGGAGAGTGCGGCCGGTTCAGATTCCCTGCGTCCGGAGCCGGCGGTACTCCAGCGGCGTTTTCCCGATCGCTTCCCGGAAGACCCGGGAGAAATAGTTCGGACGGGCAAATCCGGTTCGGAAGGCGACCTCCGAAACCGGAAGCGTCGTACAGCTCAGCAGGGAGAGCGCATGGTGAAGCCGGATCTTGGTCAGATATTCCCCCGGCGGCAGCTCCAGTTCGCGGAGGAACAGACGGTCCAGCGTCGTCCGGTGCACGCCCAGCGTTTCCGCCAGAAGATTGACGTTCAGAGCCGGATCCGGATAGCCGGAGTGGAGAATGCCGAGCGCTTTTCGGAACAGTTGTCCGCTGGAGCTTTTGGGGTCGCGTTCCTCCCCCATCCGTCCGATCAGCTCCGTGTAGAGAGCGACCATGCGCCGCAGGTCGCCGGGCAGAAGGCTGGTCAGAGAGTGGCGGATCTCGTCGAAAAGGTGAACCGGGCACTTCCCGGAGTCCAGCGCCCCCCGCGGATAGCCGTAGGAGTGAAGAAAATCGACCGCACCGGGACCGTCGAACGCCGCCCAGTAGATGATGGTCTCCTGTCCGGGAGCCGGGATCTTGATCCGTTTCTCTCCGGGAAGGCGGTAGATCGACTGGTTCTCCCCGACCGGATAGGATGCGCTGCCCGTTTCAAAAATGCAGGATCCACGGACGACCCAGCAGAGTTCGACGATGTCGTCCGGTCCATGTTCCTCTTTCCGTCCGAAAAAATAGTTGATCCCCGAGGAGCGCGGGTAGAACGGCAGACGGATCGCCGGAAATGCCGGAAATCCAAGACGGCGAATGGTGATGTTCCGATCCACGAACAGAAAAATCCTTCGTTTTATCCAATGCGTCAAAAGTATCTTTTTTTCTTCATTTATATCATTGAAAATAAAAAAAACAAGAGCAAATTAATCAAAAACAGGAAAAACCGCAGCAAAAAAACAGAACCAGTCATGGAGATTGAATTCGAATGAGAACGTATCCCTTGTATCCGGAGCGGAGCATCACCGATCTGAACGGCATCTGGCAGTTCCGCTTTCTGGAAAAAACCTTTCTGGAGGATGCCGATGAAGAGTCTTTCACCCCGAACGACGTGATGTGCGTTCCCGGCGCATTCGATGCGACGCCCGCGTACCGCTGCAAACGCGGAACCGGACTCTATCGACGGGAGTTCCGGCTGTGGAAGGATTCTCCCCGCGGCATCCTCAAGGTCGGGGCGATCGGACTGCGGGCAAGATTCCGCATCGACGGGAAAGAGGTCGGATTCACGAACCTGCCGTACAGCGGAGTGGAGTTCGAAACGGGTCCGCTGAAGGCGGGAGTGCATGTTATCACCGCGGCAATCGACAACAACTTCGACCGTCCTGCCGTGCAGTACGCCGCGGGCGACCGGATGAAACTGTTCCTGCCCTATTACGACTTCTACGCGTTCGGCGGATTCTACCGCGGAATCGAACTGCATCAGCTTCCGTCCGGGACAATTCTCGACCGAGTGCAGGTCCGCACGCTCTCCCATGAGACCGGACGCGTTGCGCTGCGTTTCCTGTTTTCCGGGGCATGCGCGGAGAAGAGGACCGTCCGCTTCCGCTTCGATACGGACTCCGACTACCGGACGGCGGAAATCGCACACGGCGAGACGCTGGAATGCACCGTTCCGTCCTTCCGTCTCTGGAGCTGCGAAAAGCCGGAACTGCACACGCTTGAAGTCCGGACACAGGACGATGTCATTGTCGAACGCTTCGGCATCCGGACGGTTCAGGCGGGGAAACGACAGATCCTTCTGAACGGCAAACCGGTCTACCTGAAGGGATTCAACCGTCATGAATCGCATCCCGAGTTCGGACCGGCGACGCCGGAGGCGGTGATGCTCGAGGATCTGCAGAATCTGCGCGATCTCCACTGCAACTTTGTGCGCGGATGCCACTACTCGCAGGATCCGCGCTTCCTGGATTTCTGCGACGAGTATGGAATGCTGGTCTGGGAGGAGAGTCTCGGCTGGGGCAACACCGCGGAGCAGATGGCCGATCCCGAATTTCAGGATCTGGTCGAAGAGGAAACCCGCCTGATGATCCGGAACAGCATCAATCATCCGAGCGTGATTTTCTGGGCGTTTCTGAACGAATTTCATTCGCACTCTCCGGAAGGGCGGCACCTCTGCGAGCGTCTGGTGAAGGCGGTGAAGGAGGAGGATGATTCGCGGCTGGTCACCTTTGCCAGCTGTCATCCCAACGACGACATCTGTTCGGATCTTCTGGATGTTGTCGCCTACAACATCTATCCCGGCTGGATCGGCGATCATCTTCAGGGAGTGGAACCGCCGGATGAGATTCCGCCGATGCAGAAGAAGACCATCGCCTACTACCGGAGCAGGACCTCTCCGGACAAGCCGATCATGGTCAGCGAGATGGGCTGCTGCGGAATCTACGGACAGCGCGATCTTGCGAAGACCCAGTGGTCGGAGGAGTTCCAGGCGGAGTATGTGAGCGCCGTGATCCGCACCGTCGCCTCGGCGGGCGGGGAGCTCTGCGGACTGACCATCTGGCAGTTCACGGATGCGATGAGCTTCCATCGGACCGGACAGGACATCCGCTGCAAACCGCTCGGACTCAATCTCGCCGGCGTGTTCGACAAGTACCGCCGCCGGAAGCTGGCGGCCGACGCGGTCAAGGAGCTCTACGAAAAACTCTGAATCTCTGCGCTTCCATCGGACGGACGGCATCATTTATTTTTCTCTCCGGCGGTTGACGAATCGCCGGTTCCGTGGTATACTACCGTAAAAACCACAGACAGGAGAAAAAAAGATGCCGTTCGATCATGGAAGTTTCGCTTTGACCATCTGCCCGCTGAGCTCGCCTCTGCCGGATGATTTTCTGAAAAAACTGCAGGCCGCCTCCGCCGGGAAACTGGAGGACGTGGCGGAAGAACCCGAAATCGGGTGGGTCAGCGGCCGCTTCCTGCTCGAAACGGAGATCAATGAGACAACGTCGATCTGCGGAGGACACCTGTATCTGAATCTGCGCAAGGCGGAACGGAAGATCCCCGCATCGCTGCTGAACGCAATCTGCCGGAGGGACGAGCTGGCGTATATGAAGGCCAATGAGACCTTCTCCGTCCCGCGCCAGGAGAAGAAGCGGATCCGGGAAGACGCCGTCAAACGCAATCTGATGAAGATGCCGCCGGTGATCTCCGGTACGCCGATCGTGGTGGACCGGGCGCTGAATGTGCTCTATGCGGGGACGGGGTCGCTTTCGCAGGTGGATCAGATCGTCAGCGCGTTTGTCAGCCAGCTTGGCGTGGAGCCGATTCCGATGACGGTCGGCGAACTGATGCTGAAGCTGTTCAAGGAGGAGGCCGGTGCGCTTCCGAGCCTGAGCTTTTCCAAAAATGCGTCCGCCGCGGGAATGGATTTCACACCGGGACGCGATTTCCTGACCTGGCTTTGGTATTACTCCGAACTGAACGGAGGAGAGCTGGAAATTGAGAACTGCGGCCGCTTCCAGGTGGGAATCGAGGGACCGCTGACATANNCCCGCTGACATTCGGATTCTCCGCGGAGGCCAAGGGGGCGGAGGAGAGCGTGGTGAAGAAGGGCTGTCCGCAGCTGGCGGCGGAGGCGAAAGCGGCACTGGCGGTCGGGAAGAAGCTGAAGAAGGCGAAGGTGCTGCTGGCACGCGATCAGGATGTCTGGACCTTCACGTTCGATGCGGACCGTTTCACCTTCAGCGGAGTGAGTCTGCCCGAAGGAGAGGAGATGGACCGCGAAAGCTATTTTGCGGAACGGGTGGAATATCTGCATGTGTTCCATCGGGCGATCGAGGAGTATTTCCGGAAGTTTGCGGAATCCGTCACGGGGGAGACCCGCGCGGAGGTGGAAAAGGATATCAAACACTGGGCCGAGGACCGGGAATCGTTCTGAAAAGGAACCGGACCGGAGCAGGAAGAGGAGGTGCGCAATGTCGGAACTGTTTATCAACGGGGCGAGTCTTCTCCGCATCTACACGGCGGAAAAAGACCAGATTGACGGAATGCCGCTGTATGAATGGATCGTTCAGCAGGCGGTTGCGGAGGATATCTCCGGAGCCACGGTGATCCGGGGGATCGGCGGCTTCTGTTCCAGCAATCCGGTGCTTGCGCCGGAATTCCGCGCGTTCCAGATCAACCAGCCGGTGATTGTGGAAATCGTGGACACCGAAAAAAATCTGGAAGCCTTTATCCGCAAGATCGATCCGGCGATCCCGCGCGGTCTGATGACGATGGTGCCGGTCAGGACACGCTATTACGGTGACAAGTGATATGCAGGAATCTTCGCGGAAAGCGTTCTGGAAGAGCTTTCTGAAACTGCTGCTGAAACTGGGAATCGCCGCTCTGCTGATCGCGTGGGTGGTCGGACAGGACTGGAGAGGACTGCTGGAGTCGCTCCGGCAGATGAATCCGGTGTGGGTGGTGCTGTGCTTCTGTGCGCAGCTCACCCAGATGGTGCTGACCGGGGTTCGGTGGAAGTGGCTGATCGCGGACGATCTGCATGTGTCGTGGTATGAGGTGATGCGTCTGACGTTTATCGGGCTGTTCGCAAACATGTTCATTCCGGCCGGAGCGGTCGGAGGGGATGTGGTGAAGGCCGCGATGCTCGCCGCCCGGGTGGAGAAGGGACGGAGGGTGGAGGCGACCGTTTCGATTCTGGTGGACCGGATCGTCGGAGTGGGCGGTCTTTTCCTGCTGGTGCTGCTGTTTTCCGGGATTTTGTTCGGGAAGGTGATGGCGCTTCCGCTGGCGGCTCGTTCGGTGGCGCTGGTGCTGACGGGGGTGAGTCTGGCGGGATGCGCGGTGATTGTCGTATTGTTTTTTCAGGATTTTATCTTTCGCTGGCGTGTGGCCGGGCGGATTCTGGAGTTCGCGGACCGGTGGATGCGCGGAATTCCCGGAGGGATTGTCCGCTCGGTGGCGGCGTACAGGGGGAGATGGCGGGTGCTGATCGGGACGACATTGCTGTCGGGACTGGTGCTTCATCCGCTGCTGATGCTGGCGATCTTCTTTCCGCTGTACGGGGGGATGCATCAGCTGCCGCCGGTGGAGGAGACGATGGCGGCGGTCGCCTACGGCAATGTGGCGTCCGCTCTTCCGGTGACGCCCGGGGGACTCGGCACACGGGATGCCGTGATCAAGACCATGCTGACCGCCTGGAACGTCCCGGAACGCGCGGCGGTTGCCGCAATGGTGGTCTACACGGCGACGCTGCTGCTGACGGATCTGCTGGGTGGACTTGCGTTCCTGCTGCCGCCGGAGGAGAAGCGGAGGAAACATCAGCAGCTGGTCTGACAGTCGACCAGAACATCCCGGACCCGGTGCTCTCCGGAAAGAAGCGCCTTGAGAAGAGCGACGGCTTCCCGCGCAAGAGCGGAAAAATCCTGACGGATCGTGAACTGTCCGGGCATGAGCGTGTCCGAAATATTCGGGACATGCCAGTGAATGAGTTCAATATCCTGCGGGATGCGGAATCCGCGGTCCCGCAGATTGGCATAGAGATGAAGATCC
This sequence comes from Lentisphaeria bacterium UBA1829, assembly GCA_002338895.1. GTDB lineage: Bacteria > Verrucomicrobiota > Lentisphaeria > Victivallales > UBA1829 > UBA1829. The sequence continues at coordinate 28,315 of DDJH01000219.1, read as the reverse complement.
GTCATTTCAAACGGACAGATGACCGCTGTGATCGATTCCCGCAGAAGCAGTTCCCCCCAGTCGCATGAGTCGTGGAGGGGGCGGCAGATGGTCCGGATCCCGAAGAGTCCGGCCTGTTCCAGAAACGACTGCTTCCGCAGGGCATGATTCAGATTCCGGCTGGCGTGTCTGGTTTCCAGAAAAAGGGCGCGGATATGGCCGGCTGCGTGGAGATGTGCCGCAACGGACCGCATCGCCTTCCGGTCGTCGGAACAGACCGAGCAGATGCGGTCCGGATGGTAGCTGAAGTCGTTGATGCAGACCAGCGGAATCGGATTGAGCTCCGACCAGAGCCGGGCGGTTTTTCCCGTGTAGCAGACGGAGATGGCGCCGTCGAGCATTTTCTCGTTGAAGGCGCGCAGATGGTTTTCAGGGATCAGTTCATAGCGGAACTCCTCCTGGTCGAGCTGGAGAGAGAGCGCGTGGAGAATGGCGGTGTCGTAAAAGCAGAGCCGGCTGGGAAACGGCGGAATGATGACCGCAAGACTCGTCCGGGATCGCCGGATATAGCCCCTCGACCGGGCGGTCCGGAGGATCCGGGAACGGGTTTCCAGAGCGACACATCCGTTGTCCGAGAGCGCCCGCGCCACCGTGCAGGGCGCATAGCCGGTTGCCCGTGCAAGGGTCCGCACGGTGATTTTCGGTGGTTTTACCGGATGAGGGGCGTTTGCTTTCTGTTTCATTTTGTCTCATTTCCTCCGCTTGCAACAGCGCTTTTTGCGGAATATAATACAGGGAAACCAAAAAAGAAAGGTGACAGAATGGATCTTTTCGGAGAAAAAGAGTTTTTTACGGGCTGCAACTACTGGGCCTCCCATGCGGGAATCCGGATGTGGAGCGAGTGGAAGGCGGAAGAGGTGGAGAAGGATTTGAAGCTCCTTGCGGAATACGGGATGCGCGTCCTGCGGGTTTTTCCGCTGTGGCCGGATTTTCAGCCGCTGACCCGGTTCTATGGAGGATGCGGATGGCCGCTGGAGTTCGGACAGAACGGTGGAGCGTTGAAGAATCCTGCCGGGGTCGATGAGGAGATGGTGTCGCGTTTCCGGTTCCTCTGCGATACGGCGGAGAAAAACGGACTGAAGCTGGTGGTCGGCCTGCTGACCGGCTGGATGAGCGGACGGCTGTTTGTCCCGCCCGCGCTGGAGGGGCGGAACGTGCTGACCGATCCCGACGCGCTCCGGTGGGAGGTTCGATTTGTGCGCTATCTGGTCCGGGAGCTGAAGGATCATCCGGCGGTTGCCGCGTGGGATCTCGGCAACGAGTGCAACTGCATGGGACCGGTCTCCACGTCGGCCGAAGCGTGGAACTGGATGAATGCGATTGCCTCCGCAATTCGCCTGGAGGACGGATCGCGTCCGGTCGTATCCGGAATGCACAGCATCAGCAGCAGCCGGAGGGACCAGTGGAACCTGCAGGATCAGGGGGAGCTGATGGATGTGCTGACGACCCATCCGTATCCGCTGTTTACGCCGGAGTGCAATCGGGAACCGTTCAATACGATGAGAAATGAACTGCATCCGTCGGCGGAATCCCTGCTGTACGAGGGCGTGGCGGGGAAACGGTGCTTCCCGGAGGAGTGTGGATCGCTGGGGCCGACGATCTGTTCCGTTGAGAGGGCGGCCCGGAATCTCCGGACATCGCTGTTCTCGTGCTGGGCGAACGGGCTGGGAGGGTATCTCTGGTGGTGCGCGTTCGATCAGGGCCACCTGGATTATCCGCCGTACGAGTGGACCGCGATTGAACGGGAACTGGGACTGTTCCGGACCGATCGCTCCCCGAAGGAGACGGTTGTCGTGATGCGGGACTTTGTGGATTTCCGGAAGCATCTGCCGTTTTCACTGCCGCCGTGCCGGGTGGATGCGGTCTGCCTGATTTCGGAAGCGGAAAATTCGTGGAAGAGTGCGTTAGGCGCGTTTCTGCTGTCGCGTCAGGCGGGATTCGATCTTCGCTTTGCCGGGGCGGATCAGGAGCTGCCGGAATCGGATTTCTATCTTCTGCCGTCGGGGAAGGGGGCTCAGACGATCGGACGCCGGGCATGGCTTGCGCTTCTGGAGAAGGTGCGCTCGGGGGCGAAGCTTCTGCTCTCGCTTTCGGGCAACTGTGTGCTGTCCACGTTCCGGGAGGCGGTCGGCGTGGAGATCGACGCGCGCTATCAGGAGGCGTGCTCCGTTTCGTTTACTCTGAAATCGCATCCGGAGGAGATTCTGGAGGCGCGCGGCGCCTATCGCTCCCTGGTGAAGGCGGAACGCGCCGNNNGACGGGAATCCGATGATGACGGCGGCATCTTTCGGAAAAGGACAGATTTTCTTTGTGAATCTTCCGCTGGAACAGCAGTCCGTGGAAAACGGAGGATGTTTCCACGGGGAGAACCTGAATCCGCTGTATCTGCTGTACCGTGAGGCGGCGGAACGGGCGGGGATCCGCCGTCTGGTGAAGACGGAGCTTCCGGGAGTCGGAATCACGGAGCATCCGCTGGAAAACGGGAAAACGGTCTGCGTGGCGATCAACTACGAGCCGGAGGAGGCCATCTGCCCGCTCTGCGTGACGGGACGGGTCGCGGAGGTCTGGAACGGCGATTTCCGGAACGGAACTCTGCGGATCGCCGGCAACGACGCGGCGGTCCTCCTGATCGAGGAAGATCCGGCGCACCCGTGAGAGAATTGAAAAATCGGATTTGCAAAATCCCTGTTCCGATAGTAAATTGCAACGGTTTGAAAGGGACAGGATGCGGACGGTTTGTTTTCTCTTCTTTGCGGTGATTCCCGCACTGGTATTCGCCCGGGATGCCACGTTCCGCTTCATCGGAGGCGACAATGTGGGAATTCCCGGCGATTCCTATTATTCCCAGACTCTGGCGCTCCGGTTCCGCCATCTGGCGCGGACCGCCCTGCCCAGAATCACGGCCGGACTTTCCGCGGAGATCCCCTGTTCGTATCTGGTGCCGCCGCCGGATGGAAAGGGAACATTCGGACTGGTCCGAAAAGGATGGGGGCGACGCGAGATCACGCTGCCGGAACGGTTTGAAAGCTGGGCGGATGATCCGGTGAAACTGGATCAGTTTGTGCGCTGGAGCTGTCTGGCCCGTCTCGGATTCCCGCCGGAGAAGGCGGAGGAGCTGCCGGATTCGTGGATTTTTGCGGCGCTGGCGCGAAAGGCGGTCACGGAGAACTGGAGACTGCGGAGTTCGAGGTTCGGAAGGTTCCCCGCCGCGTATGCGCTGGCGTCGCACGGGGTGTTTCCGGAGCTGAAGGATATTGTCGGGATCGCGCCGTCGCCGTCCGACGGATTCTCCCGGATGATTTATGAGGAGTGGGCGCAGCTGCTGTTCGATCTTTGCACGCGTTCCGGCGCGGTGAAGAAGGGACTGGTGGAACGGTACCTGACGGAGCTTGTGCGGAATCCGGCGGCGGATCAGAATGCGCTGTTTCAGTCCGTTTTTCTGAAGCATGTCGCCGCATACGGAAACCGGCGCTATGGCAGGTTCGTGCAGACGGACCGGGTGTTCGATGTGGATAAATGGTTCCGGCGCGAAACGGAGAAGATTCTGCTGAACCGCTTTCTGCCAATGTCGCTCAACTATCTGGAGACGTCGTATCGTCAGACTCTGAATCTGCCGGGGAAGGACGGAAATCCGGTTTCCATTTTCGAGCTGGCGAAGCGGATGCGCGGACCGCTGCCGCTGGATCTTCAGCTGGCGCTTTCGGAATCGGTGATTCGTCAGACGGAACTGTTGTATATGTCGGCTCCGCAGGTTACGCCGGCGTTCGCCGCGCTGATCGAGGAGATCTCCCGTTTCCGCAATGAAGGGGGAACCGAACAGAGCGCGGAGCGGATGGAGAAGGCGGAGAAGCGGTTCCTGCTGGCTCTGGAGCAGCAGGCGCTGGTTGAACGGATTCTGCGGGAGGCGGAACGGAAACATGTCCCGCCCGGAGAACGCCATTCGCTGAATCTCCAGCCCAATGCGTCGATGGCCCCGATCACCGATCCGGCGATGGAGGTGCTGGACCGGCTCGCCCGAAAGGAGAAACGATGAATCTCCAGGAGGAAAAAATCGATTCCGGAAGACGCCGGAAACATCTGCGGGGACTGACGGTGATCGGATGTGTNNCTTGCCGGATACCGGTCGTTCCGCCGGTTTTTTTCAGGCCTGTCGCGGGATTTCATGAGTCCGTTCCTGAACAGCGTTGTGCGGACGGAGGATAAGGCGGCCGCCGCATCGCTGATGCTGAGTTCCAAGATCCGTCTGGCCCGTCAGCTGGCGGCGACCTCGCGGGAGAATGCGCGTCTGGCGGCGGAGAACAACACGCTGAAGAGTCTGGAGCGGGAAAACCGTGCGCTGCGCGCGTTTCTCGGTCTGCCGCGGAAAAACGGGTATCAGCCGGTCTTTGCGGAGGTGCTTGCGCGCGCGGTGTCGACGTGGCGGGAAGGGTTTGTCATCAACCGGGGGGAAAACGACGGGATCGCACCGGGGGATCTGGTCGTGGCGATGGATGACCGCGGACGGTTCGCCGCAGCCGGACGCATCAAGGAGGTTTCCAAACGGACCTCCACGGTGATGACACTCTTTTCCGAAGAGTGCCACTTCAGCGTGATTCTGGCCGCCTCCCGTCATGCGGGCGGACTGGAGTACGACCCCTACTCCCGGGTGCTGAAGGTGAAGTACCTTCCGGCGGATGGAACGTACGCGGAAGGCGAGCAGGTTGTGACCTCGGGGATCTCCTCCTATACGCCGCCCGGACTCCCGGTCGGCCGGGTGGTCAAGTCAGCAAATGGGAACATCGCAACGATCCGCGATCAGATGTTTGCCGAGGTGGAGGTTCGGCCGATCCTGAATCCGGATACGATCCAGTTTGTCGCCGTCTACACGAAGCGGAGCGTGCAATGACCCGTTTTTCGTATATTTTCCTGATTTCGTTTCTGCTGATTTTTCTGGAACTTCTGCTGGAGAGCATGGGACTGCGTCTGATGCTGTTTGCACCGTTTGTATTCTATATCAGCTATGTCTTCGGAACGGGCGCGGGGTGCGCGGCGGCGCTGATCGGAGGAATGACTCTTGATTTCTGTCTGGGACACACGAATCCGTGGAGCGCGGTGTTTCTGCTTGCCGTGGTTCTGTTCGGACGGCTCTGGCTTCGCCGGATGGGCTCCGATTCCCTGAATCTGCTGGTGATTCCCGGAGCGGTTCTTCCGTTTCTGGCACAGTTCCCGCCGACTCTGATTCAGTCCGGTCTGACGCTGGATTCGTTTGTAGACAGTCTTTCCAATGCGATCGTCATGTCTCTTCTTTCCGCTTTTCTGTTTCCGATGGCGATTCTTCTTCTGGACTACCTGGCGTCGCTTCTCTCGCTGGAACTGTATTCCGACGCCCGGGAGCGGATGCGGAACCGGATCGGATAAATCCTGTTATCCGATCTCCGTTTTCCTATTTCCGCCCGTCAGGATTTCCAGTCTTGTCAGATACGCGAGCGCCTCTTCCCGACAGCTTCCACACATCTCCGGATCGGGAGAAAAGGAGACGCAAAGCGCCGGACGCTCCGGCGATCCGAACAGGCGACAGCGGAATTCCGCATCCAGATTCACACAGGGAACCCCGGCCGGTTTCCCATTCGGCATTCCTGGAATCGGCGAGGAGATTGACGGCGCCACACAGCATGCTCCGCAGCCGGGACGACAGACAGAAGTATTCTCTTTCATTCGAACAATGAACTTCTCTTCGGCATTCGAAGTTGGAACGGCATGGCACCCCCAACGGGATTCGAACCCGTGTTACCAGGATGAGAACCTGGTGTCCTAGGCCTCTAGACGATAGGGGCGGAACAAAAAAAGCCATTTCAGCACATTCGGAACTCCGAAGTGTGGAAGTGGCACCCCCAACGGGATTCGAANNCTAGGCCTCTAGACGATAGGGGCATTATCGCTTGGTGTCCCATAAAATACACGAAAAAGACGTTTTGTCAAGCGGTTTTTCATTTTTTTTTCAGATTTTTGTTTGGAAATCTCTCGGGAAGCACTGGAAATATGATTTCCGCGATGCTATTATAACAGAAGATTCTCAGGAATCCGACTCGTTGCAATGCAGATGTTTGTTCCGATGGAAAGGAGATGAATTATGCCTCTGTACCAGTACGCGGCAATGGACGCCACGGGAAGAGAACGAAAAGGGCAGAAAGAGGCTGCAAATGAAGAAGCGGTAACCGCGTTTCTGAAAGAACAGGGCATGTTCCCGACCTCCATTAAACAGGTCCGGAAGCTCGAACAGAAAAAGGCGGTCAAACAGCCTAAAAAAGCCGGCGACAAGAAAAAGAGCGCGATGAACATCAACATCAATATCTCGCTCGGGCCGGCGGTGATCAAAACCAAACAGCTGACCATTTTCACCCGTCAGCTTGCGATCCTTCTNNGGTCCCTGCGGACACTGGAGAAGCAGTCGAAGGATCCGATCATCAAGAAGATTCTCGGCGAAGTGGCAAACGGCGTGGAGGCCGGATCCACCTTCTCCGAATCGCTGGCACAGCATCCGAAGTCGTTCGATAAACTGTATCTCAACATGGTGCGCGCGGGAGAGGCGGCCGGTAAGCTGGAACTGATTCTGGACCGTCTGGCGTCCTTTATGGAAAAGGCGGCGCGAATGGCCGGGAAGGTGAAGTCGGCGATGGTGTACCCGACGATCGTTCTGTGTATCGCCGGCGCCATTACCGCAGGTCTGATGATCTTTATTGTGCCGAAGTTCGAAAAGATCTTCTCGGAACTGCTGGAAGGTGCGCCGCTGCCCGGACTGACTCAGCTGGTGATGTCGATCAGCCGGTTCATGCAGGAGCAGATTCTGGTGATGATCGGCGGAATCGTGGTCTTTGTGATCCTGTTCAAACTGTTTGCCCGGACAAAGTTCGGAAAATACTGGCTGGATTATGTGAAGTATAATATGCCGCTGTTCGGGCCGATTGTTTCCAAGTCGTCGATTTCGAAATTCTCCCGGACGCTCGGGACTCTGATGGGATCCGGCGTGCCGGTGCTGAACGCCCTGAGCATCGTGAAGGAGACCGCCGGAAACGAGATCGTCTGCGACGGAATTCAGAAAGTCCACGATGCCGTGAAGGAAGGAGAAACCATCGCAGGACCGCTGAATACAACCAAAATCTTCCCGGATATGGTGATCAGTATGATCGAGGTCGGTGAGGAGACCGGAAAACTGCCGGAGATGCTCGACAAGATCGCGGATACCTACGATGAAGAGGTGGACAACGCGGTCGGAGCGCTGACGTCGATGATTGAACCGTTGATGATCGTGTTTCTTGCTGTGGTCGTCGGCGGAATCGTTATGGCGCTGTTCATGCCGCTGATCAGCATTATCGAAAAACTGGGCGGCTGATTTTCGAATGGGTGGTTTCTCGTGTCGGATTTTCAACGCGGGAAATACGCATGTCCAGATCGCGGAGCTCGCGGGGGATTCGCTGCGGCTGATTGAGACGGTCCCGACGGCGGAGTTCCGCGTGGAGGATTTCGCCGTCGAAACGATGGCGGCGGCCTCCGTGGTCCCGGATCTGGAGGAGCGTTTCCGGAAGGCGGGGGCTTTTATTGTAAGTTCCCGGATGGCAAACTGCCCGGTGGATCTCTCCCGGATGGAACATGCGGAGACGCTGGGAGCGGACCGGCTGGCCAATGCGGCGTCTCTGATTGTGTCGGGGAGCCTTCCGGCGCTCTGCGTGGATTTCGGGACGGCGATCAATCTGGAATTTGTCGATGCGGACCGCTGCATGTGCGGCGGAGCCATTTTCCCCGGACGGCGGATCCTGCGCAGATCCCTGAATGACTATACGGCGAAACTGCCGGTGACTCCGCTGACGGAATGGATTCCGGATTTCCCCGGAAACAATACGGTGGATGCGATCAATCTCGGCGTGGACTGTGCCGCTCTCGGAGCGGTGAAAGAGCTGCTGCGGAGGATGGAAATGGCGTTCCCGGGAGAGAAAATCCGTCGGGTCGCCTGCGGTGGCGACGCTCCGTTCTTCCTCCGGGAACTGCCCGGTTTCGAGCTTGCGGATACCCTGTTTACTTTACGCGGGATTGCGGCGCTTGCCCGGTGCGGGATTTATGGCCGGGATTGGAAAGAGGCGTTTTCCTGAAGCGGTCCGAAAGGACCGGTTTCCCATCGCCGCCGGTGATGTGGGAGAGTTTTTCGAACTGCTGGAGAGAGGGGAGCGGGAAGATGTCGGTCGGCATTTTTCCGCGGATCGTGAAGAATTCGCCTGCTCCGAATCCGGGGACGGCAATGCGGTAATTTCCCGGAGTCTTCCATGCGGAGAAATTCAGGGCGTAGAGTCGTTCTCCGGGCTGTTCGTCTGCAACGGAGGCGAAGACTTTTCCCGGAGCTCCCATCGGTTCGGGTTTCCCGGAGAAGATGGTTTTCCCCTGTTCATTCTGGAGCTGGAACTCCGCCGGCGGAGCCTGTTTCAGGGCGAGAATGCCGAAATAGGCGATTTTGACCGGCATGTTGCTCCAGTACCCGTATTGCCCGACGGAGAGGAACGCGGATGCGTTTTCCGTGACCGGGCCCACTTCTCCTGCATGAAGAATCAGAAGTGTCGAGATTCCAATGGCGATGTGAAAGAAAATCTGTTTGAGTTTCATTCTGTTTCCCCCTTTCCCTGTGAGGGTAATATGCTTCCGGAAAGCGATTTTTCAAGGATCGTTCCGGCCGGGAAAAGAGGGTTTGAAAAGATTGGAATTCGAAAGATTCGAATAAAAAATCGTATATTTTTTTCAGTGTTTTTCGGGGTTTCCCGGCTCGGATTCAAATTTCCGGGTGACCACGCCGATCTGCTGAACGGCTCCTTCCCGCGGAATCGGGAAGAAGAGAGAGAGCATCTCCTCTTCGGGAGTTCCCGGGGTTTTCCGAGTGTAACGGAAGGGCAGGGT
>DDJH01000219.1:0-19349 GCA_002338895.1 Lentisphaeria bacterium UBA1829 | reverse complement strand
TCATTTTCAGGAACAGGGAGGTTGTGGCCGGATCATAGAGTTCACTGAGATGGACCGGAGTCGGAGATTTTCTCAGGAGGAAGGCGATTTCGCGGTCGTTGGAATAGAGAATGGTTCCCTGCGGATCGAGCAGAGCGACCTGCTCCGTCGAGTTTTCGACGAGCGCGCGGAAACGTTCCTCTTCCTTCCGCAGGCGATCAAGTTCGCCCATCGGCGCGGAAAGATCGGTCACGGTCCAGATGACGCCGTCCGACGGCAGATGAGGATTCATGCGGACGGTGTGAATCCGGTTCCCCGCCAGAGAGACGGTGGTCAGAACCCCGTTTTTCCGGCAGATTCGGAATTCAAAATTCTCATAATGTGTCCGGCTGGAAAAAACGAAGTCCGACAACTCCTCCTTCAGTGCCGGCNNCCCGTGTTCGGACACAGATCGAACAGTTTCATTTTCCGCAGCTCCTCCACCGTATATCCGGAAAAGAGCGAGAAGGTCCGGTTGGAGTCCGCCAGCCGGCACTGGGAATCGGTGACAAAAATGCCGGATGCATTGTTGTTGAAAACCGTCTTTCTCCAGTTCAGCGAGACCGCAAATCCGTGCCGCATCCGGTAATGCAGCACGAAGAGAGAAAAAATCATCAGCGGCAGCAGCCAGAGCAGCATCACCAGAATCTCTCCGGCAANNGCCCAGAGCGGCAGCTGCGTCGGCAGTCCCAGAACAACCCTCCATCCGGGCACCGTCAGGAAATTGCAGGCTCGTTCCGCATAGAGAATTCCATCCAGATAGCACCCGTTCAGCTGTTCCGCGTTTTCCCGGATCCCTTTTCGTTCTCTTGCCCAGAAAGGCGTGTGCGCCGAAAAATGTTTTTCGTTGGTCATGAAGACCATGTTGTCCGGAGAGAGCAGCGCGACATAGACATCCGCAAATTTTGTGAATATGAACCCGAAATCCTCCCTTGCGCAGAGAACCCCGAGCGGTTTTCCGTCGACATCGTCAATTCTCCGCGCCGCAAAGATGGACGGAACCCCCGTGATGGATCCGACGGAAATCAGACAGCTCTCCCCCCTCTTCATCGCCTCCCTGCAATGCGGAGAATAGGAGATGTTCTGCCCGACCATCCGGACCCGGGAGGAACTCTTCAGCGAGGAGTCCAGACAGACCCCCTGTGCATCCGTGAAATAGAGAATCGCCCGCTGATGCGCCGTGGTATATTTTTCCAGAAAATTGTTCTTCCCGAGAGTCGTCCTGTTCGGCACGCCGTTTTTCATCGCGTCGGCAAGCTCTTTTCTTCCGGCGAGTTCCCGGACATACTCCTTCATCCGATTCGCGCTGACTTCCAGATCCCGGACCAGAAGACCTGCGGAATAATCCACATGCCGAGACGCGATTTTTTCCGCGTGGCGGCGCATCATCAGCGGAATCACTGCCGCCGCGAACGCGGAAATCAGAAAAATCACAATCACGATCCACGCTCCGGAAATCGTATGCCGGCCCACCTGCAGCCGGATATCCTTCAGCATGGTAAGAAACGCGACCGACCCGATCAGCGTGCAGACCAGCGAAAAACTCATCAGCGCCAGATGGAACTCAAGATCCAGTCGGGCGATGATCGGCAGAAGCCGCAGGACCAGGAACATCTCCCCGACGATGGAAAAGCCGGTTCCCCCCGTTGCAATGGCCGCGATGCGGAACACATTCTCCTGTTCACGAAATTTTCCTCCGAGTTTCCAGAGCGCCGTCGATCCGAGAATCAGAGCCGGAATTCCGGGCAGAAAGAGCGCCAGCACTTCTCCCCGTTCCTCGTACTCGAAACAGATCAGAATCAGGCAGGAGAGCAGGAGCAGTCCCGTTTCCGCAAGAATGCGCCGGATCAGCGATATGCGGAAAAAACGGAGCGAGAATTCCAGCAGACAGAGGAATCCCGCCAGCATGCAGAAAAATCTCATTACGATGGCAAATAATTCCAGATGCGGCAGCGACGTCAGCACCGTCCCGACCACACCGAACGAAAGCAGCAGCAGATACAGTGAAAACGGAACAACATTTCTCCGATGAGTATGCGAGACCCCCGAAAACGATGCACAGGCAAAAAGCTGAAGCGCCATGATCTGGAGCAGCGGCAGGTAGAAGAAGAACATATTCGGCATGACCAATCCTCTGTTTTCCGTGACAGGGGGCGGAAGGGACCCCTTTTCCCCAACCCTCTGTTTTCTGTCAATGTACAGGTAATTTTAAAATGTTCCATAAAAAAAAGGAAAAAAAAGAGAAAAAAAAAAGGAAAAGAAAGNNAGGTATATCGTTTGCCGATATGGAAAGAAACCATCCCTCCGGAAAACGGCGGAATGGATTCCCGATATGTTGTATGATCCATGAAAGAAGCAGATATAAGATCCCCGTTTTCCAGCTCCTTCGGATAAAACGGGAAAGAAAGAGAAGGGTGAACAGAGAATGACAATGGAAAGCGTAAACTATTCCGTAAGCAGCAGACGATCCGGGCTTGCCATGAAACTGGCAATCTTCGCCGGGATCTATTCCCTGGCAATCGCATTGCTGGCCGGATTTGCCGGAGGGGTGTACGACTGGGCCGGATACGGCGCATTCGGGCTGGGAACCATTCCATTTGCCGTGGCGACTCTCTTTTCCATCGCCGCCGCAGTCTACGGAATGCTTGCGGGAAGCGCTGCGGAAGAGGAGTATGAAAAAGAGCTGCTGAAGAAGCGCAAGGAGAATACGGCAAGTCTGCTGGATGTTTCGGAGGATGTCCGGTTCACAGCGGGAAGAACGTTCCGGAATTATGCGAAATATGCTCCGTCGGTGTTTGCGCTGCTTGCGTTTCTGCTGATGGTGCTGGGGCTCTGGGCGGCATGGAGAGTGGGAGCGTCGTTCGGCGAGGCGGGGCCGGCTCTGCCCAAGGAGCCGGTGGCTGTTTCGTTTGTATGTGTTGCAATTGCGGTGTTTTCGCTGTTTTTCGGAGCGTTCCTGGCGGGGCAGTCGCGGATTCATGAGTTCCGCTGGCTGCGGCCGGTGGGGGCGTGGATGGTGGCAGGATCGGTGATCTTTGTCCTGGCTCTGGTGCCGTCGGTGGCGCTCCGGTGGGAGTATGCCGGGCTTGAACTGCCGTTTGCGAAAATCGCGTTTGTGCTGATCGCGATCATCGCGGTGGAACAGCTGTTCACCTTTATTACGGAATTCTACCGGCCGCGAACCCAGCAGGAGGATCGTCCGGTGCACGAAAGCCGTCTGCTTGCGCTTTTCATTGAGCCGGGGAGCGTGGCGAAAAACATCACCGATGCGCTGGATTATCAGTTCGGATTCAAGATTTCCGGAACGTCGCTGTATCAGATGTTCTGCCGGGTCGCGATTCCGGCGCTGGGGGCGTGGTTGTTCATTTTGTGGATTTTCACCTGCGTGGCGGAGGTGGAGCCGGGTGAACTCGGGATCAAGACCCGGTTCGGAAAACTGGTTTCGGAGAAACCGCTTTCCCCCGGAGTCTACCTGAAACTGCCGTGGCCGTGCGATACGATCACCCGCGTGGCGGTCGACCAGCCGCAGACCGTGACGATCGGCGCGGTGATCAAGACGAAAAATGCGAGCGGCCAGCCGATGCGGACCATCCTCTGGAACAATGAACACAGCTCCGGAGAGAATCCGTTTCTGGTGGCCAATCAGGATATGGCGGGAGATATCGGAGGAGCGGTTTCGATGCTGAACGCCTCAATTCCGGTTTCGTTCACGGTCAATCCGGAGAAGGTGCTGGACTATGCGTTCGGATTTGAGAATCTGAAGGGATATCTTCTGGATATCGGGACGCGCCAGGCGACGATCTATTTTGCCAGCACGGATTTCATGAACGACCTTTCCCGCGGACGCCTTGAGATTACGCGGACGCTGCATAAACAGATTCAGGAGGCGGTGGACCGCCGGGGACTCGGGATTACGATTGTGAATGTGGATCTTCTGGATACACACCCGCCGCTTCAGGATGTGGCGCCGGCCTTCCAGAAGGTGTTCGTGGCGGAAGAGGAGATGGTGACCGCGGTGATCAAGGCGGAAGCGTATAAGACCAAGACTCTTGCATCGTCGGAGATCGAGACGATGGCGCTGGTGCAGCAGGCGGAGGCGTATAAATACAATGTTTCGACGGTGTCCAGTGCGGAGGCCGGCCGCTTCCGCAGTCAGCTGGAAGCGTATAGGAAGATGCCGGAGATGTTCCGGCTGCGCACGTATCTTTCGTTTCTGGAAAACGACTGCGCTCCGCTGCGGAAATACATTGTGTCGGCCTCGCTTCCCTATCAGATTATCGAGCTGAACGCGGAGGAGAAGCCCCGCACCGATCTGACGGATACCGACCTGGGTGATTTGAAGTAATCAGAAAATAAAAATAACAGATAAGCAAGGAGATTTCTAAATGGCAGAAACAAACAAAGGGCACGGGATCAATATTCCGATTATCCTCCTCGGAGTGGTTGTCGTGGCGGTTTTCGGGACGGCGATCTTTTCCTACCAGGTCAACGAGACAGAGCGGGCGGTCGTTCTGACGTTCAACAAGATTACCGGCGAGAAGGGACCGGGACTGCATTTCCGCTGGCCGCTGCCCATCCAGAAGATTCAGAAATATGACATCCGCCTCAGATGTTTCGACGGCAATATCGGCAAACTCGAAGAGATCCGTACCGCCGACGGGAAGAACATCACAGCGGGAATCTATACGGTGTACCGGATCAAGGATCTGGTGAAGTTCCAGATGTCGGGCGGAAACATCGTCGCGGCGGAGGACGATCTGGCCAGTCTGATGCGGACCGTGAAGAGCGCGGTGATCGGCAAATACAACCTGGACCAGCTGGTCAACACCGATCCGAAAAAGATCATGATCGCGAAAATGGAAGAGGAGATGCTCGCTCTGATTGCGCCGAAGGTGAAGGACCTGTACGGTCTTGAGGTCATTTCGGCGAGCATCAAGACCATCGGCGTTCCGGAAACCCCCGCGAAGGCGATCGCCGAACGCATGATCCAGGAACGCGATGCCGCCGCCGCGAAATACAAGGAGGAGGGCAATGTCAAATCCCGCCGGATCATGACCGAGGCCGATACGGCGAAGCGCAATGCTCTGACGCAGGCGGAAGCGAAGGCGACCCGTCTCCGGGCGGAAGGCGATGCCGCCGCCGCACAGCATCTTGCGGTGTTTGCCGAGAATCCGGATCTTGCGGTGTTCCTGCGGAAACTGGATTCGATGAAGCGTCTGATGGGCAGACGGACCACTCTGGTGCTCGATACGAACTCCGCACCGTTCGATATTCTGAAATATGGCGGCGTCTCGCTTGAGAAACCTGCGAAAAAGAACTGAAAACGGAGTGAATCATGCAGGATCTTGAAACAAGAATCAAAGCGGAGCGATCCGTGGAGAACAGTGCGTTTTCCTCCGGATTCGAGACGCTGAATAAAAGTCTCAAGGCGGTGTTTTCACTGCTTGTGGCGGTGATCGCCATCTTGCTGGTATGGTTTTTTGCGTTCAGCGGATTTCTCACGGTTCAGCCGGATACCGCGGTTCTGTCCTTCCAGTTCGGCAAATTCCAGCAGGTTTATACGGAGAGCTGGCACTGGGTGTTCCCGTTTCCGGTCGGCCGGACCGTCAAGGTGAAGACCAGTCCGTTCAGCATTGAGACTTCGTCGTTTATGCCCGCGAACCGGGCGCTGATCACCAACCGGAAGGAGGCGATGGCCGGAGGTCCCGCTCCCGAATCGCTCAAACCCGGCGTGGACGGCTATCTGCTGACAGGCGATGCGTGCATCATCCATACCGACTGGAAGATGACCGCGCGTGTGGTGAACCCGAAAGTCTATTACGAGAAGTGCATGACGCCCGCCAACCCGGAGAAGATGGACGAGCCGTTCAGCGGACCGGACGGAGAGAACCGCGGAACACGCGGTCCCCAGACTTTGCTGAAGGCGATTCTGGACAACTGCATTCTCCGTGTGACCGCGGGCTGGACCGTGGATGCGATTCTCTACAATAACAACAACAGCGCATTCCGCTATATGAAGGAAGTGGAGACGATGGTGGCCAAACAGGTTGCGGATCTGAATATCGGCGTGGAGGTTCTGCGTCTGGATCTGGAAGTGAAGAGTCCGCCGCCGCAGGCGATCAATGCGTTTGACAACGTGCTCCACGCCCAGCAGCAGAGCGACGCCGCCATTCAGAAGGCAAAGGCGTATGAGACGGAGCAGCGGGCGCTGGCGGAATCCGATTCCGTCCGGATCATTTCCGAGGCGGACAGCTACAAGAAGCGGATCGTTGCCCAGGTGGAGGCGGACGCCGCATATTTCAAGAGCATTCTTGCCGAATACCGGAAGAGTCCGGAAACGGTGACCGTCACACTGTTTTCGCAGGTGATGGCGGATGCGATGTCGAATGTGAAGGATAAATTCATTGTCAACTCTCTCGCAGCCGGCCGTCAGGAGCTCCGCCTCAAGCTGAATCCGGAGCCGCTGACCGCGAAAGAAAAGAAAGAAGCTGAAGAGAAGAGAGAGGAGGAGAGCAAATGAGCTGCTGCTGCGGACATGACCATCATCACGAGGAGGCTTCGCTCTGCGTCTGCGGGCAGCCGATCGGAGAAGGGGTCGGGCACTCCCGCTCCATGGGCCGGGCCGGTTTTGCGGTTGCAGGAGGTTTCCTGATTTTGAATTCATTCCTTCTGGAATGGTTTTTCCCGAATCAGGAGTTTGCGTCTGAACTGAGCGCGGTTCTCGGAGCGATTGTTCTGGCGCTTCCGATCATCTGGGCGGCGATCAAGGATCTCTGCGCCGGACGGGTGTATATGAACGAGCTGGTTGCGATGGCGCTGCTTGCCGCGTTTGCCGGAGGGGTCTTCCGGGAGGCGGGAATCATCGCGTTCTTCCTGCTCATTACCATCATTATCGAGACCCGGACCGCATCGGGCGCCCAGCGCTCCATTGAAGAACTGATCCGGCTGACTCCGCACACGGCCCGCAAGCTGGTGAACGACGATTTCGTCGAGACCGAGGTTCTGGATCTTCAGATCGGCGATATCATCAATGTGCGTCCGGGAGAGAACTTCCCGATCGACGGACAGATCGTCAAAGGTCAGAGCGCGGTCAACCAGGCGTCGATCACCGGAGAGTCGCTCCCCGTCGACAAGACCGTCGGCGACGATGTCTACGCCGGAACCATGAACCTTTCCGGCTCCATCGACATCAAAGTGACGAAGGTGGGCAACGACACCACACTGGGCAAGGTCAAGGAGATGATCCTTGCCGCCGAAACCAGCAAGACCCCGATGGTCCGCATCATCGACAAATACGCCGGATTCTATACGCCGACCATTCTGATGCTTGCGGCACTCACCTGGTGGTTCTCCGACGGAGACATGAACCGCGTCATCACGCTGATGGTGATCTCCTGTCCCTGTGCGGTGGTTCTGGCAACTCCGACCGCGGTGGTCGCGGCGATTGCTGCGGCTGCGCGTCTGGGAATTCTCATCAAGAATGTGGCACACCTGGAGCTGGCGTCCAAGGTCCGCAGTTTCGTGTTCGACAAGACCGGAACGCTGACCAAAGGGGAGCTGGAGGTGGCACGTCTGAAACCGGTGGACGGCGTCGAGCCGGCCGAACTGCTGCTGACCGCGGTTTCCGTGGAGATCGGAAGCAATCATCCGACGGCCCTTGCGCTGCAGCGTCTTGCGCGGGAGGTCGGAGTCACCCCGATGAAGGGCAATTCGTATGAGGAGCTGCCCGGAAAAGGGGTCGAGGCGCTGATCGACGGAGTCAAATGTCTGGTGGGCCGTCCGGCCTGGATCCTCTCGCAGGAGATCGCTCTTCCGCATGACGAAAGCGAAGTGGAAGGCATGAGCGTGGCCGTGGTGGTGCGCAATGGAAAATCGATCGGCTGGGTCGGATTCCGCGATCAGATTCGTCCGGAGGCGCAGCAGATGGTGCGCGAACTCAAGGCGGAAGGAATCAGTCTGTGTGCGATGGTGACCGGCGACCGGACCGCGGTGGCAACGATGGTGGCGGGTAAAATCGGAATCGACGATTTCCGCGGCGACTGTCTGCCCCAGGGCAAGGTCGAATATGTCGAACAGGTGAAGAAGAACGATATTGTGGCGTTCGTCGGGGATGGCGTCAACGACGCGCCCGCGCTTGCCGCGGCGGATCTGAGCATCGCAATGGGAGCGATCGGAAGCGATATCGCGATCAACAGCGCGTCCATTGCTCTGATGACAAATGATCTGCGCCGGATTCCGCTGCTGATTACGCTGTCGAAGAAATCGGCGGCGGTCATCAATCAGAATCTGGTGTTCGGAATGTTCTTTGTGATCTGCGGTATTGTGCTGTCGGTGTTCGGGCAGATGAGTCCGATTCTGGCAGCGGTTCTGCATACGCTCAGTACGCTGATCGTGATTTTCAACAGCGCGCGTCTGGTGCGAACCGGGGAGGAGATCACCCGCGCGGAAAATACCGCAAAACACTAATGTCTGCGACCAGTCAGGAGAGTTGAAATGGGAAATATTGTGGAGGCGGTCGGCCTCACAAAGGAGTTCCGGGATTTCTGGAACCGGCCGAAGGCGAAGGCGGTG
Source organism: Lentisphaeria bacterium UBA1829 (assembly GCA_002338895.1). GTDB lineage: Bacteria > Verrucomicrobiota > Lentisphaeria > Victivallales > UBA1829 > UBA1829. Next base: position 10,760 of record DDJH01000219.1, on the reverse strand, counting down.
AACGATATCGATTTCCAGGTGCGGGAAGGTGAGGTGCTCGGCCTGCTTGGTCCGAACGGATCGGGAAAGTCCACGACGGTGAAGATGCTGCTCGGGCTGCTCTATCCGACCGGGGGACGGCTGACCGTGTTCGGAAAATCTCCCCGCGATGTGGCCGCCAAGAAAATGATCGGCTATCTGCCGGAAGAGACTTATCTTTACAAGTATCTGACGGCGGCGGAGACGCTGGATTTCTTCGCATCCCTTTTCAATCTTTCCGCGGAGGAGCGCCGGATCCGCACGGAACAGCTGCTGGATATGGTGGGACTGGCTCATGCGCGCAACCGTCAGGTGGGGGAGTTCTCCAAGGGAATGGCCCGCCGAATCGGACTGGCACAGGCGATGATCAACGATCCGTCGTTTCTGATCCTGGATGAGCCGACTTCGGGGTTGGATCCGATCGGCTGCAAGGAGGTCAAGGATCTGATCCGTCTGCTGAAGAAGCGGGGAAAGACGGTTCTGGTCACAAGCCATCTGCTCGGCGATGTCGAGGATGTCTGCGACCGGATTATCATTCTTTACGGCGGAAAGATCCGTGCGGAAGGCTCCATCAACGATCTGCTGACGGTCAAGGGCTCCAGCCGCATCACCATGCCGGAACTGCCGGAAGAGGCGATGGACCAGATCCTTGCCGTGATCCGCGAAAAACTGCATGGAGAGCCGTTCAAGCTCGATCATCCGCATATGAGTCTGGAGGATTTCTTCCTGGATGTGGTCAACAAGGCGAAACGCGAGAGCGTCGAAACCTCGGGAGCAACGTCCGGAGGAGAGATCGCGGAATATCTTTCGACGCCGGAAAACGTGGATGCCAGGGAGAAACTGGATATCCTTGCGGGTGTCAAGACTCCGGAAGAGCCGAAGAAGAAGGTGGAGGAGGCGGAACCGAAAATCGATACGGACCGCCTGACCAGCCTGGAGAAAGAGGATTCAAAAACCGAGGAGGCTCCGCCGGAACCCGAAACCATGGCGAAGGAACAGCTGGAGGAGGCCAACCGAAAACTGATGGATATCCTTTCTTCCGGAAAAGACAAGTAAGTGCGGAGATCTTGACATGGCCTCTTTTCTTGCAATCATCAGACTGAGCTGCCGGAGCGCGGTGCGCTCCCATGTGTTCCAGTTTCTTCTTTTTGTGCTGCTGCTGGGGGTGTTTCTGGTTCCGAACACGATCAAGGGGGATGGAACGCCTTACGGATATATGCAGGTTTCTCTGGAATACAGCCTGACCTTCGTGACGGTGATGCTGATGCTCTCCGGAATCTGGCTCGGCTGCCAGACGATGACGGCGGATGTCGAGGACTGCCGGCTGCAGCTGATCGTTGTCAAACCGGTTTCCCGCTATGTGGTTTGGCTCGGCAAGTTCTGCGGGGTGCTGATGGTGCTGACCGCGCTTCTGCTGATCACGACGGCGGTGATCTACGGATTTATTCTGTATCAGTACAACCGGCAGGGATTCACGGCGGAGGAACGCGCCCGGATGGACAACGAGGTGCTGACCGGCCGTCGCGCCTATCAGCCGGATCTCCCGGATGTTCAGGCGTATGCGCTCAAGGCATTCAATGAAAAGAAGAATGCCCAGGGTCAGCTGCTTTCCCAGGTTCTTACCGGAACCGAACGGACAAAGGCTCTGAATGCCATCTATCGGCAGCTCATCGCGGCGATGGGCGAGATCAAAGTCGGGCAGACCCGCTACTGGACCTATTCGGGACTTCCGGAAAAACTGGATCCGAAGAGCATGTTCTTCATCCGGTACCGGGCGTATTCGGGGACCGTGGATATCCAGCAGTATCAGGATCACGGGTACGGCGCATGGGGAGCGGTTTTCACATTTCTGGAACAGCCGGATCTGAAAAAACTCAAACCGGGAGAGAAGGCGCCGGAACCGATCCCGCGCCAGATCTATCTGCAGCGTCCGCCGGAGCAGATTCTGACGGCCGCGGTGAACGAGCTGGCAATGCCGGCGGACCATGTGATTGTGAACGGGAAGGCCGCAATCGGATTCACCAACATGGCGCCGAACGGGAAGCCGCTGTTTATTCAGGTGGCGGACGGGCCGACTCTGCTGGTGAAGGAGACCGGGTTCCTGGCAAACTACATCCGGGCGGTGGTGATGGCGTTTCTCGGGATTGCGGCGACGGTGATTGTGTCGGTGGCGCTGGCTTCGTTTCTGTCGATGCCGACCGCGATTTTCATCACGATCTCCTATATGGCGTTCGGATTCTTTGCCTCGTTTCTGATTTCCAACGAGGCCATGTACGGAGGCCTTGACATGCCGGCGATGGATCTTTACGGATATTATCTTGGACGGGCGCTGCATTTCACGATCATTCCGCTCCAGAAGTTCGGGATTTCCAATTATGTTGCGAACGGGGAGCTGATTGAACTTTCGATGATCGGTTCGGCCATCCTCTTTCAGATTGTTCTGAAGGGGGTTCCGCTGGCGCTGCTCGGTGCGTGGCTTTACAACCGCCGTGAGCTTTCGCTCGCTGCTACCAAGAGGTGAGAAAGATGTATTTCAGAAGATTTCGGATCTGGTTTTTCGCGATTGCGGCCTTTGTGGTTCTGCTGTCGGCGACGGTGCTTGTGCAGAAGCGCCTGGATACGATCGTCAAGGAGGACAAACTGGTCGACGAGGGAAATATCGAGGGCCTTCCGCCGATGGTGGCGTTTACAACGGTGGCGCTTGGCGGATTCCGCGGAATTCTGGCGGATATGCTCTGGCTGCGGACAAACGGACTGCAGCAGCAGGGAAAATATTTTGAGATGGTTCAGCTGGCGTCGTGGATCACCAAGCTTCAGCCGAAGTTTACGGGAGCCACCGCGTATCTGGCATGGAACATGGCGTATAATATTTCCGTCACATACACGTCTCCGGTGGACCGCTGGCGCTGGGTTCAGCGCGGAATCGAGCTGATCCGCGATGAGGCGCTGAACTACAATCCCAATGATCCGCTTCTCTACCGGGAGCTCGGATGGATCTATCAGCACAAGATCGGAAATATGCTCGACGATGCTCAGCGGTATTACAAGTATATGATCTGCAAGGAGATGATGAAAGCGTACGGCGGTGTCGAACCGGACTGGGAGGCTCTCGCCGCCGCACCGAAAAGCAATGCGGAATTCCGGAAGCTCCATGCGGAGGATGCCGCGCTGTGGGAGGCTCTCAAAAAGGCCGGATTCGAAGATCTGGATGCGCTTCAGCGCAAGTTCCGGGAGCTGGGAGCTCTGCCGGACGGTCTTGCCGCGGCTCTGAAACCGGAAACAAGCCGGGCGCTGGAGTGTTTCCTGCGGAACTGCTGGCTCCGGGAATATTACAAGCTTCGTCCGGAAATCGTGCTGGAGATCAACCGGAAATATGGAACGCTTGACTGGAGGCTCTCCGATTCGTTCGCGATCTACTGGGCGACTCTTGGAATCATGTACAGTCCGAAACGGCAGAGCATCGACTGCGACCGGATGATTACCCAGTCGCTGAAGGAGTCCTTTATTGCCGGACGGATTCTCCTGCCCGGAAAGGAGCCGTCGATGAACTACATGCTCATTCCGAATCTCGATCTGGTGGACGCGGTGCGCGAGACCTATCAGGAGGCGTATGAACGGAATGATACATCCACTTTCAAGAGCGCACTGGATAATTTCATGAAGGATGCGGTCGTCACGCTGTACAGCTATGGAAAGTATGCCAAGGCGCGGGAGTATTTCCGCATGATCCGGAAGGAGCGCCGGAACGATCCGCGGTATCAGGACTTCGATCAGTTCATTCTGCGGGAGTGGACGGAGGATGTCAAGGATGGAAACTACAAACAGGTGCATGAGCTGATCAGCGGACTGATCTTCCAGAGCTGTCTGCTTCTCGGATACGACGATCCGGATGGCGCGCAGGCGCATCTGCGGCTTGCCGAAATCGCCTACAACCGCTTCCAGAAGGAGTATGACGACGAGAAGGGACGGGTTCGTCTGCCGCCGTTTGACACCATGAAAACGGAGATCGCAAGAAGCGTGATCCAGAATTTCCCGGCGATCGGGGAACGGGTCAAGGCGTATATTTCCAATGCGCAGGCGGAGAAGGCGGAAGAGACGGCATCGGGGGCGTCGGCGGGAGCTGCGTCTTCAGGAGCCGCCGGGACGGCCGCGCAGGGAAGGTAAGGAAGGAAGAACGTTTGTTTTTCATCAAGCCGGAACCGGTCGGAAAACAAGACGGACGGGGGCGGGGGATGAGAGACGGGGTGGATGCTTTCCGGGTTCTGCGGTCGGGAGAGAGTGTTGGAGCCTGTCTGTTTTTCTGTGAGAAGTGGTGGTTATGCGCAAGGTGATTTCCAGACCCGATCTGTCGCTGCCGGAGCTTCCGCTTCCGGTGCATATCCGTTCGGTCGGGTACAATGAGGCGGAATATGGATGGGGGGAGCGCGCGGATGGGGGACGGAAGAATTTTGTGCAGGTGTTCTGGTGCGTCGGAGGATGCGGAGAGCTGGTGCTGGAGGGGCGGAATGTCCGTCTGAAGGCGGGAGAGGTGACGTATCATCTGCCGGGAGAGGATCATATTCACCGGTCGGTGGATCCGGATGCGCTCTGGCGGTATCACTGGGTGACGTTCGACGGACCGGGCGCGGCGGATTTCATGCGGTCGTACGGCTATCCGCGAAAGGAGTGTTTTGCAGGGGCTTGCCCGGTCAAACTGTTCCAGGAGATTGAGCTGCTGCTGAAACAGCGGACTCCGTATGCACAGCGCCATGCAATTTCGGTTGTCACGGAGATTCTGGCGCTTGCGGGAGAGCGGTATGCCGAATCCCGGGAAGCGGCCGGGGTGGTCCGAAGATTTATTGAGCTGGCCCACCGAAGATTTCAGGAGGCGGAGCTGACGGTCGGAGAACTGGCCGGAGAGCTGGGAATTCATCGGACCACGCTGAACCGTCTGTTTCTGCGGAGCATGAGACTTTCGCCCGGCGCGTACCTGGAGCAGATCCGGATTCAGAAGGCGCTCTCTCTTCTGCGCGAAAGTTCCCTGTCGATCAAGGAGATCGCCGGCTGCGCCGGGTTCTCCCATGTCAGCTATTTCTGTGAGGTGATCCGGAAAAAAACCGGAATGACTCCCGGGGAATACCGCCTGCGATCCGGACTGGATTAAAGTGCATCAAAAGTTTTATGCTGCGTCAAAACTGATATTCTTTCTTTTTTTTCTGTTTGTTTCTTCTGTTGAAACCGATCAAATTCTGTATTATACTGCGGAAGAGTTTCAGCAGAGAGAGTGTGTGGAAAGAGGAGAAGGAAACAATGTATTTTGCGACGCGGACAGTGAGTTCTCTGGAGAAGGTGTTCTGCTGCCCGGAACTTCCGGGGGAACGTCTGGACCGGATCAGCGGAGCGCAGGGGGAGAGAGTGGCGTTCCAGCTGGCATGCAGGGCGGACTCCAATCTGATTCTTGAAATTGAGTGCAGCTCGCCGTTCGGAGAGGGAGTTTCTCTCCGGGAGGTGGGGCTGGTCCCGTGTACACAGCCGGCGATGCCGGACGACCCTTATGTTCTGACCCATCGACCGGGACTGTTTCCCGATGCGCTGCTTCCGCTGGAAAACAACCGGTTTCGTCTTTCGCGCAACAACTGGCATGCTCTCTGGTGCACGGTCCGCATTCCGCCCGATATGGAACCCGGCGAGTATGAGATCGCGTTCCGGATCACCACGCCGCAGGATCTGCTGATCTGGAAGGAGCCGGAGATGGAACACCGGACTGGTATCCGTCTTCGTGTTCTGCCGTTCCGCCTTCCGGAGCAGAAGCTGCTTTCCGCGAACTGGTTTTATGCGGACTGTGTCTCAATCCGCCATCGGACTGCGTGCTGGACGGAGCCGTTTTGGAAACTGCTGGAGGCCTATTTCCGCAATATGGTCGAACACGGGAACAATGTGCTTTACACGCCGCTCTGGAGCGTGCCGCTGGATACCGCAATCGGACGGGAACGGCCGACTGCGCAGCTTCTGGAAATTGAGTGGAAGGAGGGGAAATACTTCTTTGATTTTCATCGTCTGGAACGCTGGATCGATACCGCGCACGCATGCGGGTTCCGGTATTTTGAAATGTCGCACGCCTTCACGCAGTGGGGGGCGAAAGCAACACCGAAGATCGTGGTCCGCGTGAACGGCGTTGAGGAGAAACGGTTCGGCTGGCACGTTCCGGCATCCGATCCGGAATACCGGACGTTCCTGCGGGCTCTGATGGAGAAACTTCTGCCGTTCTTCCGAAACAAGGGGCTGACTCCTGCCAACACGTTTTTCCATGTCTCCGATGAACCCTCCGCGGAGGGGAAGGAGTCGTACTGTTTCGCTTCCGCACTTCTGCGTGGACTGATCGGAGAGTATCCGGTCATCGATGCGCTTTCGGATGTGGAGTTCCTGCGGGAAAAATGGATTTCCCGTCCGATTCCGACCACCACCGCGCTGGAGACGTTCATGAAGGAGCCGGTCGAACAGCGCTGGGTCTACTATTGCGGGAACTGGGAAGACGGCGTTCCGAACCGTCAGTTCGGAATGCCCTCCGCGCGCAACCGCATTCTCGGTCTCCTTCTCTATCTCTACGATCTGGACGGCTTCCTCAACTGGGGGTACAATTTCTGGTTCACACAGCACTCATTGAACTGGGAGCTGGACCCCTATCAGGATCCGGAGGCCGGACGCGCATTCTGCGGCGGAGGCGCTTTCATGGTCTATCCCGGCAAAGACGGCCCTGTCGATTCCCTGCACTATGAGGTCTTTGCGGAGGGTCTTCAGGATCTCCGCGCGCTCCGCCTTCTCGAATCCCGGATCGGACGGGACGCCCTGCTCCGCCTGATCCGCGAGGAGGCCGGAGAGATGCCCACCATCCACCGCTATCCCCGGGAAAGCGAATGGCTCCTCCGCTTCCGCGAACGGATCAATACCCTGCTCTCGGAAAAAAGCGGGAACGCATAACCGCATTTCTCTTTTCCGGAATGGTCAGAACTGTTTTGCGAGCCGCCGGGCCGCTTCCGAAAGATTTCGTTCCGCATGCAGCCGGAGCTCTTCCGGTGAACGGCCCGGCTCCGTGCAGGCGGAGGCAAAGTCGAAGGCATCTCCCGCATTCCCGAGAATGCAGCCGGAAAGCAGCCCGCATCGGACTCCCCGCTTCCGGCAGAGCGAAAGAACTTTGGAGCAGAGTTTCCCCGAATCCGTCTGAGAATCCGTGCACCCTTCGCCGGTGATGACCAGATCCGCTCCTTCCAGTGCCGCTTCCAGTCCGGTCAGAGCGATCACCAGTTCGGCGCCCGGTTCCATCCGGGCTCCGCAGAAGGCCCGCAATCCCATTCCGAGTCCGCCTGCCGCTCCGTCTCCAGGTTCCTCCGCCGGCTTCAGGTGTCCCGCCTTCCAGAGCACCGCCTGAAGATTGGCAAGTCCCTTTTCCAGAACGGGCAGCATCTCCGGCCCGGCTCCCTTCTGCGGCGCAAAGACCGCCACCGCTCCTTCCGGACCCAGAAGAGGGTTTCTGACGTCGGAGGCAATCCGGATCCGGCACTCCGCCAGACGCGGATCGGCCGCATCGCTTCTCAGCGATCCAATGGCGCCGAGGTTTCCTCCGTTCAGTCCTTTCAGCTCTTTTCCGTCAGACGTGTAAAACCGGAACCCGAGTGCTTCCGCCATACCGGCTCCGCCATCCACCGTTGCGCTTCCACCGATTCCGATGATGATTTCGCGCGCCCCCTCGTCCAGCGCGGCCCGGATCAGTTCTCCGGTCCCGAACGTGGAGGTCTTCAGCGGATTGAGTTCCGACGGCGCAAGAAGAGCCATTCCGGAGGCCTCCGCCATTTCCAGAATCGCGGTTGTTCCGGCGATGGCGAATTCAGCGTTCCGGATTCGCCCCAGCGGGTCATGGACGGGAATCTGACGCAGTTCCCCGTGGAGCGCATGGAGAAGGGTCTGGACGGTTCCTTCCCCGCCGTCGGNNTTCCTCCCCCGCCGTCGGCGAGCGGAAACTCCAACGTTTCCGCATCGGGATGGATCGAGCGGACTGCATCGGCCATAATCCGGGCGGCGCGGGCGGCGGTCAGCGTTCCTTTGAACTTGTCCGGCGCAAGCAGGATCTTCATGCGTTCCAGACGGGGTCAAGCACCTCGTGAAACACGGTCCCTGTGTCTTTCGGAAGGACCGGACGGGGGGCGCTTTCCAGTTTCATCGGATTGAGGAGAGCGTCTTTGGCCAGCTGGTCGATCATTTCCGTTCCGCATCCGGGAAGTTTTCCCGGCGCGGTCTCTCCGCCGCAGCGGTGAAGGAACGCGCAGAACGAGTCGATCACCTCTTCCGCGTTTTTCCCGGGGAAGAAGGCCTTCAGCGCCATCGTCCGTTCGCGGACCTCCGGAACGGTGAGATAATAGCGCCAGAAGTGCGGCAGAAGCGCGGCGACGGCATAGCCATGGGAGGTTTTCCCGCAGAACGAGTAGCTCAGCAGATGCGGCAGCGAGGTCGGCGCGACGCGGATCGCCATTCCGGCCAGCGTGGCCGCCGCGGAAAGACAGGCCCTTGCATCGGAATCCGCCGGATTGTGCAGTGCTTCCGGTAGAGCCTTTTCGATCAGCCGGATTGCTTCCAGCGACCACTCCATCGCTTCGGGATGCTGCTGCATCGCTTTGAAATTGAGATAGCTTTCGATCGCATGAACCAGCGCATCGAATCCGGTTTCGCGCGTCAGTTTTTCCGGTGCCGTACNNAGTGTCAGCTCCGGAATGACGGCCGCAATTCCCGGAAGGATGGCGGGATCCGAGATCAGTTTTTTCACTCCGTTTTTTGCATCCACGATATTGGAGTAGCATGTGACTTCGGAGCCGGTTCCCGCGGTGGTCGGGATGGCGCAGATTTTCCGGAAGGTCTTTCCCGGGAAGCGGGACGAGGCCGCATTGACGCCGAACAGCTCTTCCACATCCAGTCCCGTCTGCCAGGAGAGATACGCGGCTTTTGCGGCATCCATCACGCTTCCGCCGCCGACTGCGAGAACTGCGGACGGTTTCTCTTTCTTCATGGTTTCGACGATTGCCCGAACATCGTCCGTATCGGGTTCGGGCGGGACTCCCTCCTGTCTGGGCAGGTTGAAATCAGGTTTTCCGAATGCGGGCGATCGCAGGATCATCCGCAGGGGGATCTGCGAAGAGTTGCCGCCCATGACCAGAAGAATCGTTTCACAATGTTCCATCTGGAAATGGATTCCCAGCTGAGTGAGTGCATCGGGGCCGAAGAGCACGATTGTTTCCGGATCGTTTTCCATCAGCGTTTCCGCCCGGAAAACCGAAGGATAGATTTCCAGTTCCATAAGAGTCCTTTCGTTGATTCCTGACAGGGGGAATTTACTCCTTTTCATTCTCTTTTTCAACCCGGGAGCGAGATTTTTCCTGTCGGCCGGCATTTTCTTTGCGGACGGTTGACGCTGTTTCCATGGATTCACTGTGCTGCTGTCTGCCAGGAATCATCAAAGGAAGGAGAGGAAGGAATGCTGTATCTTTCAAAAAACGGGGTTGCTGCGGGAAGCCGGGGGATTTTTCTCGGCGAGATCTTTATTCCGGTTTCCGAGGGGATCTCATCCGCGGGAGGACGTGGAGGTGTGCTTTGTGTGAAAGGAAGCAAGCCGCCGGAGGATGGACTGATCTTTCATTTTTCCGGAGAGTCCTCCTCAGCGGAAACCGGTCAGAAACCTGTTTCAGAAACCGGGGGAATTGAGTATGCGCAGAAGGTCGATGGGATTCCGTGCGCTGATTTTGCCTCCGATGGAGGGCTTTCGTTCTCCGGGATCGGTTTGACAGGGACTTTCCATGGAACAATATCGGTGTGGGTGCGTTATACGGAGGCGCTGGAAACGGTTCCTGTGGCGGTTGTCGGGTGGGGGCTCACGAGCGGAACGAGCCCTGCGACATCCAGACCCGGAGACAATGAGGTCGGATTTTTCGCAATGAATTCCGGATCGGAAAACACCATGTTCGGAAAAACAGGCTGCTATCCGGATGGCTCAAGCACATCTTTTGCATTTGAGTTCTCCATGGAACAGAACCGATGGTATCATTTTCTCATGAGCGTGTCGGACGGGAAGGCAGACTATTTTGTTGACGGTGTCCGGGCCGGTTCAAAGAAGATGGAAGGAGTTGAAATTGAGTCCTCTCCTTTTGTTGTAAACTCCTTCATCGGGTCCGCTCATGATGCGCACAATGCATGCAGTATCGCCGGAATTCGTATCTACAACCGGGTCCTTTCAGACGCGGAACGGAACATTTTGGACCGGGAATTCCAGGCGGGGAAATTTTTCATTCCCCTGAAGGAAACGGCGGGAATCCCGGTTGGAACGACTGGAATCTTGCTGAACGGTACGGAAAATCCGGACGCATCCTCATCTGTGGAGAAACTCTTCCTTCCGGTTTTCGAGCCNNGAGCCGATTCCGGACACCCGGACCATCCTCGAAAAAATCTCTTCCATTGTGGAAACAAATTCCGGCATTGCCTACACGGCCAGAGTGTCAGAATTCGGGAATCTTTCCGGTTCATTCAAGTGGAATAGCGGAGTCCTTGCACCGAACGGGAAAATTTACGGGATCCCGTACAGCAGCACAACCGTTCTGGAGATTGATCCGACAACAAACACATCTTTTACTTTCGGCAGCCTTTCCGGATCATCCGATAAATGGAACGGCGGAGTTCTGGCCCCGAATGGAAAGATCTACGCAATCCCGCGGGAATCCGAAACC
>DDJH01000230.1:3016-14927 GCA_002338895.1 Lentisphaeria bacterium UBA1829 | reverse complement strand
TCGACGATTTCGTCTACATTTAGATATTATAGACTTTGTTGACGGATTCGTCGACTTATATTTTTTGCGCTGCATTGACAACCGAAAAAGAAATGCTTAGAATAAGGACTAGATAGAATGAGGTGAAATGATGAATGAATTTGAAATAAAAAATGGCGAACTCGTCGCCTATCACGGTCACAAAAAGCATGTCATCGTCCCATCCGGAATCGAATCCGTCCAGGACTTCGCTTTCTACGGCAGCAATGATCTTGAATCCGTGACCTTTTTAGATGGTGTGATGCGCATTGGGAATCTGGCCTTTTATCAATGTGCAAAGCTGAAGGAAGTCATCCTGCCCGACTCCATTCAGGCCATCGGCGGAAATGCCTTTGCCCGCTGCAGTGCGCTCGAAAAAGTGCGACTGCCTCAAAATCTGCAGACGATCAGCCGCAGCTTATTTTATTTCTGTACTTCTTTAAAGGAAGTGGTACTGCCTTTGACGCTGCGCCACATTGAGCACAATGCCTTTGCCTCCTGCCCTTCCCTAAGCGCGATCGATCTGCCTGATGAGGTACGTCAGATCGATCATGAGGCCTTTCGAGACTGTACCTCCCTCAAACACGTCACTTTAAACCAAAAACTCGAAAAACTAGGCGACAAGGTCTTCTTCAACTGCCCGCAGTTGGAAAAGCTCGTTCTGCCTAAAAGCCTGCAGACATTCGGTGAAGCCTGCCTGCAAACTGGGGGCACACTGACCTTGATCAGTCATTGCATGGCTAAGCTGATTGGCAAATACTTTGACGAATTCTATAATTATAATGCCCTGAACCCTCGCGAGCATGTCTATGAACTCGTGAATAGTTTTATCCCATCGCCTTTTCCAGTCCGGGAATCGGCTTCTGCAGCGAGTTCCGTCCGCAGATCAGAAGCCGGAGTCCGGAACAATCCTTTCCCTCCCGGATCTCCCGGAATGGAACCGAGAGGCGGCGAAGAAGGGCTTTGGCCGAACCTTCCGGATCCAGAACTCCGATCCCGGATTGCGGCACTCCGGGCGGCGTGCGGGGAATCACGTCGATGGAAAAACGGTCCGCGCAGTCCGGAAATCCCGCGCAGCGGAAGTTCGCCTGAATTGTGAGCGACGGACGGGTGCAGTCGGCGGGAATCCGGAACTCCAGCGGGATTTCCGCGAAGGTCCCCGGCGCAAGGGTGACGGTGCCCGCGTTTTCTCTCCCGAGCTCCGGGATCCGCCAGCTCCAGGAGACCGGACGGGGACGGCGGCTGTCGTTGAGAATCGTCAGCTGTTTGCGGACCGTTTCGCCCGCCCGGTAGTTGTGGTCCTTCTGCGAGAATTCGCGGCCCGGTCCGGTGATCCGTCCGGTGATTTCGGCGAATCCCGCGGCGAGAGCCCGTCCGAACAGAGTCGGTTCAAAGCTGGAAAGATCGTATGCCAGCATCCAGTTCGTGCGCATCTGCCGGGTGTTGAAACGGTCGGGAGAGACGCCCGGACGCTTCAGATCCCGGAAACGATCCGGATTTTCCTTCGCCTGAAACTCCCTCTTCCGGACCATCAGACGGGTCTGATCCCACGGAAGAATTGCGGAAACGCCGCGGCGGCGCAGGGCGAACAGATTGTCGTGAAGCTGTTTCTCCCAGATTCTCTGCGGAAGATTGGTGGCGTCCCAGGCGCTCTGCAGCTGCCAGAGATGGAGCTTCGCATTGTCCCGGAGAAGACGGCTCTCCTCCCGGTAGTAGCGCTTCAGAGCCGGAGTGGAGGCATAGACCTCCTCCCCAAAAAACGGAGCCCCCCACTCCAGAAGATGAAGCCACTGATTGACCGCCGCGTGATGAATGAAGGGGTTGCCCCGGTGACTGGAATAGCTGGCGACGTGCGGAGCGCCCCATTCCAGAAGCATCAGCGGAATGCGTCCGCGGGATTCCCAGTGTTCGAACCAGTCGCTTTTCTCCTGAATCGGCGCCCAGTTGAGGTAGCAGTTGATGGTGTAGATCCCGTCCAGATTGCCGCTCTCGTGGTGGTAGATGGGACGGGAGGGATCCAGTGCATGGACGATCCGCCAGGCCGCGGAGGCGCGCTGTCTCGGTTCGCTTTTCCCGAATGCGTCCTGAGAATGAATGCCGTCGATTTTCTGCGGATTCTGGTTGCCGTAGTAACCGGTGAAATTGTGGTTCATCGCATAGAGAACGATCGAGGGATTGTTCTGGTGGCGCCGCAGAAACCATTCCGCCTCCGCCCGGTAGCGCGCCGCAGTGGCCGGATTGGTGAGAAGATCGGGGTAGTTCTTCACATGCGGAAGTGTGAGCGACGTCAGAATCCCGTGCCGTGCGGCGGAACGGTAGAACGAGTCCTGATAGCCGATCGTGCCGGGATCGCAGTTGTAGGCGCCGGAGATCAGGGTGTTGACGTTCAGTTCGGAGAGCTTCCGGCAGATTGCATCGCAGTGTGCGTCGTTGGTGACATCCGGGGAGTAGGTCGGAAGCTGGGCGACAAGCATCCGAAGATGGATCGGAATCTCATTCAGAAGAAACTGGCGGCCCTCGATCCGGAACTCCCGGAAACCGAACTGCTCCGGGCCGAACTGATCCAGCGGGGTGTCTGATTCCGCGGAAAAGAGGGTCAGCGTTGCGGTGTAGAGGTTTTCAGGGTGATCGGTGTCCCAGAGTTTCGGATCGCGCCACGGAGAATCAAAGCGATAGCGCGATTGTCCGTCCCGGCGTTCAAAAACCGGCGAGTCGAAGACGCGGATCGGTTTCTCCTTCTCCCGGATCTCCGCACGGATCCGATAGCGTCCGGGGCGGATGCGTTCCAGTCCGCAGTCAAAGGCGATGCGCCACTTCCGGACGGAGGTCTCGATCCGGACATCCGAAAAGACGCCCGCATCCGGAATGGCGGAGAGAAACAGATCGCCGGTGATGCCCCGGTTGCGCATCTCGAACGCTTTCACCGTCCGGTCGCCGGCCATATAGATCTTCGAGGATTCTTTCGAACGGACCGCGGCAACCAGAACTGCCAGTTCGGAACGTTTTCCCGGCTTCAGGAAACCTGTCAGATCCACCGGCGTGCCGGGATAGAACGATCTGCCGGCTTTCCGGCCGTCGACAAACACGTCCGCACGGCTCTGGAGACCCGTGAATGCAAGAATCAGCCGTTTCCCGCTCCACTCCCGGGGCGGAATCAGAGTGCGGCGATACCAGGCCCGGTTGATCTCCGCTTCCGGAATCCGGTCGGTCTGCTGCGGATGATACCAGATGCTCTGCGCGGAGCCGGAAAGCCAGCTGTTGTCCGGAATGACGCCCGGAACTTTGAAGTATCCCCAGCCGCTGCCCGGCGGAGGGATCTGCCTGGAATCCGCCTCCCGCACCGGGAGAAACTGCCAGAGACCGTTCAGGCAGATTGTCTCCCGCAGAGCGTTCTTCTTCCGGAACGCATCGTCAAGCGACCAGATCTGTTCCTGCGTGCTCCCGTCCGGAACAGGTGCATCCATCCGCAATTTGCCCCGGTGTTCGGAGAGCTTCAGATTCCGGAACTCCACCCTGCCGGACTCCCCGTAATTGCTTCCGTCCAGCTCCGCCGAAACGGCTCCTTCCGGAACGGTGAAGCCGAGCTGAAACGCTCTCCACGTCTGTGTGCCGGAAAGACGATGCGGCCGATTTCCGGAACGGGTCTTCATCCGCCGCCCCTCCTTGTCGAAGAAGATCAAACTGACCTGTCCCTGCCGCCAGGATTCCGCTCCCTCCTTCACATCCCGGCACGAGGATTCGCCGGAGAGGAGAAGGTCGGTCGTTCCCTCCGTCAGCGGAAAGCGGATCCCGACAACCGCAAGATGTCCGCTCAGCTGGAGATGCAGGCCGTTTTCATCCGCGCGATAGTTCGCATCGCCGGCCGTGTGGATCTTCGGGGAATAGCCCGGACGGGCAAGAAGACGGTTCTCCCCCTCCGCCCCCGTCACAAGGAGCGTCAGAAAAAGAAGTAGTGGAAGAAAAAGTTGTTTCAGCATAGAAAGTCAGAATCTTTCTGTTCGTTTGTCTTATCTGCAATTCGGGCGGGAAAATCAGAACGGGAAGAAGTGCTGTTTCCTTTCGTTCCAGCCGGTCAGACTGAAAAGCCCCGTGTGCGGATCGGAGAGATTGCCGGGCAGGGAGGAAACATGAAAATCCGCAAAAAGCACATTGGCCCGGCTCTGATGGCGCAATGCGACGGTCCCGTAGTCGGTGTCGTACTGCGCCCATCCGCCGATCCGGTACCATCCCTCGGTTCGGTCGATGGTCAGCGGGGTGTTGCCGGTGTTCCGCCAGACGTCGAGGAAACAGTATTTTTCGCTCGGGTTCCTGATCCGCGAATGTTTCCCGGCTCGTGTTTCATTGGACGTTGAACCGTCCATCGCAAGCGAATGGGTCAGAATGTAGGCGTTGACCGCATAGTGGGGCAGATGCTCCACCGCCGCTTTCTCCAGACTCATTTTCTTCTCCATCGCGGGACATCCGAGCGTGGAATACGGAATGTAGTGCACCGAACTCTCCTCTCCATGGGAATCGTACCCGAGAAGAGCCTGAATCCAGTAGGCGGAGTGATAATTCGTTCTTTCCCGGAACGGCGGCAGATCATCCCCGGAGTCGTTCAGATAGGTTCCCATCCCCATCCCGAGCGTCTTCAGATTGTTCATGCACGACATCGCATTCGCCTTCTCCCGCGCCGCCTGAAGCGCCGGAAGAAGCAGCGAGGCCAGAATGGAGATGATCGCTATGACGATGAGCAGTTCGATCAGAGAAAAACGGTTCCTCTTCCGGACCACTCTCTCTGCACGGCATGGAAAACAAACGGAAGGAAACTTCCGATCGGTTTCCCGGTTCTTTCGGATTGTGTCCATCGCATCTTCCTTTCTTCATGGGCGGAAAAGAGTCCGCATTGTGGTTCCTTTCGGAAAAAAGATACTCTGATCTATTTGAAAATCAACAGAAAAAGGTCTATATTCCATTTGAAAAAGAGATAGAGATATTTTAAAAATCAACCTGCCATGATACCTCTAAAAGATCTGTCCGTCTTTCAGGGAGACCTTCCCCTGTGGAAATCTTCGGGGAGTTACCGGTGCTGCTATCGGAAGAACAACACGGTCTCGCGAATGGATCCCGTCAGCATCGACCGCTTTGCGATCCGCGAGCCGTTTTACTGCATCGGGGTCTGTGAGGCGGAAATGTGCGAAAACTCCCATCTGCGCTCGGAAAATCCGCCGATGTGCTCCGTGGAGAGAATCGTATCCGGTTCGCTGTTCTGCCGGATCGGAACGTGCGGGTATCTCGCGGAGGCCGGCGATGTGATTGTGTTCCCGCCGGAGGTGTCATTCGAATTCATGACCGGTCCGGAGGGCTTCTGTCGGAAGGTCTCCCTCGTGCTGGAGGGGCCGATGCTCCAGGAGGCGGTGCGCCGGTACGGTCTGGAAGCTCCCGGCGTCATTCCCGGCATGGATCCGCTCGAGATGGATCGGCTGATCGGCGCTTTCCGCGAAAACATCCGCTATTCCGGAACCGAAAATCATCGACGCAACGGAAGGCTCACCATGGAACTCTTTCAATTCCTCTGCTACCGGGAGGAAAATCGGAAGATCCCTCCCGCCCTGGTCCGTCTCGTCCGGGATTTTGAACAGCATCCGGAACATCCGTTCTCCCTGCCGGAGATGGCGGAGCGCTGCGGCTGTTCGGTCAATCACCTCCTGCGCCTCTTTCAGAGGGCCTACGGCTGCACGCCGCATCGCAAACTGGTCGAATGCCGGATGAAACGCGCCGCAGGACTGTTGTTCCGTCCCGAGCTCTCCATCAAGGAGATCGCCGCGCTTTCGGGATGTTCCGATGCGTTGAATTTCTCAACCGGATTCCGCAGGTTCTTCGGCGTTTCTCCAAAGGAGTACCGGAAAAGAGGGATCTTTCCCTGAATTCCGAAAAAGGAGTCGCTGCGGAGCAGAAAAAAAATCCCGCCGGAAAAAGGTCTTCCGGCGGGATGGAGGGTGGATCAGGCGTGCGCGTTCTTCTCCTCTTCCGTCTCGATCTGAATGGAGAGTTTCCACTCGGGGCGTTTGCGGAAGGGGGTTTTGAAGGAGCGTTTCAGAACACCTTTCTCCTCCAGGTGGATGTAGCAGGCCACATCGCAGGCGCGTCCGCAGATGCTGCTCAGATAGGCGTGCTTGATCGGAGGATAGAAGAAGGTTTCGTCGATGATCTTCCGGGCGCGCTCCGGAGAGAGCTTCGCCTCGCCGGCGATGATCGCGAGACGGTCCGGTTCATGCAGATAGGCGTCCGGCGGCATGAAGGGATTCTTCGTCATGTTGGCACCCACGTAGTAGGCGGCGCACTGCCAGTGGTCGACTTTCCCGCTTGACGGGTCGATGGCGTGGCCGGGACAGGCCTGTGCGCATTTCCCGCACCGGTCGCAGAGGTGGGGCTGCGCCAGAGGGGTCTCCTCCAGCTCCGCATCGGTCAGAATGAAGCAGAGACGCTGGAACGGACCGAAGTCGTCCGTCAGCAGCGTTCCGGAAAATCCGCGTTCGCCGAGTCCGCACAGGACGGCGGCCTCTTCAAAGTCCAGCTGGTTTTCCGCGGTTTTGCCACGGTAGATCTCCGAGTAGTTGACCTCGGGATTGGTGTCGTCGCAGCTCTGCATGATCAGCTGATTGCGTTTCTGCGGGAGGGCGTCGAATCCGGCGTCTTCCAGAACCGCGCACGCCCGGAGCATCGCCAGAGGCATGACGGTCTCTTCAATGGTTTCCACTCCCGTGGTCGTATACTGATAGTAGGTGGAGCCCTCCTCCACACCGCGGTGCGAACCGCGCAGAACCCGGAAGGCCGCTCCGATCACGGTTCGAGCCTTCGGAAAAATCGCGGGGACCGCCGTGTCGCGGAACCGTTCGATTCCGCCGAATCCGACAAGATCCGCTCCATGCGCCTTCAGCGTTTCGGTGATCCGTTCGTTCAGGGTTTTCATGCGAGAATTCCTTTCGCTTTCAGATGATGATAGCAGGCCATGTCGCACCGCTTTCCGCAGAGACAGGGCGCGTAGCCGGTGGACCGGCTCGGAAGAAAGTCCAGTTTTTTATAGATTGCCCGTGCGCTCTCCCGGTCGAACACCTTTGTTCCGTTTCGAATCGCCTCCCGTTCCGGATCCCCTTTCAGGAACTCCTCCGTCATGAACGGATTGGACTTGTGCGCCCCCCGGTAGTAGACGGCGCACTGCCAGGTGTTCAGTTCGCCGTCCGGAGCGATCGCGTGGCCCGGACATGCTTTCACGCACTCGCCGCAGCGGTCGCAGAGCTGCTTCTGGAACGGAGCGTCGCATTCCAGCGGCGCGTCGGTCACAATGAACGCAAAACGGACAAACGGTCCGAACTGCGGCGTGATGACGTTGCCGTGCATACTGACGGAGCCCAGTCCGCAAATCTCCGCGGAACGGGCAAAGTCCATGATGACGTCCGGAACCGGTTTGTCCGGAGCGATCGCCTCGGCGTGGACCAGTTCATAGGTGTCGATCAGCTCCGCGTTCGTCGTGTGATCCCCCCTGATGCGGAGATTGGAGACGTTCCGCTGAAGGCAGGCGTCGTACCCTTCATTTTCGATCAGTCCGCCCATCTTGAGCAGGAAGATTTCGGCGAGGTCCTCGTCGATGTACTTCACGCCGAGCTGGGTGTAGTTGAAAAACTGCGATCCCTGTTCCATGCTTTTGTACAGTGCGCGCGGAACCCGGAATCCGAATCCGATTACACAGGTCGCCGCGGGAAGAATTTTGCGCGGATCGCGCTGCGGAATCGTTCCCTCGTAATGGGCGATGTCTCCGATTCCGACAAGGTCGGCGCCGAATTCCAGCGCCTTGCGTTTGATCAGTTCTGCTGTCAGCATAACGGCTCCTTTCAACGGTCCATGATCCAGCGTTTCCCCGTCCGGAGCGGGGATTTGAAGCGGTGTTCCATGCATCCGCCCTTCTTCTCCAGCATGCTTACGCAGGCGCGGATGCAGCCGCCGCATTTGGCCATATTGTATCCGACCCACGTCGGAAAATATTTTTCCAGCGCGCCGTAGACCTTCATGATCTCCGCTTCCGACGCTTTGCATTTGCCTTCCAGAAGATCCAGATCCCCGTTTTCGTTTTTATCGAACACCTCTTTCGGAACAAACGGATTGAACTTGCGCCCGGCGTGGGTGTAGAAGGCGTAGCACTTCCATTCGTCGAGTTTTCCCCACTCGCACTTCTTGCCGCCGATGTAGACCGTGATGCTCTCCTTCGGATCCAGACACTGGCCCGGACACTCCCGGACGCACGCCATGCACCGCCGGCAGATCGGCGGACCGCTGTACAGAGGATCCGGTTCCAGCGGCGCATCGGTGAAAATGAACGCAACACGCTGGAGCGGACCGAATTCGGCCGTCAGAAACATCTTGCTCCAGCCGATCTCCCCCAGTCCGCAGGCAACCGCGGCAAGACGGAAGTGAAACTGGAGGTCCGGCGCAACCGTGCCTTCCCGGACCGGACGGGTGAACTGAACCGAACGATGATGCGCCGTCTTGGTCTTGGCCTGTTCATTGATCTCGATCTGCTCCTCGGGTGAGAGGGAGTTGCCGGGCGAGCCGTCCATGTCGGACACCACCCCGCGCGCGCCGGTGTTGCGGTAGACCGCCGCCTCGTATCCGTGATCCTCGATGAGCTTGCCCACCTGATACAGCACCGCGGGCGCATAGATCTCGTTGATTCCGCCGTACGCCATCGAAGGATACTGATAAAACTGCGTTCCCTCTTCGATGCCGCGCTGGACGCCGCGCGGAATCCGGAACACCATCCCGATAACCGTTTTGGCCTCCGGAAAGATGTAGCGCGGATCCATTTCCTTCGGCGCGCCTTCGAAACGCGCCATGTCGCCGATTCCGCACAGATCGGCTCCGGCGGCCAGCGCCGCCTTCTTTACCATTTCACTGGTCAGCATGAAGCAATTCCTCCTGATTCAAGTATGACTTTCGCCTTGCTGAAAATTTCCTCGCAGTATGTGCACTGCCCGCAGTTCTTCGGACAATTCAGAACGTGTTCTCCGAATTCCGCCGGAATCCGGCTGTTTTCCAGAATCGCCGGATAGAACGCCTCGGCATGGTCGGGCTCCATCAGATCCATCAGATTGCCGTGATACGAGCCGCTCAGATAGGCTTCCAGAATCCGGACCGGATCGCGGCTGCTGCGGGTCGCCAGTTTCGCAACGTCGAAAAAGGGTTCGTAGAGGGGGAGGTCTTCCGGACGGATGAAGTTCGTATCCCGGAGATAGTGGATCTGCTTCTCCTTCCGGGCGAGGTAGTCGTGACAGATGCCCCGGAAGTTGTAGGCGTTGTCCATCGCCCGGATCTCCTGCTCGTGCGAAACAAGATTGTCGTGAAACTGGTGCGCCGAACAGAAATTCAGGCAGCCGCTGTTCGCCAGAAGATACAGTTTCTTCCCGTTCGCATCGCACCACTGCTTCAATTCCGCAATGCGCCGACGGCTGCGGTTGAAGTCCCGGTTCATATAGTAGCCGTCGAACCACTCCGCAAGGTAGTCCATCGCCTGCGTCGTGCCGATTTCCATGTTCACCGAGGCCCGGATCTCCAGATCCGGAAAGTTCCTCTTCAGAAATTTCGCGATCACCGGCGAGGAGGTCGTCACCGACCGGAGAAGAAAGCGCTTCGAAAGCCAGTCCGTCGAATTGCCGATCTTCTCAAAGAATATCCGCGACAGGCTCTCTTTCCCGTAGCAGTTCCCGTTCAGAAGCAGGTTGAGTCCGATCTTTTCCTCCGTAAGTCGTTTCAGATCTTCCACAAGCAGATTCTGCGCCTCCAGCGGAAGCAGTTCCCCCTGTTCCAGAGGAACACCGCGGCCGGTTGGAATATCCCCCCACGGAAAGTAAACTTCATGAATCCGTTCCTTCGCGCGGATGACCGCCGCAAGCAGATCCGTCCGCGCGTTCAGCTGGTAGCCCACCATGAATTTCATGACATCATCTCTGATTTTTTATTTTCATCACTGGTGAGTTAATTATACATCACTCTTTCGGGAAAGTCAATCCGGAGAAGAAAAAAAACATGGATTTTTTTTAGAAAAGAGCATTGACAGATTCGGAGCGGGCGAAGGGGAAAGGTGGATCAGAGAAGGGGCTGTGTAAAAATTTACGCATCTTATTTTCTCGCATATTCTTGTAATTTTTGATTCGGAATGGTACATTCCAGCGAAAATGAAGGATGAAGAATGAGAAACCGGATCACGATTCAGGAATTTGCGGAAAAGGCGGGAGTGTCGATTGCGACGGTGTCACGGGCGTTTACCGGGAACGGCCGGATCAGTCCGGAGACGCGCAAACGGATTTTTGAAATCGCCCAGAAATACGGCTACTCCTCCGGAGTCCGCCGGATCCGGTCGGACAACGATCTTCCGGAACTGGTCTTCTTCTACCCGGAACTCTATTCCGGCGAACCCGACTACTTCACGGCGGAGATCACCGTCAACATCAAACGTCATCTCGGAACCGACCATGTGTTCACGGTGACGCCGTTCGATGAAAACGACGATCATGTGATCGATTCGGCAAAGGCGCGGATGCTGAACGGAAGCATCGCCGGGATCCTCGTCGTTGCGGGGACTCCCGGAGCGGGGAAGCTCGCGGAGACGGCGGAAAGCTGTTCGGTTCCCTATGTCCTGATCGGAACGATTCCCGGTTTCCCCTGGAACACGGTCCTGCACGACAATGAATACGGCGCATTTCTCGCGGGGAAATATTTCCGCGAGACAGGCCGCCGTCACCCCGTCTATCTCTCCGGCCACCTCGACAGTGCCAAACGTCTCGGCTTTCAGCGTGGGTTCGGCGGATCGGAACGAATCCCCGTCATACCCGGCGGAGCGGGCTTCCGGTTCGGCGTCAACGCCCTGAACTACATCCGGAACCGCCATCCGGAGACCGACTGCGTCCTCTGCGCAACCGATGTGATGGCGATGGGACTGCTCAAGGAGGCGGAAAAAAACGCCGTCCGCGTTCCGGATGATCTGGCGGTGATCGGATTCGACGACATCGCCGCGTCACGCTTTTTCACGCCGGCTCTCTCTTCCGTTTCCCTGCATCTCGGGACCATCGGAAAGGTCGCGGCGGAACTTCTGGAGCGTCAGCTCCGGGGAAAGACCCATCTGCCCCCGGAGATCGTCCCCTGTGATCTGGTATTGCGACAATCAACATAATCAACAGAATCATAATTTATTAAGGAGATTCACTTCCGATGAAAGACAAAACTCTGGTTCTTCTCGCTGCCGGAATGGGAAGCCGTTANNGCCGTTACGGCGGACTCAAACAGCTGGACGCGCTCGGTCCGCATGGCGAAACTCTGATGGATTATTCGGTCTACGACGCGGTCCGCGCGGGCTTCCGGAAGATCGTCTTTGTGATCCGCAGGGATATCGAGGAGGAATTCAAACGCGTGATCGGATCGCGCTATGAGTCGGTTGCCGAGGTGAAATATGCGTTCCAGTCGCTGGAGGATCTGCCGGACGGATTCCGCGTCCCGGAAGGACGGGTCAAACCCTGGGGAACCGGACAGGCGGTCTATGCCGCGCGTCACGTGGTCCGCGGTCCGTTCGCGGTGATCAACGCCGACGATTTCTATGGAGCGGACGGATTCCGGAAACTTGCCGGAGCTCTGGAATCCGGAGAGCCGGGCGAGTTCTGCATGTGCGGTTTCCGGCTGCGGAACACGCTGTCGGAAAACGGTTCGGTCTCCCGCGGGGTCTGCGAACTCAACGCCGACTCCACGCTCAAGACCGTGGTCGAGCATACCAGAATCGAACGGAAGGACGGACGCATCCTCAGTTTCGGCGCGGATGGCTCGACGGTCGAATTCACCGGCGATGAGGTGGTCTCCATGAACATGTGGG
>DDJH01000230.1:0-2962 GCA_002338895.1 Lentisphaeria bacterium UBA1829 | reverse complement strand
CGGCGTCACCTACCGGGAGGACAAGGAGTTTGTCCGGAAGGGGCTGGAGTCCCTGATCCGCGCCGGAGTCTACCCGGAACAACTTTTCCCGGTGAAAGCATGAAGAACCGGACGGATATTCAGAAGCTCTGCTCCCGCTTCACCATCCCGGGCGACTTCGTTTCGGCGGAGCCGTACGGGAGCGGACATATCAACGACACCTATGCGCTCGTCTTCGATCAGGCCGGCTGCCGGATCCGCTACATCCTCCAGCGCCTGAATACGGAGGTGTTCCACGATCCCGCTGCGCTGATGGAGAACATCCGCCGCGTGACGGGGCATCTCGCGACGAAGAACGGCGACTCCCGCAGCACGCTGACCCTGGTTCCCTCTCTCGACGGGAATGTCTGGATCCGCGATGAGGAAGGCAGCTGCTGGCGCGTCTATCTCTTCATCGAACACGCGAAAAGTTTCGACGTCCTCGAAACCGAGCAGCAGGCCTATGAGGCGGCAAACGCATTCGGAAAGTTCCAGGCGGATCTGATCGACCTGCCCGGCCGTCTCATCGAAACCATCCCCGATTTTCACAATACGCCGAAACGGATCGCCGCTCTGGAAGAGGCGGTCCGTGCCGACGTCTGCGGACGGGTCCGCGGCGCCGAGCGGGAGATCGAATTCGTCCTCTCCCGGAAAGAGGAAGCCTCCACGCTGATCCGCCTTTATCAGCAGGGGGCGATCCCGGAGCGCATCACCCACAACGATACCAAGCTCAACAATGTGCTGATCGACACGGAGTCGGGAAAAGGAATCTGCGTGATTGATCTGGATACCGTCATGCCCGGTCTTGTCCACTACGATTTCGGCGACATGGTCCGCACCGGCACCAGTCCTGCCGCCGAGGACGAACGCGACCTCTCCCGGGTCGAGATGCGCTTCCCGATGTTCGAAGCTCTTCTCCGCGGCTACTGCGCCGCCGCCGGAGCGTTCCTCAATCCGGTCGAATTCGAATATCTTCCGTTCAGCGGAAAACTGATCACGCTGGAGATCGGGACCCGGTTCCTGACCGATTACCTCTCCGGGGACACCTACTTCAAAATCCATCGCGACGGCCATAATTTCGACCGCGCACGAACCCAGTTTGCTCTTGTCCGATCCATCGAACGCCAGATGGACCGCATGAACGCTCTTGTCAGGGAGATTCAGAAATGAAACGCATTCTTATCACCGGCGGCTCCGGCTTCATNNCAGCCATATCGCGGAATATTTCAACGGGAAGGCGGAAATCCGCATCCTGGACAATCTGCGCTCCGGATACCGTCGCAATCTGGACGGACTGGATGTGGAGTTCATCGAAGGGGATGTCCGCGACCGCGCCGCTGTGGCAAGGGCGGTGGAGGGGTGCGATCATGTCTTTCATCTCGCCGCAATGGTCAGCGTGCCGGAATCGATGTTCAAGATCGAGGAGTGTGTCGACATCAATGTAAACGGTCTGCTGGTCGTTCTGGAGGAGTCCGCGAAAGCCGGAGTCGAAAAACTCTGTTTCAGCAGCAGCGCCGCGATCTACGGGGACAATCCGGTCGTGCCGAAAGTCGAAACGATGCTCCCCGAACCGAAAAGCCCCTACGCCATCACCAAACTCGACGGCGAGTTCTACTGCAATCTGTTCACGCAGACCGGAAAACTGAAGACCGCCTGTCTCCGCTATTTCAACGTGTTCGGACCGAGGCAGGATCCGAAAAGCGCATACGCGGCGGCGGTTCCGATCTTCACGGCAAAGGCGGTCGCCGGCGAGGACATCACCGTGTTCGGCGACGGGGAGCAGACCCGCGATTTCATCTATGTCAAAGACATCGTGGAGGCCAACGTCTTCATGGCCGAACACGACTTCACCGGCGTTTACAACATCGCGTACGGCGGATCCATCACGATCAACGACCTGGTCGCCCGGATCGTCAAAGTGACAAACTCCCGGAGCCGGATCGTCCATCTCGACGAACGTCCCGGAGACGTCAAACACTCCATGGCCGCCGTGGACCGTCTCCGCTCCACCGGATTCCGTCCGAAACACAGCTTCGACGCCGGAATGGAAGAGACGATCCGCTTCTTCTCCTCCTCCGCGAAAAAACGCTGATCCCTCCCGGAAGGAAAAACAGAAAACCCCCTCCATCCTGAACGACGGAGGGGGTTTTCTTCTGTCCGGAAAAAAGGTCTTTCCCTTATTTCAGGAACAGTTCGATGACCGGGACTTCCACATCCGGCTTGTTGACGGGAAGCAGAAGCGTTTCCGCCTGCGCCGGACTCTGGGCCGTCACATGCGACGGAGCCGAGGGCGACGAAACGATCTTGATCTCGCTTCCATCGTGCAGGAGCTGGGCGTAGGCGATTTTCCCGTGCAGACCGGGAAGATGAACATGCTTGAACGGCCAGTTCATCAGATGCAGATAGAGCGTATTGGTCTCCTTGTTGTAGGTGTAGCGGCCGTCGAGCGGAGGAGGAAACTCGGCGGGAGCGGGACCGCAGTTGTAGATGGAGCGCTGGTTGTAGTGCATCCAGTCCGCATAGGCTTTGAGAGAGTTCAGCGCACGGCTGTCCAGATAGCCGCGGCTCGTGGGGCCGACATTCATCAGAAGATTGCCGCCGCGGCTGACATGATCGATCAGAAGATCAATACACTGCTTCGGCGATTTCCAGGTCTGCTCGTCGCGATGGTATCCCCAGGATCCGGAGAAGGTCTGACAGCCTTCCCAGACAATCGGCTTCCCGTCTTTGTCCTTNNTCGATCATGCTCGCAGGGGGTGTACTGTTCTGGGGTGTGAATGTCGCCCTCGTCGGGGAGGTCCAGCCGGTTGTCCAGAATGATGTCGGGCTGGATGGAGCGGATCATTTTCACAAGTTCCTCGGATTCCCATTCGTTGTGTCCCTTGCCGTGTTCGGGATTGCCGTCCGGAGCGGGATAGGAGAAGTCGAACCAGAGAATGTCGAT
>DDJH01000043.1 GCA_002338895.1 Lentisphaeria bacterium UBA1829 | reverse complement strand
CTCAAGCCGAGGGCCCCTTTCAGAGATTCCTGCGGCAGCTGGAGCAGATATTCCGGGTAGACCCAGCAGTCCACGCCGGGAGAAAACTTCGCCTGGAACCGGAGCGCCTTCTCTTTGTGGTCGAAGGTGATGGTCATCGCGCCGGAACTGTTGACGCGCCAGCTCCCCGGATCCTCCATGTCCGGCATATCGACTTTGCGGCTCATCCGGGGAAGCATGCAGCAGGGGATGACCGACCGGGTCGCCGGTTTCCCGTTGAAGGTGCCGGTGATCCTGATTTCCCCCCGGAGATCTTCATTCAGGTCCGGCGTAATTTTCAGCGGAAGTTCGATCTTGCCGAAGGGGGGGATCGTCACCGTGCCGGGCAGCCCGGAGACCTTGCCGCCGGCAATGGCGACTTTGCCGCTCTTCGTTTCATCCGACAGGTTGAAGACCTGCAGGCGGAAGGCGGCGTCCTCACGCTTGATGTCTACGCCGGATTTGTCGCCGAGCAGTTTGAAATCGTCCGAAAGTTCCGTACGGAAAACGATGGTGCGGTCATACTCGCCGCTTTCGGCCATTTTTCTGGGGCGGATCTTCCGGGGAGTGGTCGGCTCCAGCGCGGGAAGCCCGGTGAGGATGGAGGGCATCCGCGTCGCGGTGAGCTCAAGCCGGTGGTTGGCCGATTGCACCGTAAAGGGGGTGCCGAAGGCGTCGACGCCGGTGAATTTCCCCTCGAGCGGCAAGGAGAATTTTTTCGCCTTGGAATCTTTGAGATTGACCGCCGGGATCCCTTTTTCCGTGTCAATTTCAGACAGGCTCCAGTAAACGAGGGTGCCGCTGCCATCCGGCTGACGGTAGACAAAACCGCGCAGCCCGGGGCCCAGTTCCCGACTGCCCAGAAGGGTCGCATTGCCGAGCTTGTCCGTCAACGTCGCGAAGGCGGCAAATGCCGGCTTCACCGTATAATCGCGCCGCATGAGCCCCCAGTCTTTGAATCCGTTCCGCTCATTGTAAGGCGGCAGCACGAAGATGAAGTCGCGGTCCACGCCGAGAAACTGCATGGTGACCATCATCTTCGGCAGAAATTCGGCGATGATCATCTCCTGTTCCGGAGAGTGTGCCTTGAGACCGGCCATGTAGCTGTCGGTCTTGCCTACCCCCTCCATGTAGCAGCCGTTTTCGGTAAACCAGATCGGGCGGTCCTCAACTTTGTGCTGCTTCAGAAACCGGTGAAGGTTTGCCAGCAGCTCCGGGCATTCGCACAGCCGGGCGTAGGTGTGAATGTTGAAGATGTCAAAGTAACGCTCCACACCATTTTCCATGACGACATCCGCATAGGGCGGCAGGTGGGTATGAGCGAACGCTCCGATGGCGACGGGGAGGTCGGGATCTCCGGCCTTGAAGCCGAGGTAGGCGGCCTTGAGGGCCGATGCATAATCCCATGCCCCTTCCGGCGCGAAGCCGATATCCTGCTCGTTCCAGAATTCCCATACCGCCATTTTGCCGCGAAATGTTTCCGCCAGTTTCTTGGCGAAACGGTAGGTCGCCACCAGGTCGCCGGGCAGATGGGTCGTGTTCGTCTTCGCCCATTTCGGCGCGTCGTGGTACATGCCGGAAAGCTGTATCCCGCGTTCCGAGAGCAACGTGGCGTTGGTCATGTACTGGCGCCAGTTGAACTTGCCGGGCGCAGGTTCGCATTCTCCCCAGCTCAGGCGGTCCCGAACCATCTTCAGGCCGGCCCGGCGGGCCACCTCCGACACGACCGCATATCCGTCGCCGGGATGGCGGCTGTTGGCCGGATTGGGACGCGCCAGCCAGCTCTGCGCACTGTCCAGCGCAAAGAACATTTCCGGATTGCGCGGCTGGACGGAGGGGTCCGCGACGATCGCAAAGCTGCGGAACCCTTGAAATGGTTGCTGCGGCGAGGAGAGCTCCAGCGTATAATAGCCGTTGGGCAGCGACTCCAGAAGAAGTTCCCGTTTCCTGGGCCAGCTTCCGCGGCGCAGCACTTCGCCCTTCCAGTTTTTCAACGTCCATTCCGGCAGGACCCGGACGGACGACTTCAAGGTGAACCGGACAGGTTCTCCCTGAAGGAAGGCCGCTCCGGGAGCCTCTGCCGTAACCACCTCTGCAACGTCACAGGGCGCCGGTCCGGTCGGTTTCCCGATGACCTCGATGTTGCGGAGATAGAAGGTCAGCTCTTCCGAGCGGGGATTCATGCCGATCCGCAGTTGGCGCACGGCCGCGGGATTTTTCACTGCGCGCGCCAGCGGGATGGTTACCTGCTGGTATTCCGGTTTGGGGGGCGGCAGCGGGAAATACGGCATTCCGTTTTCAAACATCACCAGAGCGTGCAGATAGCCCGCCGCGGGATCCTTCTGCACCGCGCGGAATTCAAACCGGATGGCCGTTGCCCCGGCAAGCGTTTCGTGGGAGTGCAGCCGGAGTCTGGGATAACACCAGTAGTCGGAATTGCGCGAAAACTTCGCGTCAAACCGGATGGCGTTTTCCCGGGTGTCGCGGCGGATGGTCATGGCCCCGGAGCAGTTTTTCTCGAACCGTTCCGGCTGGTTCAGCCCGGCAGACCAGGGCAGGATTGTCTCCGCCCCGGAAAGCAGGGAGCATGCGAAAAGAAATGTTGTAGCAAGAGCGATGATTTTCATTGGGTTCCAAATCCGGAAGTTTTCTTACTGGAGAATTTTTGATATCTCAGTATGCGTCGATCAACTTCCACCTGTTCAGTTTGTCTGCTTCGTTGCGATACACATGATAGGGACAGGTCTTGACCGAACTGTCTGCACGCAGAACAACCGCGTTCTGACCATGACCGGGGACGGTACTGAGTGATATTCCTGCGGTAATGCAGTACGTCAGCATTTCATGCTTTAATCTGCTGAATTTCTTGCCGAAGCTGGGGATGCTCCATTGAGTCAGCGTCCCGGAGTCGCGGTAATATGGATAATCGCACCAGGTTTTCCCCGCATTCCATCCATCATTCTGGGTGTTGGACGGGCAATGCAGAATCGCCGGTCGCAACCATTTGGGGGCATGGGCAGGGTATTCGATGTTTTCCTTGTTGCTGCCCGGTCCCAGATACCCCTGGGCTGCGACAAGTCCAAGACCCACCGCGGAAATCCCGTTGAAGTATTCTGAAATGGAGCGCGGCTCCTCGGCCGGCTTCATGATGGTCGTGATCGTGGCCGGCAGCTGATCGTTGAAGTCCCCTGTATACATGTTGATTCCGGACCCGATCTGCTTGGAGTTGTTGATGCAAGTGGTGGTGCGCGCCCTTTCCCGCGCCTTGTTCAAGGCGGGCAGCAGCATGGCCGCCAGTATGGCTATGATTACAATAACAATCAAAAGTTCAATTAGTGTAAATGAACGTATGGTTCTTCTCTCCCGGGACCTGCTGAATTGGTTGTTTCTCTTCCTTCTCATGATTTCCTCCAGTCGATAAAATTGTTGCTCAAATGATCCGGTGCTGAATTCCCGGCAGAGTGTCTGTACGTTCTGCCGGAATCCGCCCGGAGGATACTGCTTTTCTTCTGTTCCTTCATTCCGCTCTCTGTTTTCGAAGGGCCGCCATGAGTCAGTGATGCGGCACGGTCGCAAGGGTTTCTCCCGGAATCCATTCCGTTTTGATTCTGGCGGAACGGGCGGGAGCATCGGGATTCTGTTCCCGCCACCGTACCAGCTCGAGCGTTTTGAATGCCTGGTCCCGCANNGGAGATATCCTCGGGCACGCGCAACCCGGCCTGATGAATCCCCGCCATGACCCCCCAGAAGAAACTCAGCGAACAGATGATCGTCGTGTATTGCCGGAGCAGATCGCAGTGAGCGGCAAGTTCGCGTCGAATTGTGTAGTGTGCCAGTTCAAAACGCGGGATTTCAAGCAGAAATGTCGTCTGATTGAACTCTACATCCGGGTGCTCATCGTGAAAATACTCCCGAAATCCGTCGATTCCAGTGTGAAACCGGTCGCCGGGATTCGCCTTCTGCTCCACCCGGAGAATTCTGCGGTGCCCCATTTGGTAGAGCTGTTCCGCCGCCTCTTCCAGTCTGCTGTCCGGCTGATAATAGACGGAATCGGCATTGAACGCGGAGGCGTCGAGCCCGCAGAAGACCATCGGCTTGAACCGGGAGCGGATCCGCTTGATCAACGGCTCCGAGAGCGTGTGCGGATCGGTCGGCGACGTGCAGGCCAGCGCATCACAGTTCTGCCAGAGATCAAGGATGGAGCGCTCCTCCCAGCTGCGCACGTAGATGATTTTCACCAGCCAGTTTGCTTTGGCACAGGCCTCCGAAATGTGCATGATGAAGTCCAGATTTTCCGGCGCGGCCCATGCCGGCATGACCAGGCCCAGCAGTTTCTGCAACTTTGTTTCCGCGATGTCTTCGCAGACGTAGGTGCCGCTGCCCCGGCTTCGCTCCAGAATGCCGTCGCTGACGAGCCCTCCCACGGCCTTGCGCATCGTCATGTAGCTTACGCCGAACTGTTCCGCCAGATCGCGCTCGGAGGGCAGAGATGCGCCCCGGGCAAAATTGCCGATCTTAATCTCTTTGCGGAGACGCTCTTTGGCGATTTGAACTTTTGTCAATCGTTCCCGCTGCAATTCCATATAGTGGTGTCCTGTATTTCGAAATATATCAAAGCTATATATATTATAGCACAGTTCAATAAAAATGTCAAGAGGAATCGTCGAGCATTTTCACTTCTCGAAAAATTCTCCGGGAGAAACTGGAACTTCATTCTGCCTCAAAAAAGAGTTTGAACATTACGCGCA
>DDJH01000193.1:14167-14428 GCA_002338895.1 Lentisphaeria bacterium UBA1829 | reverse complement strand
GCTCTATCCAACTGAGCTACGAGTGCGCTCAATACAGTACTATATCACTCGTTCGATCATTTCGCAATCCCTCTTTTTGTTTTTTTCCGTTTTTTTCTCTCTCCGATTCCCCGCAATTCTTCGCGGGAGGATGCTCGAAAATCTTTTTCACCGCATTTCGGAAGGGAATGGTTGAAAAAAATC
Source organism: Lentisphaeria bacterium UBA1829 (assembly GCA_002338895.1). Classification (GTDB taxonomy): domain Bacteria; phylum Verrucomicrobiota; class Lentisphaeria; order Victivallales; family UBA1829; genus UBA1829. The sequence continues at coordinate 14,245 of DDJH01000193.1, read as the reverse complement.
AAAGATGTGGTATAGTAAAAAAGTTTTTGCCATGAGGGAGTAGTTTCGCGGTTCGCCGCGCAGCAAGTCAACATACCG
>DDJH01000193.1:0-14150 GCA_002338895.1 Lentisphaeria bacterium UBA1829 | reverse complement strand
AAAATGAGACTCATGTATGACGCTTTGGCGCGATCGTACAGGGGCCTTCCGTCTTTCCTCCCGTATGGTCCTGAACGATCCGGAAGGACGGGTGGAGGATTTCATACGATGTTTCTGATTGAACCGATTCTGCTGGGCGTCAGTCTGGCGATGGACGCTCTCGCCGTTTCGATGGCGCTGGGAGCCGCCGAACGGAAAAATTTCACCTGGAGCAAAATCCTGATTACCGCTCTCTCGTTCGGTATCTTCCAGGCCACAATGCCGTTGATCGGATGGTTCGGAGGGTCTCTGCTCGGTTCGGTGGTGCAGACGTATGGACGGATTCTCGCGGCGTTCCTGCTCGCCATGATCGGAGGAAAGATGATTCACGAGGCAAGGGGGGGGGAGGAGAAAGACGAGGTCGCCGCATTCTCCTTCCAGAGACTGATCGTGCTCTCGTTCGCAACCAGTATCGATGCTTTGCTGGTCGGTGTCGGGTACGCCTGTCTGAAACGGACCGGAATTCTGCTGGATGTCCTGCTGATCGGCTGCGTGACCTTCCTGATCGCCGCCGGCGGGTGTCTCTTCGGCCGCTGCTGCGGACGGCGTTATGGGAAAAGCAGTGAAATCTTCGGCGGTCTGGTCCTGATCGGAATTGGAATCAAGGTGCTCCTTTTCGGATAAGGCCCCCGTCCGCGGACCGGCAGAAGGAAAAATCCGCTCTTTGTCGTTTGCATCCGGGGGAAGACCGGTTATATTTCTGAAAAAAACAACCCCACTGGAGGTTCGAATGCCGGATTCCCTGCTGTATGACAAGGTGGTGGAGCTGAAACGGCAGCTCAATTCCGTAATCCGCGGAAAAGAGCATGTCGTCAATTTGTTCCTGACCGCCCTTTTCGCCGACGGGCATATCCTGATGGAAGATGTGCCCGGAACAGGAAAAACCACTCTCGCAAAGGCGCTCGCTCTTTCCATTTCCGCGGAATTCCGGCGCATTCAGTTCACCCCCGATCTGCTGCCCGCCGATATTCTCGGGTNNAAGGAGGGGAGTTTCTTCTTCCGCGAAGGACCTGTCTTTACCAACCTGCTGCTCGCGGACGAGATCAACCGCGCATCGCCGCGGACCCAGTCCGCGCTGCTCGAAGCCATGAACGAAAGACAGGTCTCCGTGGAAGGAAAAGAACGGAGACTCGCGGAGCCCTTCCTCGTCATCGCAACCGAAAACCCGATCGAATATTACGGAACATATCCGCTGCCGGAAGCTCAGCTCGACCGGTTCGCCGTCCGGCTCTCCCTCGGATATCCCGATGAAGAGGCCGAACTGCGCGTGCTCAAAGACCGTCGCGCCGCCGATCCGCTGAATACCCTGAAACCCGTGCTCTCCTGTGCGGAGATCCTCCGGATTCAGGAGGAGGTCCGCGAAATCGGAATCGAAGATTCCCTCGCGGTTTACATGACGCGGCTGATCCGCGCGACCCGGGAGGCACCCGAAATCCGTCTCGGCGCAAGTCCCCGCGCTTTGCTGACCCTCTCCCGCTGCGCCCAGGCCGCCGCATGGCTCGAAAACCGTTCCAGCATCCGTCCCGATGACATCATCGCTCTGGTCCAGCCGCTGCTCGCTCACCGCATCGTCATGACGCTGGAGAGCAAACATGCCGGAATCGCGCCTGAAACGGTGCTGGATTCCATTGTCCGAAAACTCCGGATCCCGGTGTGAGCATGCGTTTCCGTCTCCCGGCAACTCTCCGGCGGCTGGAGGCCGCGTACCGGGCGGGACCATCGTGGCTCGCGGTCCGGAAGAGCTCTTCCGCGTTCCCGCCGGGCGTGCTGCCGCTGATCTGGATCTACGGATGGATGGACCGCGTCCTCACGCCCCAGGGGCGGATCTTCTGTGCGGTTTATCTCGGAATCGCATTCTATTCCACAATTCTGACCCGCAGTCCGGCGGTGATTCTGTTTTTTATCCTTTCCGGTGTGCTGCTGGTGGATCTGGTGGTCGGACTGGTGTTTTTCCCGATCCTGCGCATTGGCCGCCATGTCCCGGAGCGGGTCGCCTGCAACACGGAGTTCCAGATCCGATACGAAGTCTTCAACCGCTCCATCCTGCCGTGTTTCGACCTGACCGCCGACGCGTCCATGCTCTTCCGGCCGCTGCTCGCCACCGATCCCGCGACGCCGCGCATGACGCTGGCCCCGAAGGAAAACGGATGGCTGATCCGCCGTTTCCGGCTCACGCGCCGCGGCGTCTACCGCCTCCCGCGGACAACGGTGGAATCGGCGTTCCCCTTTCAGATCCTGAAGATCTCCCGGCTCGGAGGGGGTGGCGATCGGATCATCTGCCATCCGGCGTGGCTCGAACTCCGTTCCCTGAAACTGCCGGATGGCTCCGCCGCACGCGCCGAAAGTCTGAAAACGGTCTCCTCCGAAGGCGACAGCATGGACTTCTTCGGCTGCCGCGAATACCGCACCGGAGACGATCCCAGAAAAATCCACTGGGCCGCCAGCGCCGGACGATCTCAACTTGTCGTCAAGGAGTTTCAGGAGGAGAAGCTCTCCCGCGCCGCGCTGATTCTCGATAACTTCCCGCCGGAAGAGCCGGAGCGCCTTCTCCGCCGTCTGCGCGATTTCCTGCTGCTGCGCTCCGGGCGGAAAACGGACGCCGCCGATGCGTTCGAGGCCGCGGTTTCTCTGACGGCTTCCATCGTCGCGGCTCTCTCCAAACGCAATTTCGCCGTGGAGTTCTTCGCCGCCGGATCCGAACTCCACCACTTCCGGACCGGCCGGGGCGGAATGACGCGGGACTCCTTTTTCGATCTCCTCTCCGCTCTGGAACCCGGAAAAACAAGACGGCGGTTCCGGAAGATCACTCCGGATGACGTCGATCAGATCGCGTCCACCGGCGCCGTGTTCCTGATCCTGCTCTCCGCCGACGAGGAGGCGGAAAAACTCTACCGCAGCATGATCGACGCCGGTGCGGCGGTCCGCGTGTTNNCTCCTGCTGGCGGAAACCCCCGGACCCCACTGGACGGAGCGGATCGGAATCCACGACGTGCTCGCCGGAAAGGCCGGTGACCTGTGAAGATCCATCCGGCTCTCTCCGACGCGTTCGGAACCTTTCTCCGGAACGCTCTGCTGATCCTGCCTCCGGCGTTCCTCTTTTCCATGAAGTCGGATCTGCCGCATATTTTCCTGCTGACGCTGCTGATTCTGGTGATCCGGATGTTCCGGAAGAGGGATCTGCCGTATCGCGACCGGCCGGTGATCTACTGTCTGACAGCGGTTCTGGTGCTGACCGTCATCCCCGATCTGCTCACACCCGCCGATACAACCCGGTTCGGACTGTTCGACGTGATGCTCCGTTCCACGCTCGCCGTGCCGTTCCTGCTGTATGCGGCCGCGCTGGGATGCTTCTTCCCGCGGGATCCGTTCCGCCTGGCTCTGACCGCCGCGCCGGCGCTCGGTGCAACGCTGATCTGCGGGGACCTGTTCAATTCCAGCAATCTGTCCAACACGCTTCTGCCGTTTCTGGACGAACCTCTGAGAAATTATCGGACAACCTACATGGTCGCCGTCACCATTCAGGCGGCCGCTCTGCCGTTCTTCTTCTACTCGGCCAGCCGCTTCACGGAAGGGGAGGGGGGAAAAAAGAAAAAAACAGCGGCTCTGCGGATGGGGTTGCGTCTGCTCTGCATTCTGCTGATTCCGCTTTCCGCGTTTTACATGGGGAAATTCTATTATGCCAATGCGCGGGCGTTCCGGAATCTGGAGCTCTATTTTCTGCGGGCCGGAATGAAGAGGCATCTGCAGAGAAGAGGGATGATGCTGCTGTCCAACGCGGTCGATCTGCGGGCAACCCGGCAGGAGGCGCTGCTGCGGGATCCGGACCGGATTCTGATCCGCGCCCGCGCCGATGCGCCGCCCGGATATCTGCGGGGCGGAGTGTATACGTCCTACCGGGATGGACGGTGGGTCGCGGAACGGGACAAGAGTTCCCTGGTGGCGATCCGCCGCACGACTCTGCTGTCGGACAACAGGTTTCTGGTGCCGGATTTCCCCGGTGCGCCGACCTCGGTGCCGGATGATCCCCGGACTCCGGTGGAGCCTCCGCGGATGAGGGTCGATCTCTACTTCGACGGACTGGAGACACGCGGCGTGATCCCCGTTCCAGGAAACACCTATCGTCTGGATGCCGTCGCCGACAACGGAGAGGTCTCCAGCGGGGGAATCTTCTCCCTCAGCGCATGGCGGCGCGACGGCGGATGCACCTATTTCGTCTCCCGCTACAACCCCGAGGCCGGATGGCTCTTCCCGCTCCATCCGGAGGAGCACCGGATCCTCTCCGTTCTCCCGAGAGAACTGCGGAAGCCGTTCACTTCGCTTGCCAGGGACATTCTCGCCGGACGGAGTCTCCGCGACTCCGAAAAGGCCGCCGCCGTCGTCTCCTGGCTCCGGAAACACTGCCGCTATGCACTGGATTTCCGTCCGTCCGGGAAGCAGGATCCGATTCTGGATTTTCTCGGCGAGGCGCGACGCGGTCACTGCGAACTGTTCGCCACCTCCGCCGTCCTCCTGCTCCGCGCAATGGGTCTGCCCGCCCGCTATGTGACCGGATTCCTCTGCGAAGAACGAAGCCCGTTCACATCCACTTACATCGCGCGCGCCCAGAACGCGCACGCATGGGGCGAAGTCTATCTGGCCGACGAAAAACGCTGGATGCTGGTCGAAGCCACTCCCCCCGCCTCCGGTCTCCCCTCCGCCCGCTCCTTTGCCGCCCCCGCTCCGGAAAAAGCCTTTCTCGAACTGCTGAAAGAGTCCGTCCAGCTCCTGTTCGCCTCCCTCCGCCGCGGCTATTTCGCCGATGCCATCCTGAGCGGAATCAAAGCCGTTTTCCTTTTCCTCTTTGAAGCCCTGATGCGGCCCTGGGTCGGAATCCCCGCTCTTTTCCTGATCGCCGCGCTCGCCGTCCGTCTTCTGTTCCGCAGAAGAAAAGCGGAGATCGCCATTCCGGATCCCAACCGCCGCGCTCTCTCCGCCGCCGAGGCGGATTTCGAACGATCCTACAGTCGGAAAACCGGACGAAAGCGCGCTCCCGCTGAAACGCTTTCAATATATTTTGCCAACGCCCCCGAACCGGTCCGCTCCCTGATGCGCGACTATGAAACTCTCCGCTATGCCGAACGCAATCCCTCCGCCGAAGAGGTCCACGCCTTCCGCCGCCGATTCCGCAGAATGAAAAAACAGCTCTCCGCCCTTTGCAGAAACTCCCCGTGAGAGTGGACGGAACAGACTGAAAACGCCTTTTTTTTATTTTTTCCGGAAAAGAACTTGTTTTTTTGCAATCGTGGTCCTATTGTACCCGTATTAGTATGACTAATTTTTTTGAGTGCAGCAAAGGTCCCGCAGTTATGAAGAAAGTGAAAGTTCCTTACGGGCGCGGTATGCTTTCTGCGGAGGTGGATGATGCCAGACTTGTCGGAGTCTTCGAATCGGCCCTCCCGGAAGCGGCGCCCGACGAAAGGGCGGAGGTCGAACGGGCTCTGAACGACCCGATCGGCTCTCCGCGACTCGAAGAACTCGCCCGCGGAAAACGCTCCGCCGTGGTCATCGCCAGCGATCATACACGACCGGTCCCCAGCCGGATTCTGATGCCGTGCATTTTGAAACGTCTGCGGAAAGGGTCGCCGGAAATCCGGATCACCATTCTGATCGCAACCGGGTTCCACCGCGGAACGACAAAAGAGGAACTGATTGCCAAATTCGGGGAAGAGATCGTCGAACAGGAGAGAATCGTGGTGCATGACTCCGCCGACGCATCCATGCTGGTCCGTCTCGGAACGCTTCCCTCCGGAGGGGAACTGATCCTCAACAGGCTGGCGGTCGAAGCCGATCTGCTGGTGGCGGAGGGATTTATCGAGCCGCACTTCTTCGCCGGATTCTCCGGCGGACGGAAAAGCGTGCTGCCCGGCATCGCCTCCCGCGAAACCGTGCTGGCGAACCACTGCTCGGAATTCATCCGGAGTCCCTTCGCACGGACCGGAAATCTCGACGGAAACCCGATTCACCGCGATATGCTCTATGCGGCGGAACAGGCAAAGCTGGCTTTCGTTGTCAATGTGGTGCTGAATTCGGAAAAGAAAATCGTCCGCGCATTCGCCGGGCACTCCGTGCATGCGCATGTGACGGGGTGCGAGTTTCTGCGCTCCCTGTGCGAGGTCCGCGTGCCGGAATGCGAAATTGTCGTGACAAGCAACGGCGGGTATCCGCTCGATCAGAATGTCTATCAGGCGGTCAAGGGGATGACCGCGGGAGAGGCGGTCTGCCGGAAAGGCGGCGTCATCATCCTCGCGGCCAGCTGCTGCGACGGCCACGGAGGGGAATCCTTCTACCGGCATCTGGCGGAAGCCGCTTCTCCGGGCGAACTGCTGGAGAAAACCGCATCCGTTCCGCGCAACCGCACGGAGCCGGATCAGTGGGAGTATCAGATCCTCGCCCGGATTCTCAACGAACATACGGTCATTGTGGTGACGACCGACTGCGATCCCTCCATGCTCCGGAACATGCATCTGCGGACCGCCTCTTCGCTCGAGGAGGCGCTGAAGCAGGCATCCGCTCTTGTCGGCGCGGATGCGCGCATCGCCGTGATTCCGGACGGCGTTTCGGTGATCGCAAAAAAAATCTGAACCACGCAGCAACAAGCAGGAGGAAGAATGAAAATTGCAGTCTGCATCAAGCAGGTTCCGGGAACCGCCCAGGTGGAGATCGACCCGCTGACCGGGGTCCTCAAACGCGACGGGGTGGAATCCAAAATGAATCCGTACGACCTGTACGCCCTCGAAACCGCTCTGCGGTTCAAACAGCAGTACGGCGCGGAAATCACGGTCATAACCATGGGACCGCCGCAGGCGCAGTCCGTGATCCGGGAGGCGTTTATGATGGGCGTCGATCACGGGGTGCTGCTCTCCGACCGGAGATTCGGCGGATCGGATGTGCTCGCGACATCGTATACCCTCGCACAGGGAATCAAGGCGGCCGGCGGATGCGATCTGATCATCTGCGGAAAACAGACCACCGACGGCGATACCGCTCAGGTCGGAGCGGAACTCGCCGAGTTCCTCGGAATTTCCCATGTGACCAATGTGTGCCGGATCCATGAGGTGACGGAGTCGTCGATCACGGTGGATCTGGATCTCCCGCTGCATCTGGAGACCGCGAAAGTCGCGTTCCCCTGTCTGATGACGGTCGAAAAGGGCATATTCGAGCCGCGTCTTCCCTCGTACAAGCTCAAGCTCGCGACCGCCGACCGGCCGATCAAAGTGCTCAAACTCGACGATATGGAGGACCGCGATCCCGCTCATTACGGTCTCAACGGCTCCCCCACCCAGGTCAAGCGGATCTTCCCGCCGGAAAACTCCAACACGCACGAAATGTGGAACGGTGACGCGGAGGAACTCGCCGGAAAACTCTTCCATTTCCTCGACGATAAAAAATTCCTTCAGCAGCTGAGGTGATTCCCATGCCCCATATCGAAATTCATCATGACAAGGTTGCGGATCCGGAGGCGCTCGTCGCACTCTGTCCGTTCAAATCCATCGAAATCGCCGACGGACATCTCGCCATCAACGCCGGATGCCGCATGTGCAGAATCTGCATCAAAAAAGGAAACGGCGTCTTTGAATATGTGGAGGACGATCTGCCGCCCTCCGTCGACAAAAATCTCTGGCGGGGAATCGCCGTGGTCGCGGAAATTGAGGAGGGATCGATTCACCCCGTCACCTTTGAACTCATCGGAAAGGCCCGCGAACTGGCGGCCAAGGTGAAGTATCCGGTCTACTGCCTGATGATCGGATCCGAAATCTCGGACAAGGCGCAGCAGGTGCTTGAATACGGCGTCGACGAGGTGTTCGTCTACGATCAGCCCGAACTGAAATACTTCCGGATCGAACCGTATACGGCGGTGCTGGAGGATTTCATCCGGACGGTTCAGCCGTCGTCGGTCCTGGTCGGCGGCACGTCGACGGGTCGTTCGCTGGCGCCCCGTGCGGCGGCCCGCTTCCGCACCGGTCTCACCGCCGACTGCACCCGGCTCGACATCTCCTCCTCCACCGATCTGGATCAGATCCGTCCCGCATACGGCGGAAACATCATGGCGCATATCAATACGCCGCGTCACCGTCCGCAGTTCGCCACCGTCCGCTACAAGATCTTTTCCATTCCGCCGAAAGAGGCGCCGAAGGGGAAGATCCGCCGCTGCTCGGTCCCGGCGGAAAAACTCCGCTCCGCCATCGAAATCCTGAAAATGACCGAAAAGAAGCAGGAGAAGGGAATCGAAGAGGCGGAAGTGCTCGTGGTGGCCGGACGCGGAATCAAAAAACAGGAGGATCTCGCTCTTCTCCAGGAACTTGCGGAACTCCTGAATGGAAAACTCGCCTCCACCCGCGCCGTGGTGGAGGCCGGATGGATCAATCCGCGCAACCAGATCGGCCTGAGCGGACGGACCGTCAAACCGAAACTGATCATCACATGCGGGGTCTCCGGTGCCATCCAGTTCGTCGCCGGGATGGACAGCTCCGAAACAATCATCGCGATCAACACCGACGAGAACGCCCCGATCTTCAAGGTCGCGCACATCGGCATCAAGGGCGATCTCTACAAGATCGTTCCGAACCTGATCGAACAAATTAAAAAACAGAAAGCGAAGGTGTGAATCATGTCCGCTCCCTATAAAACGTTTACCGACGGGGATCTGGAAGCCCTGCGCGCGATCTGCGGCGCGGACCGGGTGATTCCCGCGTCCGAAATCGGCGAGGATTACTGTCACGATGAACTTTCCGGCGTCCATCGGCGTCCGGATGTGCTGGTCAAGGCGCTGACGGCGGAGGAGGTTTCCGCCGTCATGAAGTATGCGAATGCCAACAACATCCCGGTCACTCCGCGCGGACAGGGAACCGGACTGGTCGGCGGATCCGTGGCGCTGTTCGGCGGAATCATGATCGACCTCAGCGGAATGAACCGTTTCCTTGAACTCGATCAGGAGAATATGACGCTCACGCTCGAACCGGGCGTGCTGCTGATGGAGGTGGCGAAATATGCGGAGGATCACGGACTTTTCTATCCGCCGGATCCCGGAGAGAAAACCGCAACCATCGGCGGAAACATCAGCACGAACGCCGGAGGAATGCGCGCGGTGAAATACGGCGTCACGCGGGATTATGTCCGCGGACTCCAGGTGGTGCTGCCGAACGGAGAAATCGTCGAGTTCGGCGGAAAGGTCGTGAAGAACAGTTCCGGATACAGTCTCAAGGATCTGATTGTCGGGTCGGAGGGAACGCTCGGAATCGTCACGAAGGCGGTGCTGCGACTGCTGCCGCTGCCGAAGCACAAGATCAGTCTTCTGGTGCCGTTCCCGGATCTGCCGTCGGCCATCCGGACCGTGCCTTCCGTGATTCGTGCAAGTTCTATCCCGACCGCTGTCGAATTCATGGAGCGGGAGGTGATCCTCGCCGCGGAACAGTTCCTCGCAAGAAAGTTCCCGGACAACTCCTCCGATGCGTATCTGCTCCTGACCTTCGACGGCGCAAGCAAGGAGGAGATCGAACTGGCGTACAAGGAGGCCGCCGAAATCTGTCTCGAATGCGGCGCTCTCGATGTGTTCATCTCCAACACGCAGGAGCGGAACGAATCCATCTGGTCCGCCCGCGGAGCCTTCCTGGAGGCGATCAAGGCTTCCACAACGGAAATGGATGAGTGTGATGTGGTCGTGCCGAGAAAGCATGTCGCCGAATTCGTCCTCTTTTCTCATGAGCTGCAGAAGAAGTACAGGATCCGCATCCGTTCGTTCGGACACGCGGGGGATGGAAATCTTCATATCTATGTCCTCCGTGACGAACTCGGGGAAGAGGAGTGGAAAAAGACTCTTCTCGCCGTCTTCGAGGAGCTCTACTCCAAGGCAAAAGCCCTCGGCGGAAAAGTCAGCGGGGAGCATGGTATCGGCTATGCGAAACGTCCCTACCTCGGCGAATCGCTCAGTCCCGAATCCCTCCGTCTGATGAGTGGTATCAAGGAGCTCTTCGACCCGAAGAACATCCTCAATCCTTCCAAGGTGGTGGTCCGCTGAAAAAGGAAAATGAAAGGTTTTCCGGATGCGGGGTTGATTTTCCTGCCGGCGGTCCTATATTATGCGGTCTTGAATGGGTGAAACGATGAACTTTGCTTTTGCGATCTTCAAATACTTTCCGTTCGGAGGCCTGCAGCGCGATATGCTCCGAATGGCGGAATGCGCGGCCGGACGCGGTCACCGCGTCACGGTCTTCACCGCTTCCTGGAAGGGAGAGGAGCCGCCTGATGGAATCCAGGTCCGCATTCTGAAGGTCCGGGGATGGTCCAATCATGGTCGCGCGCGAAGTTTCGAACGTCTGTTCCGGATGGAAAGCGCACCGTTTGATGCTCGGCTCCTCTTCAACCGCATGGGGGGAGGGGATTTCTATTTTGCGGCGGACAACTGTCTCGCCGTCGAGTATCCGCGCAAACACTCTGCGCTCATGCTGCGGCTGAATCCGCGCTACCGCACGTTTCTGGAGCAGGAGCGCACCGTCTTCGAGCCCGCCGCAAAGACTCGTATTTTTTATATTGCGCCGCGTCAGAAGCGCGATTTCATGAAGGTGTATCATACGCCGGAATCGCGATTCTTCTATCTGCCGCCCGGAATGAATGAGAAATGCCGCAGGCCGGCGGATGCGGACCGCATCCGCAGAGGGATGAGGAAAAAACTCGGGTTGACCGACGAGCAGAGAATGCTTGTGCTGATCGGATCCAATTATCGCTTGAAAGGGGCGTTTCGCGCGATCGAGGCTCTGGGGGCTCTGCCGGAACCGGAGAGGAACAGGTGTGTGCTGTATCTGATCGGCGAGTCGGCCGACGGGGGGTGCTCCGCGCATGCGGAAAAGTGCGGGGTCGCCGGACAGGTTGTGCTCGCCGGTCCGCGGACGGATGTCCCGGAACTGCTGCTGGCGGCGGATCTGATGATCCATCCCTCCCGCAACGAGGCGACAGGAACGGTGCTCGTCGAAGGGATCGCCGCCGGTCTCCCCGTGCTCTGCACCGAGGAGTGCGGTTTCAGTAATTTCGTTCAGGAGGCTTCCGGGCTGGTTGTGCCGGAAGGTGCGGAGCAGTCCGTGATCAATGCGATGACGGCCGATGCGCTCTCCAGGCTTCCCGAACTCAGGGAGCGGACGATCCGCTATGCTCTCGGCGCCGATTTCTACCGCCGTGCCGAGGTCGCTGTGGACGCTCTCGAGGCGTTTGTCCGTGAAAAGAGGTGAGAAAAATAAAGTTTTTCCCGCTTTTTTCCCGGATTCAGTTGAAATTTATGGATTCAAGGTTTATTTTCCCTCAATCGACACTCAAGGAAGGATGACGCACCATGAATGAATGGATTACTGATTTGCTCGCGCTGCAGGATCTCGATATGAAAATCCGGAATCTCAAGCTGCGGATCTCCACGATCCCCTCCGAAAAGGCGCGTCTCGACTCCCTTGTGAAGGAGGCTTCTGCAAAGGTCGATGCCGCGAAGGATGCTCTCCGGAAGATTGATCGGGCCATGAAGGAGTCCGAGGGCGAAATCGAAAAGCTTAACGAGGCCTCCCGGAAACTCCTGACTCAGTCGGCTATGGTGAAAAAAAATAATGAGTATCAGGCAATGATGGCCGATATTGAGGCAAAGAAAAAGGCCGTCTCCGATCTCGAAACCGTTATTCTCGAACGCATGGATCAGGCCGAAGAGGCGCAGAAGGGAATCGCAGCGGCGGAAAAAGAACTCGCCGTCACGCAGAAAAGCGTCAAGGCAGAACTGGCGGATCTCGTCGAGCTCAAGCAGGAGCTCGAAACGGAAATCACAGAAAAGCTCAAGCTTCGGAAAGCCTATGAAGCCAAGGTCGATACCCAGACCCTTACCGTTTATCACCGTCTGCTCGAAGGCGGAAAGGGGGAGCCGGTGGCAATGATCAATCAGGGCGTCTGCGGGTACTGTCGTCTCCGTGTGCCGCCTCAGACGGTCAATAACGCGAAAAAGGGGCTTCTGACCCTTTGTGACAACTGTTCGCATATTCTTTATCTGCACAGTTGATGGATCGCTGTGTCCTCCCTGTTCTTGGTGCTTGGGGCGTTTATTGTGGTTGTTTGATGCGAGAAGAAAAAACCTTTTGAGGAAAGGTTGTTTTCCTCTCGCGCTCTCCTTTTTCCAAACCTTTTTGCAGTGACGGGGTCTGGTAGTTTCCTGGAGGAAGAGCGTAAGAGGGGGTGTGTTTTGGGGACGGACAGAAGCTGTGATTCAGGGTGTTTCTGTCCGCGTTTTATTTTTTCTGGGTTATTTTTTCTGGAGGCGTTCGCGTTCGTTCCGGAATGCGGCCAGAGCTTCCGGGAAGGGGGAGAGTACCCGGTCCAGAACTCCTTGCAGAAGGGAGATGCACATGCCGTAGTTCGTGACGGGAACTCCCGCTTTCGCTGCCGTTTGCAGGCGCGACAGAACTTCCCGGCGGTTCAGCATGCAGCCTCCGCAGTGGATGACAAGTTTGTAGTCGGAAAAGTTTTCCGGATAGTCGCGCCCGGCGTAGACGTCGATCTCCACTCCGTCGCCAAGGTAGTTCTTCAGCCAGCGCGGGATCTTGACTCGTCCGATATCGTCCTGTGTGGCATGGTGGGTGCATGCTTCGGCAATCAGGACCTTGTCGCCTTTTCGGAGAGTATCAATGGCGGCAGTGCCTTCGGCCATCAGCTGCATGTCGCCTTTCAGTCTGGAAAAGAGGATGGAGAACGTTGTGCAGGGGACTCCCGCAGGAGTCTCGTCCACCATTTTCCGCACAACCTGTGAGTCGCAGACAACGAGCGCCGGCGGTGTTTTGAGTCGGTCCAGAACTGCGAGATATTCATTCTCCTTGACCGTAAGAACCGCCGCATCATGATCCAGCACATCCCGGATCGTCTGCACCTGCGGAAGGATCAGACGACCCTTCGGCGCCTGAAGGTCGATCGGCACGATCAGCACGACCAGGTCTCCCGGGCGGATCAGATCACCGACCAGCGGGGGCGGCGTGAGGAAATCATCCGGACAATTTTCGATCAGAGCCTGTTTGAAATCCGCAAGGAATCTCTCTCTCTGCTCCTTCCGGATGCTGCTGACGGCGACAATGGAGCGGATGCCATTCTGTTTCAGATGCTCCAGAAACTCCGCATCCGGAGTCCGGACGTCGCATTTGTTGATGACAACGACAACCGGAGTTTTCCGGGCCTTTGCCTCCGCAAGAAGACCTTCTTCCGCTTCTCCCCAGTTCCCCGCCTCGCAGAGAATAACGACAATATCTGCGCGGTCGAACACTTTGCGGCTTTTCCGGATTCGCAGTTCTCCGAGTTCCGTCCGGTCGTCGATTCCGGCTGTATCAAGAAAAACCACCGGTCCGATCGGGAGCAGTTCCATCGCTTTTTCCACCACATCGGTCGTTGTTCCCGGGCGAGCGGAGGTGATCGCCACATCTTGTCCGGAAATCAGGTTCAGAAAACTGGATTTCCCGACATTGGTCCGGCCGAACAGTGCTATTTGAAGTCGTAGAGATTTCGGGGTTGTATCCATAGAGATCCTCCTTGCTTTCTGATTTTCTTTCTTCTTCTTTTTTTTGGTAATATGATCTGCAAAGTGGAGATTTCAAGTCCGAGCCCCCGTCTCTGTGACAAAATCGTTTTTCATCAAAAAAGTAAAAAAATCGCAAAAGGAGATCGTGATAGAGAACGAATTTAAAATATTACAAAATTGTATTACAAAATTGTTTCAGCATGATAGTTCCATATTCAACAGTCGTAATTCCTGGCCTTAGAATGGAAAAAGAGGAGTTTTTTCTTCAAAATCCCTCTTTTTATTTCTCTTTTTGCAAAAAATGTATGAAAGGAATATTCTTGGTTTTTTGTCTGGAAATTTCGTATCCTGTTGAAATGTACAAAAATGTTTCAAATTTGTGTTACAAAAATGTAAGTTTCAAAATTCGTTTTTTTTGGGGATTTCCGTTGAATTTTTCCGGGGAGTACGGTAAATTACTTCCTTATACAGTAACTCCAAATTTAAGAAAGGATCGCAATGAACAGCTATGCACAGAGAGTGCTTGAGAACATCAAGCAGACCGCCGGTT
>DDJH01000032.1 GCA_002338895.1 Lentisphaeria bacterium UBA1829 | reverse complement strand
CATGGAGGGAAACGGACCGGGGAGCGGGTCGCCGGCGGAGAGAGGATTTCTCGCGGGATCGACCGACGCCCTTGCACTGGATGCCTCCGCGGCGGCAATTCTCGGAGTTCCGGAACTGCTGCTTCTGCGGAACGCGGAGGAGCGGGGATTGAATTTCGCATTTGAAAACCGGGGAGAAATTCCGGAGATTGATCCGCTGAAGCGTCCGGATCCGCCGGGAATTCTGACGGAGTGGGGGGTGTTTCTGCCGCCGTTCCTGAAGGGATTTCTCCGGGATTTTGTGGTGTCGAAGCCGCTTCTGGATCCGTCACGCTGCATCGGGTGCGGACTTTGTGTGAAGATGTGTCCGCCGCAGTCTCTGAAGCTGCGAGAGGGGAAACCGGTGTTCGATCTGCCGAACTGCATTCGCTGCTACTGCTGTCAGGAGCACTGTCCGAAAGGGGCGATCACTCCGCACAAGACGCGCGCGATGCGCATCGCGGAGAAGGTGGAGGATGGGATCCGGTCCCTGTTCGGCCCGGCCCGGAAAACCGAAAAAAAGGATTGAAAAAAAACAGAAAAGGATGTATAGTATCCATTTCATTTGCATTCAACAACAGAGGAGAAAAAACAAAAAATGGAACTCAAATATCTGGAACCGCTGATGAAACGGGGGAGCGATTTCCTTCAGTGCAAATATCCGATTCTCTGCGGAGCGATGACGTGGGTGTCGGAACCCAATCTGGTGGCGGCAGTCTGCAATTCCGGATGCTTCGGCTGTCTTGCGGGCGGCAATGCGCCGACGGACATTCTGCGCCAGCAGATCGAACAGACCCGCGCACTGACCAGCCATCCGTTTGCGGTGAATCTGATCACGATTGCGCCTGCGTATCTGAGTCATCTTGCGATGCTGCGGGAAGTCAAGGTTCCGTATATCATCTTTGCGGGGAGCTTCCCGAAGGAGAAGGAGGTCATCGCGGCGAAGGAGACCGGAGCGAAGGTTCTGTGCTTTGCGTCCACAGTTTCGATTGCGGAACGGATGATCAAGTTCGGTGCGGATGCGATCATTCTGGAAGGCAGCGAGGCGGGCGGACACATCGGACACGTCTCCTCGGTGGTGCTGATGCAGCAGGTCCTGTTCCGGTTCGCCGATCAGATTCCGATGTTCTGCGCGGGCGGAATCGCGACCGGGAAAATGATTGCCCATACTCTTCTGATGGGAGCGGCGGGAGCCCAGCTCGGAACCCGGTTCGTGATGACGGAGGAGTGCAAGGTGCATCCGAAATTCAAAGAGGTGTTCAGCAAAGCGAATGCGCGGGATGCGGTGTC
The DNA here is from genome assembly GCA_002338895.1 of Lentisphaeria bacterium UBA1829. Lineage (GTDB taxonomy): Bacteria > Verrucomicrobiota > Lentisphaeria > Victivallales > UBA1829 > UBA1829. The sequence continues at coordinate 3,492 of DDJH01000032.1, read as the reverse complement.
GACACCGCAGTTTGATTCGCGTCTTCCGGTTGTCGCGGTCCGCGCGCTCCGCAACAAGGGGACGGAGGAGTTCGGAAAGCTGCAGCTCTCCCTGCTGAAAAAGCTGGAAGCGGGCGAAATTCACCGTCAGGAGGCCCAGGAGCAGGTGGAGAAGTTCTGGATCGGGGCACTGCGCAAGGCGGCCGTCGAAGGAGACACCGAAATGGGATCGCTGATGGCGGGACAGTCCGTCGGACTGGTGGACAAGGTCGTTCCGATCCGGGAGCTGGTCAACGAACTGCTGACCGATGCGGAAAAAGAGCTTGAACTCGTCCGCGGAAAACTGAGCTGAGCAGACCATGGCCGAGCCGGAAAGAAGATTCACCGCAACGGAGATGTGGCAGAATGTGAAGGCATTTGCCGCATACTACAAACCGTTCAAGGCTCTTGCGGCGGCGGATGCGGCGGCGATCCTGACGCAGGCGTCGCTGACCATTCTTCTGCCGATGGTCGTTTACCGCGTGTTCAACGACTATCTGCCGAAAATGGAGCTGAAGAGTCTTCTTGCGGCGTCGGCACTTCTGCTGATTCTGACCTTGCTGATCGCGGGGGCGGATTATGTGAGTCTCCGCTGGGGACACATTCTGGGGGCGCGCATGGAGGCGGCGATGCGGCAGGATCTGTTTGTCCACCTCCAGCGTCTCTCGTTCAACTACTTCGACCGGACCAAGACGGGGCACATCATGTCCCGGATCTCCAACGATCTGACCATGCTGGCGGAGACGGCGCACCATGCTCCGGAAGACCTGACCATCTCCGTTCTGACTCTGACCGGAGCATTCATCGTGATGTTCTGGATGAATCCGCTTCTGGCGTGCATCACGCTGATTCCGCTGCCGTTCATTCTGATCTGGGGGTCGATCTTCCAGTCGCGGATGCGCCGCGGCTTCCGGAGCGTCCGGGAGAAGATCGCGGAGATCAACCGCAGCGTGGAAAACTCCATTCAGGGGGTCCGCGAAGTCAAATCCTTCACGAATGAAGGAATGGAGATCCGCAAGTTCAACAAGGTCAACAATTCGTTTCTGGCGGCGAAGGAGGATGTCTATGCGACGATGGCGTCGTTCCATTCGGGGATCATGCTTCTGATTCAGTCCTATTCGCTTCTGTTCATCGGAGCGGGAGCGATTCTCGCCTATTACAACAAGGCGGATATTCCGCAGATCATCGCGTTTGTCATGTACTCGCGCTACATCACGATGCCGATGATGCGGATCGTCAACTTCACGGAGCAGTTCCAGCAGGCGTCCGCCGCGTTCGAACGATTCCGGGAGGTGATTCTGGAGGCCCCGGATCTCCGGGATCCGAAAACACCGGCGGAAATATCGCAAATCCGGGGAAAGATTGAGTTCTGCGATGTCTCCTTCCACTATCCGTCGCGTCCGGACGCCGATGTTCTGAAGGAGATCTCGCTGACCATAGAACCGGGAACGACGGTTGCTCTGGTCGGGGAATCGGGCGCGGGGAAATCGACGATTGCCGCTCTGATCCCCCGCTTCTACGACGTCTCCTCCGGGTCGATCCGGATCGACGGAATCGACGTGCGGGACTTTGCCCAGAAGGACCTCCGCAGCAGAATCGGAATCGTTCAGCAGTCGGCCTTTCTGTTCGACGTGTCCATCCGGGAGAACATTCTGTTCGGCCGGCCGGACGCTTCGGACGAGGAGGTCCGGGAGGCGGCGCGGCGCGCCAACGTGCTGAATTTTGTCGAATCCCTCCCCAACGGATTCGATACGCAAACAGGGGAACGCGGAGTCAAACTCTCCGGCGGACAGCGTCAGCGGATCTCGGTCGCGCGGGTTTTCCTGAAGAATCCGCCCATCCTGATTTTCGATGAAGCGACCAGTGCGCTGGACAACGAATCCGAAGAACTGGTCCGTCAGTCCATGGAGGAGCTCTGCCGCGACCGGACCGCGATCATCATTGCACACCGCCTCTCGACGGTCAAGCATGTCGATCGGATCCTCTGCCTCAAAGACGGCCGCATTATCGAGAGCGGCACGCACGCGGAACTCATCGCCCGCGACGGCTACTACCGCAAACTCTACGAAATGCACAGTTTCTGACCGGCGGAATCATTTATTTTGTTCCGTCCCCCTCCCCGCAGACGGGATGAATATAAAGGAGGGTTCTTATTCCGGCAGAACGGTCGTTCTCACACCGCCGCGGCTGTGGCATTTCTTGACGTATTCGAACACCTCCTCGGCCGAATCGAAGACCTGATAGAGATTCAGATCCTCCCGGGAGATCATTCCTTCCGCGACGAGAGTCTCTTCGAACCACTGGAGCAGCGGCTGCCAGAATTTCCGTCCGACCAGCACGATGGGCACCTTCCGCACCTTGTGCGTCTGCGTCAGAGTCAGGGTTTCCATCAGCTCGTCCATCGTCCCGAATCCGCCGGGATAGACGATCAGGGCGACCGAATACTTCAGGAAGCAGACCTTTCGAACAAAGAAATACCGGAATTCCAGACTCGTCGTCTGATACTGATTCGGATGCTGCTCCATCGGCAGGGAGATGTTCAGGCCGACCGAGATTCCGTGATTTTCGAAAGCCCCCTTGTTTCCGGCCTGCATGATTCCAGGCCCACCTCCGGTCAGCACCCCGTATCCGGCCCTGGCAAACATTCCGGCGAGTTTTGCCGCATCCTCATAGGAAGGGGTTCCGGGTTTGGTTCTCGCGGAACCGAAAATGGTCACGAGCGGCCCCTGTTTCGACATGGTCTCAAACGACTCCACCAGCTCCGCCATGATCCGGAAAATCCGCCACGGCTCATCCCGGACATAATCGGGATAGGCACAGATCGGGCCGACAAAATTTGCATCGTCATCCATCTTACAACTCCTGTTCCAACGCGCCGTTCTTCCGCAGGATCTTCTCCAGTTCCTCCGCGGAGTATGCGTCTTTTCTGTATTGATACTTCGTATGCAGTTTTTTCACCGCCATGCTGCGGGAGAGGGCCGGGGAAAGCTCATCGGCAAGATACTGCTTCACCAGTCCGTCCAGCTCTTCCGCCTGTTCGGAAGAGAGCAGTGCGCGGTATTTTCCATAAAACGATTCCGAAACCCCGCGCAGCTTGTTTTCCGACCGGAAAAGATCGTTTTTCACTTTTGTGTAACGGGTCCAGAGCTCATCAAAAGTGAGTTTTCGCGGGGTATCGCGGATCTCGTCCTCGGATTTCCTTTCCGCGCCGTGATAGATCGGCTGGAGATCATGACGGCGGATGCGCATGGAGAAATCGTTTCTTTTCAGGAAGTCGATATCCACCTCCAGACGGCTTGCCGCATATTCCATGCTGCTCAGAAGATCCTTGTAATCGCGGGTTTTGACCAGTTTGCGAATATCGTTGTTCTTGTGTTTCGCACGTTCGGAAAAGAGTTTCCGGGCATTCTTCAGGAAGGCGTCCATATGGGCGGTCAGGTTGAAATCCGTCGGGGTTTTGATGCGGTCCTTCTG
>DDJH01000064.1 GCA_002338895.1 Lentisphaeria bacterium UBA1829 | reverse complement strand
GAAGCAGGTCCGCATTCCGATCCGGCCGGCGGAAAAGGCGAAAACGCTCTATCTGATGCACACCATGGCTTGGGCTCCGAGCCTGAAGGACAAATACGTCGGCTTTCTGACCCTGAAGGACAAAAACGGAAAAAAGCAGGAGATTCCCATTGTACACAATCGGGATGTGGCCGACTGGTACCGGCATGTGACAAATCTCAAAAATGGGTATGGGGTTCTGAAAGGACGGACGGGGGATGGAAATCTGGCCGGGCTTTATCTGTCGCGTTTTCCCGTGGATCCGTCGCTGGGCGAGATTGCGGAAGTGGAGTTCCGGGCGGTTCCGGAGTGCATCTGGCTGATTCTGGGAGCAACGCTCTCTCCGACGGATCTTCCGCTCCCGTCCGCCGCCACGACAAAAATCCGCTCCGGCAGCGAATGGCTTCCCATTCAGCGCTCCGAACAGAACCGGATCCGGGCGGGTTCCGCCCTCGATCTTTCTGCCTGGATGCGCAAAGGCACGGTCGATGAGCTGGGACGGGTCGTGATCCGGAACGGACACTTTGTGTTTGAAAAAAATCCAACGGAACGAATCCGCTTTCTGACCAATGCCGTAACACCGCATGTGGATCTCCGAAATCTCTCCCACAAGGAGCTGGCGGACCTCGCGCGGGAAATGCGGCGCAACGGCTACAACATGGTCCGGACCCATTTTCTCGATCAGTCCCTGATGCTGAACGGACCGGGGAAAGATCTGGAATTCAATCCGTCCATGCTGGACAAGATCGACTATTTTATCTACTGCATGAAGCAGAACGGCATCTACTGGAACTTCGACTGCATGACCAGCTGGGTCGGCTATACCACGACCAACATGCACAAGATGAAGGATGATACAAAATCGTTCAAATCGCTGATTTTTCACGATCCGGCCGTCCGAGCGAACTGGCGGAAAGGAGTGGAACGCTTTCTCTGCCGGGTCAACCCCTATACGAAAACCCGTCTGATCGACGATCCGGTTCTCGTGATGGCGGTCGCCTTCAACGAACAGGAGTTCGGTCTGTGGCGCGATTTCGACGAACACTACTTTCTCCCCCGGTGGCGCAAGTTCCTGAAACAGAAATACTCCACCATCGAAAATCTCCACAAGGCATGGGGTCCGCAATCCCTTCCGTACAAAGATTTTGACGAGATTCCCTGTCTGAAGGGCTATTCGCGCAATCTCTCCGACCTCGACGCAGCGGAATTCCTGCTCCCGATTGAACAGGAGATGACCGGATGGTACGAAAAACAGATGCGTGAACTCGGATTCAAAGGGTATCTGGTTCATTACAACTGCGGCAAAAATCAGTTTTTCAACTATCTTCGCAAGGATCTTCCGTTTGTGGCGATGAACCACTATCACGATCATCCCTCGAACTGGGTCTCGAAATACTCCTTCATCCGCCAGCAGAGCGCGATTGAAAGCGCCGCGCAGATCATACGCAACTTCATGGCGACCCGACAGTTTGGGAAACCATTTGTCATCACCGAGCAGAATATCGCCTTCTGGAACCGCTACCGCTACGAACAGGGCTTTCTTCTGGGCGGCTATGCGGCATTTCAGGATCTGGACGCCCTCACCTGCCACGGCTCGCCGGTTTCCTTCCGAAAAGTGAATGATATTCAGACGTTCGGCATCTGGATGGATCCCATTGCCAAGGCCTCGGAATACCTGACCTACTTTCTGTTCATCCGCGGCGATGTTTCCTCCACCGGACCGGCAGTCCGGATCCGGGCCCGGAAACAGGATATTTTCCGTCCGGAAACCATCAACGGCGGACTCTCGACGGAGCAAACCCTTCCGGCTCTGCTCGCCGGCTACTCCACCGAGTTCACCGAAGGGGAGAACGACCGGACCAGACTGCTTCCCGGAGAGATCGCCTATCGAATCGGCTCCACCAACTCCGTCCTCGTCAATCAGGCGGGCTATTCGACTGCGACCGACAATCCGACCGCAAACATGACCGAACTGCTTCTCCATCTCCACAAGGCAAAAATTCTTCCTCCCTCCAACCGGAGCGACGGCAAAACCATTTTCGAATCCTGCACCGGAGAACTTCTCCTGATTCCGTCCCGGAAATTCATGCAGATCCGCACGCCGCGTCTGCAGGGAATCTGCGCAACCGCGGGCACGGTCTGCAAACTTCCCCAGTTTGAAATCCGGAAAATGACCGCCGACGGCAACCTCGCCCTTGTCAGCATCGACGGCAAAAAGAATATCGCCGATGCCGAACGCCTCATGCTGGTCTACGCGACAAATGCCCTGAACTCCGATATGGAGTTCTCCACTCCGGAGATGATCACTCTGGTCCAGCGCGGACACGGTCCCACACTTCTCAAGCGGGGCTCCTTCACCGTCACCGTGAAAAACCGTCATGCGGCAAACCTGAAGCTCTATCCATTGGATCTTGCAGGCAACCGCCTGAAAACGATCCTTCCGGAACACCGGACCGATTCGGAAGCGACCTTTTCCGTTGACACAGGGAAAGACGGTGCCGCCATCTATTTTGAACTTGCAATTCGCTGATCGTCTCTCCTGTTCCGGCAGGAAAACCTCTGCCGGAACTTCTCTTTCTCTCCCTCTCCTCACACGCAGGAAGGGAGAGATCGAGCTTTGCATGAAAACGCTCAGAATCCGAGATCGTTCCGGACTCGTTTCAGCAGCTCCGGAATCTTCAGCTTCTGCGGACACTTCTCCAGACATTTCCCGCAGTTCACGCACGCCGACGCCGGCGCTCCACGCTGAACAGGAGACATCGCAACCGTATAATCCGCCAGCGCCCGCTTCTTGTCCCGATGCACCAGATAGTTGTTGTAGACATAGGCAAATATATAGCCGATCGCCACATTGTGCGGACATGGAATACACTGGTAGCACCCGGTGCAGTCAATGTGTCCCGGAGTCTGACGGAAAGCACGGATCGCCGCCCCAAGCGCCTTCCGCTCATCGGGACTGAGCATGTTCGGCCGAGCCTTCGACGCATACCGGAGATTGGCTTCCACATCCGCCATGGAACCCATCCCGCTGACCGCAACGCTGACCTCTGGAATATCCCAGAGGTAGTCAAGCGCCCACTCCGTATCCGGCTTCTCGATTCCGGTCGAACGGAGCGCCGTCCGCATGGTGGACGGCAGATTCGCAAGGAATCCGGTACGGACCGGTTTCATGACAGCAAGTCCCATCCCGTTGGCGGCGGCGTATTTCGGACCGAGACAGCCAGCCTCGTATTCATAGTCCAGATAGTTGTGCTGGATCAGACAGAAATCCCACGGTGCGGATTCAACCACCTCTTTGAACAGCTGCAGACGGTCATGGAACGAAAAGCCCGCAAAGCGGATTTTCCCCTGTTCCTTGAGTTTCATGATCTTGTCGATCAGCTTGAACGGGATCACCTTCTCTTTCCAGCCGCGATGCATGATCATGTGAATGTGATAAAAATCGATCACGTCACACCCCATGGTCCGCCGGGATTCATCAAAGAGCTTCTCGAAGTCCTCCGGCTTCTCCATGATCCACCACGGGGATTTGGAGGTGACGTAGACGCGGTCGCGCCATTTTCCTTTGAGAGCTTTTCCGGCAACCNNCGCTCTGTCCGCCGAGGTAGACGCGCCCGGTGTCGATGTAGTTCACGCCGCCCTCGATCGCCCGGTGAATCATCGCAACGCTCTGATCCGTATCCACGGTTTTCCCGTCCGCGAGCATCGGCAGACGAAGCAGCCCGAACCCGAGCGCGGAAACATTCACCCCTGTCCGTCCCATCGGACGATACTGCATCTGCGGATTGAAATTCAAAACCGGACCTTTGGGTTTCACTGCGGCAGGTTCCGCCGCTTTCAAAACCGATCCTTTTCCGAACATGGCTCCGGCCGCCGTGACCAGCGCCGCCGATTTGAGAAAATCACGTCGATTCATACTGTCACCTCTCAATGAATGGAAAATGCGCCGTCCACCAGCAGAGCGTGTCCGTCCACGAAACTTGCCTGAGGGCTGCAGAGCCATAATACGGCATCGGCAATTTCTTCGGGTTTCCCCAGCCGACCGGCGGGGATATCGCGAATCAAATCCTTTTCCAGGTCTGGATTACGGTTCATCAGTTCCCGGGCCATCGGCGTGAGGATCACGCCCGGACAGACGGCGTTGATCCGGATGTTTTGAGCCGCATAATCAATTGCGGCGGTACGGGTCAGACCGATCACGGCATGTTTGCAGGCGATGTAAGCCGCCTGTCCCGGGAATCCGGTCACGCCGCCCTGCGAGGATGTGTTCACGATTGCGCCTCCGTCCTGTTTCTGCATCTGGAGAATCTCGTAACGCATGCAGTTCCAGACTCCTTTGAAATCAACGGCAACGGTCCGGTCAAATTCTTCATCGGTGATCTCCGCCATCGGACGCTGCGGAGTCTGAATTCCGGCATTGTTCAACGCCGCATCCAGACGGCCATATTCTGCAGCGATCCATTCCATCATCTCTCTGACAGAACTGACATCGGACACATCGCATGCATACGCGACTGCCTGATATCCTTCGGCGCTCAATTTCCCGGCCTGTTCCTCCGGTTTTCTGATGTCCGCCATCACGGTGACGGCTCCGGCTTTTGCGAAGGCTTCGGCACAGGCAAGCCCGATCCCCATCGCGGAACCTGTGACCAATGCAACTTTTCCCAGAAAGTATTCGTTCATGGTATTGATCCTTTCCATAAAAAATTCCGGTTGCGATCAGAGTCCGACCTGCCGCTGCTGTTCAGCATTGTAACGGTTGCCGACAATGGGAATCGCGGCAACGCCGCGTTCCAGTTCCTGCCATTCCGACGGCGAGCAGGCAAACTCAAGTGTGTGAAGATTTTCTTCCAGATGCGCAAGTTTGGTGGTCCCGGGAATCGGCACGATCCACGGAGCCTTCTGCAACAGCCACCCCAGCGCGACCTGCGCGGAAGTCATACCGCGTGTCCGCCCGAAATCCTGCAGAAGGTTGACGATCCGGGTGTTGGCACGGATTGCCTCCGGCGTGAAACGCGGAAGCGTCTGACGGTTGTCATTTTTCGGATCGAACCGTGTATACTCGTTGATGTTGCCGCCGAGAAATCCCCGGTTGAGCGGACTGTACGGAACGAAACCGATACCAAGTTCGCGGCAGGTTTCAAGCACACCGTTCTTTTCCACCTCGCGATGCATGAGGTGGTATTCACTCTGAATCGCGGTCAGCGGGCAGACCGCATGAGCCTTGCGGATGGTTTCCGCACTCACCTCGCACATCCCCCAGCGCAGAACCTTGCCTTCGCGGATCAGTTCCCTGATGGTCCCTGCGACTTCTTCCGCCGGCACATTCCGGTCAAACCGATGCTGATAGAACATCGGGAGCGCATCCAGACGCAGACGTTTCAGCGATTCCTCGCAGTAACGGCGGATTGTGGCGGGACGGCTGTCCTGGCGTCCGGTAGCCTTGCCGTTGATGACTTCATGACCAAATTTGGTGGTTACGCTGATCTTATCCTTAAACAATGACAACGCTTCCCCCGCCAGCTGTTCATTGGTGAGCGGACCGTAGATGATGGCGGTATCAAAAAGCGTTATGCCGCGTTCCACCGCCTCGTGAAGCAGACGAATACATTGCTTTTTATCCGGGTGACTGCTGCGATTATAGGTCATCCCCATCACGCCGAAACCGAGTGCGGAAACGTCAAAGGCCGCCTTGCCGCTGCCAAGAGTGCGATGAGGAAGTCCTGTCCCTCCGGTCTGATGACCGGGATCGACCGCTGCGTTGACGTTCATCTGTTGCGCCGTGCATCCTCCAAGTGCTGACGGCAAGCTCAGTGCGGCACCGAAAATTGCGGTTGATTTCAGAAAATCACGTCGATTCATGTCATTGCCTCCGTTTTCATTTGTCAAGTCCGATCAGGTGTGCGGGATTGATCCGTACCAGAAGATCAATATCTCTTTGTGGAATTTCTGCCCCGGACAGCTCCCGGATGCAGGCGCGCATTCCATCAATCGGATTCGGATTGCCCAGCTGTCCGAGATCGGTTGAAATGAAACTGCGTTCCGGAATTGTCCGCACATAACGCAGGAACTCCTCATGACTCTGACGTTCGAACTGCGGATTCCCAGTTCCCGGCCCCCAGAGACGCGGCAGATAGCAGTATTCCACATATGCGCCGAGATCGACCGCCCGAAGGATCTGGTCGCGCGTCAGTTTCCAGATCAGAGAATTCACATGGGTGACAACGAACTTCTTCACCCCGATCTCCTTTGCCTTCCGCGCCAGAATCAGGCTTTCCTGCGGCGAACTGTGTCCGGATGCAAAAATGATGTCCGCTTCGGCGCAGAGTTCCATCACCCGGACGACCTCTGGAAGAACGTTTCCCTGAGGATCGAGAACCGGAATGCCCGGCCCCGGGAGTTTGTCGCACCGGTGCTGATAGGCGGCGGAGAGGGTCGGCATCCAGATGCAGCGGCAGAGAGAGCCGGTGGTTTTGATCGCCTGTTCCGCGGCAAAGACGTTGACCTTGTCGCCATGAACGCGATTCATGCAGAGACTTCCGAAGACCTCGAACTCCGGCAGAGTCTGCCGGATCAGATAAGCGCGGTCGTGACAGCTCCAGTCGTTGGATTTGTACATCAGCGCCCGGTATCCGGCCGATTTCGCCTGACGGGCAAGGGTCAGCTCGTCGATGCAGCGCGCCCGGGTGTCCGGAAGACAATGAATGTGGATGTCACAGACCCCCTCCAGCAGCCGGTCAAATGCAGTGTTCGTTTCAGATGTCATCTTCAGCTCCTCCATCCCCCGGATCACCCCGGGAAAGAGCGCCGCTCCTCCGATCAATCCGGCCGTTTTAAGAAAATCCCGTCGACTGATTTCTGATTGCTCCCTCATTTTCCT
>DDJH01000199.1 GCA_002338895.1 Lentisphaeria bacterium UBA1829 | reverse complement strand
ATAGAAATCGACCGGCATTACTGGCGGGTGCAGCAAATCTTCTGCGGAGAGCGTTTTCAGGTTTTCCGTTTCCAGCAGACCCTTCCGGAAACGCCGCTGAAACGACTGCATCTCCGTCTGGATTTCCGCAAACCGGCCGTGTATTTTCTGCGGAAATGCGCATTCGGGAAGGTCGTTCCATTGAAGAACAATCCGCGGAAGCAGTGGGTCGTCAACGGCGGTGCGGAGCGGGGATTCTACGGAACTGCGTATTACGATATGCGTTTCCTGGGACGGGCCGGGGATGGAAAGCATGTCGACTATCGCGGAAAGGCCTTTACCGGAACGATGAAAGTGGAGATTGATTCGAAGGAGTTTCATTCGGGAACTCGTTCCTNNTCCTTCAAGATCACGTCTCCGGAGAACAGCATCAACCAGCTCTATTTCAACGCGGTGCCGACGGTGCCCGGAAGACCCGCCACGCTTTCGGTCTGGATGAAGGCCGAAAAACCGACGGTGGTCGGCATGAATCTTTTCCCGAAGAACGCGGTGACGTATCTGAAAAATGTCACGGTCGGACGGGAATGGAAACGCTATGTGCTTTCGATCCCATCGTGGGGAATGCGTTCTCTGCCCGGAATTACGGTGATCGGAAGCGATTTCTCCTCGTTCGGATACAATCTTGCATATCCCCGATTCGATTTCAAGCCCGGATCGACGGTCTATCTGGATGACCTTTCGTATCATCAGGATTCCGATTCGGTGTTCCGCGAGGAATCCTCCGTCTGGATTGCCGGGGCGCTCGACAAAAAGGAAAAACTCTATTTCTCCGATGAGACGATCGCGGCAGATCTCTCTTTCCGTCCCGTCCTTCCTTCCGCAAAACAGATGCGCCGGTCGTGGAAACTGCTCGATTTCTTCGGAAAAGAGGTCGCGTCGGGGCGTCCGGAGACGGTCGCCTTGCCGCACCGCGAAACAATCCGGATCGTTCCTCCGAAGAATGTCCGCGGGGCTCTGACTCTGATCGTGGAGGCGGAATCGGACGGGAAAAAACAGAATCATGTTCTTCCCGTCGGCGTCGTGGATCCGCCCGGCCCGCTGAATCCCCGTTTCGGAATCAACATTGATGCGACCGATCGTTTCAATGCGGACCGGGTGATCGCTCTGCTGAAGCCTTTCCGCATCGGCTCCGTGCGTCTCTGGGATTTCCGGGACCCGGTCCGTTTTCACAAGGCGGGATTCTTCACGCTCCTGAACGTCGGGAGCTTCAATCCGAATCCGAAGGAACAGTTTTTCCTGCCCAGGGATTATTCGCTTTGGAAGGAGCTGCTGAAAAAGAAAATCGAAACGGTGAAGGGTGCGGTGGATGTCTATGAGCTTCTCAATGAGCCGAATATCTGGTCGGGACGATCCCCGAATCCGGATCCCTCGCGTCTGACGGAGGCAAACGCCGAGACGGTGGCGGAATGTGCAAAGGCGCTTGCCCCGGTGATCCGCCGCGCCGATCCGGGAGCGAAAATCGCCGGACCGACTCCCTGCAAAACCGTTGTCAGCTGGATCGAAACCGTGCTGGGGAAGGGGGCCGCCGACTGCTACGACATTCTTTCCGAACATCCGTATCGTCAGCTGCCGGAACTGCCGGATTACGGAGAGGATCTCCGGAGTCTTTCCAAAGCGGTGGCCCGGTTCGGAAAACCGTATGCGTTTTACGGAACCGAGGCCGGACGGGCATATCCGTCGCACTCTCCGAACAATCTGCTGCCGGAGCGGGCCCGGCTGTTTGTCGCCCGCGACATCCGGAATCATCTGATCGGATTTGCAAACGGACTGGAAAAGTATTTTCACTATTCCGCGGGAGGTGGAATCATCGCCGGGACAAACTGGCACGTGATTCTCGCGGGGAATGGCGACAGCAACTGTGCTCCTCATCCGGGACCTCTGCTGTTTGCCGTCCGTGCCGCCGCGGATCGTCTGGAGAGTGCCGTTCCCGCCGGACAGGTCCGGATCGGTGTGGACTGCCGCTGCTTCATCTTCGACCGTTCCGACCGGCGGATCGCGGTCCTCTGGAAATGGAACGGAAAACCGGACCCCATCCACTTCTCCCGGAAATTCCGCGCGTATGACATGATGGGATCCCGGGTGGATGGCGATCGTTTCCTGCTGAGTGAATATCCTGTCTACCTGGAATCGGAGCTCCCGGTCCGGGAACTGGCGAAGGTGATCGGCTCCGCCCGGAGACCCGTCACTGGCGAGGTGGTCCAGACGGCGGTGAAGGTGACCGGACAGGATTCCGTGGAAATCTCCATCCGGAATCTCACCGGTTCTCCGATATCCGGATCCGTCCGGTTCACGGGAAAGGGGACCGTCTCGAATGCCGAGTTCCATGACATTCCTGCGGAACAGACGAAAACTCTGTCGTTCCGGGGCGTCGGACCGTTTGGATTGGTCGCTGTTCCGGGAAGAGTGGAAATTTCCGTCCCCCGGTTGAATTTTCTCCGGAAAGAGGAGGTCCGGCTCCGCGCCATTCTCGTGCCCTGGTCCGGAAAACGACCGCGGATTGATGGAGATCTTTCCGACTGGCCCGTTGTCACTCCGATTCGTCTTGACGCATCCGACGCGGTGCGGGAACAGGCCGTCTTGACGCCGGAGGAGGAAAAAACCACGGTGCTGTTCCGCTCGTTCTGGAACGAATCGCGTCTGTACCTCTCGTTCGAAGTCCGGAAAAAGTCCTTTTATCCCGAGGACCGGTACGGAGAAGCATCCATCTGGAAGGGGGACAGTGTTCAGATCGCGTTCGACACCGTCTGCAACGCCGCCCGGGCCCAGGCCGGCTACCAGGACGATGATTTTGAATACTCCTTCGCCCTTTTCAAAAAACAGCCTCTTGTGATCTGCGCCTATGCTTCGGCAAGCACCTATGACAGTCTTCCGAAGGCGGTCGGCGTGAACCGGCAGGTGGAATTCGCTCTCCGCCGGACACCCGACCGCGTGGTGTATGAGATCGCTCTTCCCCCCGTTTCGATCAGTCCTTTCAAGCTGACAGCGGGAGCCATGACCCGCTTCAACTTCCTTGTGAATCTGAACAATGGGAAACAGCGGATCGGATGGCTGGAACTTCAGCCCGGAATCGGCCGGATTCCGAAACGCCCCGGACTCTTCCCGGACTTTGTCCTCCTTCCGGAAAAAACGGCGACTCGATAAGCAGACACAACAGTTCTTTTGCCGGGAGTTCCCTTCGGGTGTGCCTTCCGCGCAGTCCGGAAGACGCCGCGCATTTCTTGGCCCCGGAATGGAGCGGCTTCTTCAGAAAGAGTCCACCGTTTTCCCGTCCATCGCGGCGTGATGGAGACAGAAGTGCCGGGCATTCTGTCTCCGAGGCGCGTCGCTCTGCTCCGTTCCGGATGCTGTTCCGGCATTTCCGGAATGTCTGCCGGTTTATTCCCGGACAACTTCATAGAGCAGGACGCCTCCAGGGGCGGATGCGTTGTCCAATTCCAGAAGGAATCCATTCTTTTCCGGTTTCTGAGGAAGTTCAAAGAGACGTTTGCCTGTTCCGGAACAGGCAAAAACTTTGTATTTGCCTTTGAGTTTTAGAAAAATGTCGGCCCGATTTCGTCGGAGGAGCTGTTTCGGACTACCGGATTTCTCCTGAATGGTCATGGAAGAATCACGAAAGACCGCTCCTTCATTCTTGTTCTCCGTCAGATGCAGCAGAATCATCCTCCGGCTCCGGACAAGAGGCGCCCCGTCAATCGCCGCAAGCGAAATTGCCGCAAAGGCATCCCGGTTGCGTACTCGCAGAACATTCCCGGCCCGTTCATTCCTTGCCGGCATCAAGATGGATTCGCTGCGGGATGTGACAACGTGGAAGATCTCGTGTTCCGCATCCAGTCTCAGCTCTCCCGTGACAGAGACCGCCTCATTCCGGGAAAAATCCGAACTCCCGGCCGGCAGGATTCCAGAAGCGACAAGTTCTCGGACAAGAGCAGAACTCGAGCCCGCAATCAATTTCGGTGCGGAAGTTTTTGCCGTCTCCTTCCGAAGAACGATTTCCGCATTGACTCCTGACATTCGATCCCAGCAGAGACCAACCCTGCTCAGCAGAGCCATCCTGGAAATGGTCCGTTCCGCCACATCCGGAGCAAAAGCAAGAGTAATCGGTGCAGGTGAGACATCGCCGCGCAGAAACAGCAGGGCCCCCATCCGCATGGCATGCGAAAGAACCGGATTGTTGTTCTGATCAAAAGGCCCCAGCGCTCCCGGTTTGAAATAGAAGTTGCCGGAATGAGAATAGGCAAACTGCCAGAGACCTCCAAAATCCTGCATGGAAGAACAGGCCGCCACAAGAAACGGTCCATCGAAAGAGGTCGGATTCGGATAACAGTGATTCCACTCGGTGATCGTCATCGGCTTGCCCAGAATACGGCGCGCCATGATCGTGCCAATTGTTCCGCCCCATGCGGAAATGGCAGACTGCGTCGTGGTAAATGCCGGAAGCTGCCACGGTTTGCTCCCGATGAACGAGGGATGCGCCCAATACAGATGAGCATCAACATAATCAAAGGCATTGCGGGTGTCCAGCGCGGGAACAAGATAATTCTGATCGCTGAGCGGAATTTTCAATCCGAGGCGTTTTTTGACATCGGCAAAGAATTCCTTCCCACTCTCCGATAGAAACAGTTTCCAGTGCGCTCCGGAGTTCAGCGGTTCCGCTGGAATACCTCTTTTCTTCAGAAAGGCCAGAAATGCTTTTTCAACCGTATTTCGTACACGCGGAGTCATCCCGGTTGTTGTGCGGGTCAATGTTCCTTCGTTGATGAGATTCAGAAGGACGATTGCCGGCTCATCCCGCCATGCGATCCCCGTATACGGATTCACATGGTCGAAAAGAGTTCTGCCGAACCGGATCAGGTCGTTACGGACCTCGGGATCAAAATAGCAGAGCGCTTTGTACTCAAGGGAGGAAAGATTGCCATGACGGGCCTGCGCGGCTTCATGACAGCTCGTATAGAGATCCAGTGTGATGTAAAGTCCGCGTTTTTTCGCTTCGGCAACAAAAAAATCAAGTTTCCTCCACTGTTCCGGGTCAAAGGAGCCGCGCCGGCTTTCCCCCCTGGTGAGAATCCCGTCGAAGTGGTGAAGGCGCACGGAATTGCAGCCGTTTCGGACAAGATCATCCAGTATTTGACGTGTATGGCCCGCTTCCGCATAAAGCGCACTGAAACAGAAGTTCGTTCCCCAAAAACGAACAGGAACTCCAGGACGTTGTTCAAACTCAAAATGTTCTCCTCTGATTTTCAGAAACCCGTATTTCCCCGCAGGGGCGTCTGCAAGGAAGGAGAAGTCCATGGCAGAACCTGCCGCTGCGGACGTGACGGATGCAAGCGGGATCCACTCTCTGCCGGGACGCAGAACAACCTGGGACTCTTTTTCTGGAATCCGGTCGGTAATTGTTGCGGCAACAACCATCCAGACCTGATTCGTGGAGAACATTTCAATGCTCTTCACCTTCTTCCGGGGATCAAGAACGATTCCCGTTGTATAGAGCCCGATGGCCGCCGAAGGGTTTTTCCCTTTCCATGCGACAACCCGTTTTTCCGTATTGAACGGATTCCAGAAATTTCCGGTATCCCGTCCCGCAAGCACCTCATGCTCCGCAAGAGTCCCGTCGGTATAAGCAACGCGGATCCTTCCGACCGGCTTTCCTCTCCCCGGTTCCCAGCCAACCGCGTTGAGTAAATGGAGAAAACGGCCGGAAGCTGCCGGAACATCGAATTTCGCCGATTCAAGAAAAAAGGGCCGCATCCTGCCGCGAAACGCCAGACAGGATTTCCCCGCGTTTGTTTTCGGGTCGATGATGTCAAATGGGATCCCCGCAAACTTCTGCTTCCCGACTGGAAGAGTGCGAAGATCATTTCGGGAACCCTGATCGGTCCATCCGCCCTTTCCGTCGTTTTCTTTCTCATCCGCGAATCCCATATTGGCTTTGGAACGAAAATCAAGCATTATCGCCGAATACGGTTCGTAGCGCAGATGAAGATCAAGAACCGCCTCCCTGACAACTCCTTTGTACGGCGTGAAACAAAGACGGATCTCCACATCCTGCTGTATTCGCGGAACCCGAACCTGAAAATTCCCCCCGATTGTCAAAATCCCATATTTCAACGGTATCTGAAGCAGACTCCCGTTTTTCCCCGGATAGCCGAAAAACTGCTTCTGTGCCTCCGGAAGAATCTCCCTCCCGTTGAAAAGCGCGGGGCGTTCCCGGTAAACAGACATGGGAATGCGCGAACTCTGAAAAACCAGCATCGCCGCCGAAATGCCTTCTGCTGATTTGAGTTCCAGGCGAATATGCTGTTCGGTATCGGACACTCTCCGGACCGTTTCCGTAAATTCAAACTTCCCGGAAGCGGGGGTTTGAAAGGTCCCCTGACGGCGAAGGCCGAGAGGAGTGTTCGCCGCTCCTTCTCCGGGAAATGCGACACTGGAAGGGGAAAACTGTTGCGACACGCCGTTATTCCAGTCTTTGTCCCAGAAGGCTAGTCCAAAAGTCAGATCTTCTATTTTCAGCAAATCGCTCCCGGAACGGGAAATTTTCTCTGCTCCCCTGCTGCAGAAGAGCGCGGAGAACAGAAGAAAAACGAGAATGACGGGCTTCATAAGAATTTAATTCCTTTCCATTTGTCGTTGTCGGTTTCGTTCTTGAAATTCAATATGCTTTCCTCGGATCCTTCTGAATGAGAGGAACATGCATTGAAAGCCTGTCGCTTTTCCCCCCTGTTTCTTGTCTTAGAAGAGGATTATTTGTAGCGCCCCCAGAAGTCATTGATTGCCCATGCGGAATCACTGGGCAGCTGATACATCTTTACCCGGTTGGCATGTCCATCCACATAGCCGGCGGTTCCTGTGGCGTTGTGCAGATACGAGATCCGGGAGAGAGAGGGAGATCCGTCTCCACGTCCATAAACGCTTGTGCCATAGGCCGGCCCGGTCATATCCGCATACAGCATTCGGACACTCGGGTATTTGCAGTTGGAAAGTTTGTTCCGTCCCAATGCCTCATAATTGGATGCACATAGAAAATAGTTCATCCCGATCGGANNGGCAATCAACCGATCGGAAAGGAGCTCTTGGTGATGTCAAGGGGACGCGGGGAACTTGGACAGTCGAACATGGGAAGTCTCGGACGGTCATACAGACCCGTCGTACTGTTGCGGATCCACTCCATTCTCTGCCCCTGTCCCGCCGTGATGACAGACGGCATCGTTTTCCCGGTGAAGTCGTAATACAGCACCGTTCCCCATGTGGCAACGGAGCCCTCCGCGGAATCGTGCTTCGGCAGAAAACTGTTATAGTTGTCCGCATACTGAAACACCGCTATCAGAAGCTGTTTGCGGTTGGAGAGACAGCCGGCGGACCGCGCCGATTCCCGGGCCTTGTTCAGTGCTGGCAAAAGCATTGCTGCTAGAATAGCGATGATCGCAATCGTAATCAATAATTCAACCAGAGTGAAATGGATCATTTTCTGTCTCATAAAAACCTCTCTTTTTTGATTTTATAAATATAACTTTTCAACGACTTTTCCTGACTCTTACAGAGGACCGGAGTTCTGCCGGTCTCCCCGGCTGGAAAACCGGATGCCCTGCGGATAGCGCAGCGATAAGGTTCCGTTGACCCATTCCGCCTCAATCAGTCCATGCGGGGTCGGGACCGCGCCGCGGAGATTGCCTGCATCCGGAGAGGGCCGACATGTAAACGTTTTCCACCCATCTTCCAGAGGGCGCAGACCGAGCAGAATCCGCGGAAGAAGAAAAACCGGACCGGAGGCCCATGCATGGCAGAGACTCGCGCCATAAGGACGATTGTAAAATCCGCAGTATTCTTTTTCGGAAGCTGAGGTGCCGCATCTTTCCCAAAAAGTTGTCGCACCCTGATCCAGCATAAATCCCCAAACGCGTTCCAAAGACCGCGAGAAGAAATCGATTCCCCCGTTTTCCGCCATGAGAAGCATTTCCCATGTCTGAAGGAACGGTGTCCTGAATTCCGGAAGTGCTGTACCTTGCAGGGCCTTCACAATTTCCGGATGTTTCTTTATGTCCGCCATCCCCGAAAGCAGAGCAAACAAGTTGGCGTGGCGCGTATATTCCTCTATGGATGGATCCAGCGTCGCCCGGAAGAGTCCGGTTGCCGGAGAGAAACATTTCGCATAAATCGATTCTTTCAGATGCTGCGCAAATTCACTCCATCTCTCCTGTTCCGACGATGCTCTGAGACGACCGGCAAGGCGGGCCGCCGAGCACATCGCAAAGTAAAACAGACATTGCAGAGCGGAGGTTTTCGAACCGGGCGTCCAGTCAATGAACACCCACTGCAGATCCTTTGTAAGAAAATGGTCCTTGTCGGTCCGCGCAATCAGAGAATCAATGTGTTTCCGAATGATCGGGAAAGAGCGGTCCAGAAACTCAGAATCCCCCCAGTAAAGCTGATAGAGCTCATGGCAGACTGGATACCAGCACGAAAAATCGGTAATTCCATTGATATCCTTGTATGCCGGACCGCTGCATCCGAGAACGGTCAGAGAATTTTTCACGATCTGCCCGTCTCCAAAGACATAGGCATTGGAGGTGAGGCTGAGAGCAAGATCTCCGGCCCAAGGCATGTGGTCCCTCTTGATTCCGTCGAGCAGAAAATGATGCATGTTCAGCCGGAGCGTATAGGCGGAACGCATCCAGATTGCATTCTGCCGTTCCGTCCCCGCGAATGCTCCTCGGTATTGTTGCGGAGAAAACAGTGCGCGGCATATCACGTTCCGCGGCTGTTCTCCGACAAACTGAAAGTAGCGGAACGCGATCGGATTCCGCGTTCGAATCCGTCCGGTTTCCGGTGCGGTCAGTTCAAGATCCTGCTCCGAAAGTTCCGGATCCAGATTGGCCATTTCATAACGGGTTTCGCCTGCTCCAAGACGCGGTATGGTTTCGCAGTCCGCTTCCAGATAGCCGTACAGTTCACGGCCGGCATCGTAAGAGCCGTCGGCAAGCTGCTCCGGACGAATGATGATTTCCGGGAGATCCTCTTCATGGGGAAGTTTTCCTGATTTCCGGAATGGCAGCCGTTCCGCTCGAAGAGTTTTCCCTCCTTCCAGAATCTTCCATTCCAGGTTCGACCCCAGCGCGGGAAGGGATCGGCTGTGCACCGTGATTTTCACCGGGCCAGCCGCAGAAACCCTATATGAAAATCTTCCGCCGGGAAAGGTCTGTATGGTCCCATGTGATTCAATGGAGCACTCTCCGGAAGTTTGCAGATCAATCCGGCAGGAGTCGTCAAAGATCCGCTCGAAGAGGAGTTTGCGGCGGATCGGCCGAAAAAGTCCCGGCCAGCCGACTTTGCGTTTGGCATTTATAAAATCCTGTCTCATCCTTTCCAGGCGGAACAGGACAAGATCTTCCAACTCATAATGCCAGAAAAAACAACTTCCGGATTCAAGCCCCGCCGGGCCGGGCTCCAGTGCGGAGTAGGTCGGATCGATCACAGCATGTCTTGATCGGAGATGTGCGGAAGTCTGCATGGGGCGATCTTGTCATTCCTGTTTGTTTCGGCTGCTCCATTCGGGACATGAACTGTATCTGTCCCTCCAT
>DDJH01000232.1:5433-8908 GCA_002338895.1 Lentisphaeria bacterium UBA1829 | reverse complement strand
AAATGTTATATATTTATTCAGCAAGAATTGAACGGCTGTTACCAGAAAAATCGTAATGACCTTTGCAGCAATCTTATTCCAATCAAGGCATTCAATCAGGAGATAGAGGCATCCTGATGTAATCAATATTCCAATTGCTCCAACACAATAGAACGAGCAAAACCTCAGAAAAAAATGGTTCCAAACTTTGAAATTCAAAAAAGCATTCCATATAAAATTATTGCAGATTCCAACGCTCGTTGAAAAAATATTCACAACCTGATAATGAAGTGATGTNNGATGTTTGCTCAATCAGGAGCGTATACAGCACAAAGTCCATTCCAGCGCCTAAACATCCAATCATGCAATACTGAACTAAATGCTGTACTCGACGATAAAGCACCCATAGCCGATCATACCATGAAATAGAGGATCCTTTCTGGGAAAAGTCTACCATAAACCGCCTCCTCAGTTTCAGGCCATATTCCAGATGTTCACAACCTTTATACTATATCCTCATTTTTCTGTTTTACAAGAGCAGAGCTTTGGACCAGGAAAAAATGGTATAATTCTATTCTCTTCTTGATACGGGTCTGGAATGGCTGACTTCCAAATTCAGCACGGAATCGGGAGAAACCAGCCGTCCGGCGAGCAGATCCTCCTCAGTGATCCGGGAAAGAAAAATATATCCTCCCTTGGAGCGGTCAAAATCATAAATCAGTGCAAGATGCCCATCCGAATACTCGCAGCCATCCGGATAAGAGACCCCTTCCGGAGCATACAGCAGAAGATGATATGGCCAGGTTCTGCCATCATCTTCGGAAAGACTGGCAGTCATTCTCTCGCGCCGAACGGATGAATCATTATTCACCAGAAGAAGGCGTCCCGATTTCAAACGGCGAAGGAAAAAGCGACTGTTGGGTCCATGTATCGTTTCCGAAAGAACCGGATCGGACCAGGTGTACCCGCCATCGGAGGAAAAACTTTCCGCCACACCCTTCCTCACCCGGATGGCACAGAGAATCCGCCCGTCATGAAGTTCAACAAACTGATGTTCATCGAAAAGCGGTCCGCCGTCAACGTTTCTCATATCGACTCGGCCACGGACGGAAAAGGTCTCCCCACCGTCGGAGGAGGTCACCATCATCGCACCGGGCACAACGCCGAGCGAATCGTGGCGGCGGTAATCCCCCGTCCAGAGCGAACACGGAAACGCCCATGTTCCATCGCCAAGCACCGTCGGCTTGTTCATCATAATTCCGTTTGAAATCCTGCGGGGCAACGTGAAGCGAAAATTCTCCGGATCGTCATCCGGATTTTCCAGAACCGAACACCAGACGCCGCCGATCCCATCATAGATCTCCCGCGAGCCATCCGCTCCGCCGCATCCCTGGCTCCAGAACCAGAAGAATCGTCCGTCCGGAGAACGCCAGAGGACCGAATCAAATGCCCGCACATCCGGATGGGGCGGATCAACCACCGCCACCGAATCTTTCCAGGTCGCGCCATGATCGTCACTGACCGCCATGGTCACATAATTTTCGCGGCATTCCCCGTTTCCGCCCGCATACCATACGGCAAAAAGCCGCCCGGATGCACTGCATTCGATCCCGGGAATTCCCTGATGTGTCCGCAGCTCCTTCGCCGCATGCGGACCGGGCTTCGAAACCGGAACCGGATCCAGTGAAATATAACTGAAATTCATGTCCACCTTCCTCCGAAAAACCCTCTGTCATTCAGAGCAGACATCTGCAATTTCCCTACAATACTCCCGGATTGGACAACTGGCAAATCCAATACGGAAAAAAGAGTCAAAAAGAGTGCAGATAGAAAAAACCGTAAACCTCTTTCTCAACCGGCCGTCCGATCATTCCGGCGGCTTTTCAAAACAACGTTCCGTCGGTCATTCCCGACTCGGGAGACACCGGAGCGCTCTTCTTCCGCCAGGGAATTTTCGGTTCCACGGGAAGACCAAGCGCCTTGCTGCTGTTCCGGAAGTGCATCTTGGCAAATCGGGAAAGCAGCTCCGCCCCGCCTTTTGCCGCAAGCTCCGCCGCGCAGCGATCGACCGGTTCACCGGCACCCTTCGGCAGTTTCATTCCGGCCTGTTCTCCAAGATCCTGAAGGCGTCTCAGAAACGCGGCCCGGGCCAGAACGGACGCTGCGGCGACCGCCATGTCGCTCTCCGCCCGCGGCCTCTGAATCAGACGAATCCGACGTCCCTTCTCCTTCAGTGCGGAAAGAAGAAGCTGCTCGTTTCCGAACTGGTCCGCAATCGCTTCGGAACACTCCGGCACCTTTTCCAGCAGATTCTCCAATGCACGGGCGTGGCCCCAGGCAAGAAGATGGTTCAAGGACCGGAAGTTCCCATACATCCGGTTGTACGCTTCCGGGCCGATCGACACCAGACCGACCTTCCCCTTGACAATCTTCATCGCATCCGCGGCGATTCCGGCCAGCTGGACATCGCTTCGAATCTGCTTGCAGTCACGCACGCCCGCATTGCCGAGATCGATCTCCATCTTTTTATCGACATATACAGCCGCCACCACCAGCGGTCCGAAAAAATCGCCCTTCCCGCTCTCATCCATTCCCGCATGCGGCGTGAATGCCGCCTGATGCTCCTGAAAGGCCAGATCCTTCATCACCTCCGGTTCGAGAATGAAATCCACAAAATCCTGAGCCTCTCCCCCCTGGATCACCAGCTTCCCGCTGTTGTAAAGCACAACATTCGTTTTGTTTTTCACCGCTTTGAATACNNCGGCATACGGCAGCGATTCAAACTCCCATCCCCGCACGCTCAATGCGTCGCGCAGGACGAAATTCAGTTCCGGCGGCAGCAGTTTGACAATGCAATGTTTTCCAACTTCAGCCATTGCTTCTTCTCCTTGAATCAAGATCGGTCTTCTCTGAAAACAGCATTCGGGAGGGGGCGGGAAGAAAAGATCTCGCAAAAAAACGCATCTCTTCTTCCCGCACTCTTCCTCAACTCAATTTCGATCCTCCGTTTCCGGGAACAAAAAGCGCGTCCGG
Organism: Lentisphaeria bacterium UBA1829; assembly: GCA_002338895.1. Lineage (GTDB taxonomy): Bacteria > Verrucomicrobiota > Lentisphaeria > Victivallales > UBA1829 > UBA1829. The sequence goes on along the minus strand of DDJH01000232.1, from coordinate 5,896 downwards.
TTTCGCGGGGAAGCCGGACGCGCGGATCTTCAGAAACTGGAGATCATCCTTACTTCATCAGCGCGCCAACCTGCTGATAGAACTCCATCCGTTTGGCGGCGTCTTTTTCCGCCTTCGCATAGAGCTCTTCCGCATGGGCCGGGTTGGCCTTCAGAAGCGATTTGTAACGACCCTCGGACCGGATGAATTCCTGGAATGCACCGTTCGGAGCAGCCTTGACATCCCATGTGAACGGGACCTCTTTGGCCGGATTGTAGCGGTAGAGCGGATAGTAGCCGCAGTCGACCGCGCGTTTCTCCTCGGTCTGGGTCTTGGACATGTCGATGCCGTGCGCAATGCAGGGCGCATAGGCAAAGATGATGGACGGACCATCGTAGGCTTCCGCTTCCAGGAAGGCCTTCATGGTCTGATTTCTGTCCGCGCCCATCGAAACAGAGGCAACATAGACATAGCCGTAGCTCAT
>DDJH01000232.1:0-5333 GCA_002338895.1 Lentisphaeria bacterium UBA1829 | reverse complement strand
GTGTTGGAGTACACCTCGGTGTCCAGAACGAGAATGTTCACATTCTTGCCCTGGGCGAGAACATGGTCGATGCCGCCGTAGCCGATATCGTTGGCCCAGCCGTCACCGCCGATGATCCACACGGACTTGTCGCAGAAGTAATCGGAAAGTTCGCTGACCTTCTTGAGGGTCGGGCAGTCGCAGCCTTCCAGAGCTTTTGCAATCGCGGCTTTCGCCTTCGTCTGCGCTTCGATGGCTTCCGGAGTCTTGGAGTTGTCCCAGTGGCTCATGGCGTTATTGAGAGCGTCCTTGAGTTCCGCCGGAGCCTTGTCGCTGGCGAGGATCTTTTCCACTTCCTGCTTCAGCAGTGCGCGGTTGGCATCCACGGCCATGCGCATGCCGAATCCGAATTCCGCGTTGTCTTCGAACAGGGAGTTCGCCCATGCCGGACCGCGTCCGTTTTTGTCCTTGGTATACGGAATCGTCGGGAAGGTTCCGCCGTAGATCGAGGAGCAGCCGGTGGCGTTCGCGATCATCACGTTCTCGCCGAACAGCTGCGCCATCAGTTTGACGTACGGAGTTTCGCCGCAGCCGGCGCACGCTCCGGAGAATTCAAACAGAGGCTTGCGGAGCATTGCTCCCTTCACGGTGGTGATGGCGTTGGAGCCCATCACATTGTCCGGCAGGACGTCGTTGAAGAACTTCTCGTTTTCGTTCTCGCCTGCGGCCCGTTCGGCTTCGAGGGTCGACCAGGTGAGAGCCGGAGCCAGCTTGCCGCCGCGGTTGACGGTGCACTGATCCACGCAGACACCGCATCCGGTGCAGTCTTCAATATAAACCTGGATCTTGAACTGGAGTCCTGCGTCGCGTCCTTTGGCGGGAACCGCCTTGAAGGTGGCCGGAGCATTGGCCAGTTCCGCCGGCTCGATCAGTTTGGCGCGGATTGCCGCGTGCGGACACGCCATGCCGCAGACATTGCACTGCACGCAGGTTGCGGAATTCCACTTCGGAACGCGCGGAGCGATACCGCGTTTCTCGAGGCAGGCCGTACCGGTCGGGATCTTGCCGTCGACGGACATTGCGGAAACCGGGATGCTGTCTCCCTGAAGTTTCATCGACGGTTCGATGATCTTCTTCGCAAACTCGGATGCGTGATCCGGCAGCAGTTTGACCATCGGCGCGGAGGGGATTCCGTCCAGGGATTCCGGGACCTTCACCTGCTGACAGGCGTTGATGGCCGCGTCGATCAGGGCGAGGTTCATGTTGACCACGTCATCGCCTTTTTTCTTGAAGGTCTTCTTGGTCATTTCCTTCATGCCCTCTTCCGCCTTTTCGAACGGAACGATTCCGGAGACCTTGAAGTATGCCACCATCATGACGGTGTTGGCGCCTTTGCCGCGCAGACCGGGCTGTTCGGCGATCAGTTTTTCTGCATTGATGTTGTAGAATTTGATCTTCTTTTTGAGGATCGTTTCCTGCATGTCGCGCGTCAGATGCTGGAAGACCTCCTCGTTGCTGTAATGCGAGTTCAGCAGGAAGGTTCCGCCCTCTTTGATTCCCTTCAGCAGGTCATAGCGGCCGACATAGCTGAACGAGGAGCAGGAGACAAAGTCCGGAGAGGTGATCAGATACGTGCTCTTGATCGGCTTCACACCGAAGCGCAGATGCGACACGGTCACACCGAAAGATTTCTTGGAGTCGTAGGAGAAGTACGCCTGCGCATCCATATCCTCGCGATATTTTCCGATGATCTTGATGGAGTTTTTGTTCGCTCCGACCGTTCCGTCTCCGCCGAGACCCCAGAACATGCAGTTCGTGGTTCCTTCCGGCTCCGTGACGATCTCTTCCTCCACCTTGAGGGAGGTATGGGTCACATCATCGTCGATACCGACGGTGAATCCGTGGAATCCGTCCTTGGCGAGGTGCTTGAACACTGCGAGAACCATGGACGGCGTGAACTCCTTCGAAGAGAGTCCGTACCGGCCGCCGATGATCCGGATGTTCATCCCGTTCAGAGCGACAACCACATCCAGATAGAGCGGCTCGCCGATGGCGCCCGGCTCTTTGGTCCGGTCGAGCACGGCAACCCGTTTGACCGTGGACGGCAGAGCCTTCCGGAAGGCCTCGACGTCGAACGGACGATACAGGCGGACCTTGACCAGTCCCAGTTTCATTCCGCGCTTTTCATTCAGGTATTCGACCGTCTCATCGATGGTTTCGCAGCTGGAGCCCATTGCGACGATCACATCGGTGGCGTCCGGCGCTCCGACATAGTCGAACAGATGGTACTGACGGCCGGTCTTCGCAGCGATTTTATCCATGTACTCCTGAACGATCGCCGGCGTTGCATTGTAGAACTTGTTGACCGTTTCGCGGCCCTGGAAGTAGACGTCCGGGTTCTGAGCGCCGACGTTGGTGATCGGAGCATCCGGGCGGAGAGCGCGGGCGCGGAACTCTTCAATGTATTTCGGTTCCACCAGTTCGCGGATCTCGTCATACGTGATCTCGTGATACTTGTGAACTTCATGCGAGGTGCGGAATCCGTCGAAGAACTGCAGGAACGGAACGCGGGCCTTGTAGGTGGAGAGGTGGGCGACGAGCGCAAGGTCCATCTCCTCCTGCACGGAAGCCGCCGCGAGAAGAGCGAAACCGGTATTGCGGCAGGCCATCACGTCGGAATGATCGCCGAAGATGGCGAGCGACTGAGCCGCGAGGGCGCGGGCGGTCACATGGAACACGGTCGGGATCAGTTCTCCGGCGATCTTGTACATGTTCGGGATCATGAGAAGCAGACCCTGGGAGGCGGTATAGGTGCTTGTCAGAGCTCCGGCGACCAGAGACCCGTGAACGGCTCCGGCAGCTCCGGCTTCCGACTGCATTTCCGCGACCCGGACTTCCTGGCCCCAAATGTTCTTTCTGCCTTCTGCCGCCCACTGGTCCACCCATTCTCCCATGGTGGACGACGGGGTGATCGGGTAGATGGCTGCGACTTCGCTCAGTGCATAAGCGACGTGTGCGGCACAATAATTACCGTCTTGCGTGTTTGTGATGCCCGACATTCGAAATTTCCTCCTTAGCGGGTTAAATGAACAATGCCTGTGCTGATTTCAAAACATCGTACGCAATCTTGAAATCAACCCACGCGACAATGACACTTTGCAAGTATACATCCTGGACGAAAAAAGTCAAACCGAAATCCCGGAAAAGGAATCAATTTTTACCGTTTTTTCATCCTTTTTCCAGATCCGGCCGTCCCCCTCTCTCCGAGGGGAAAAAGGGAAAGAGCCACATCTCTGCTCCGAACCGCACCAGGCCTCTTTTTTCCGCCGGATTCTTTACCATCCCGCCAGAGCACTTCAGCGAAAACGACCGCTCCCTCTCTACCGGGACATCTTCTCTTTCCCAGCCGTTTTCCCGATCGCCGGAAGACTTCTCCACTCCGGCTCCAACTGCTCCGCCATCCGGAACAGTTGGAACGCGGACGGCGTCCATGTTCTCCAGGACTCCAGCGACTCCTCCAGTTTTCGGATCTCCATCCGCAGAGAACAGTTTTCCGGAAGCGGCATTCCCTCCTTCCGCATCCGCAGCAGAACCGGCAGCGACGAAGGCAGCAGCTCCATCAGATACTCCCCGTCAAGACGGGACGGCAGAATCCCGTATTCCGTTTTCCCGGCAATTTCCCGACAGTGATCAAAATTGTACTCAGCAATCCATCGGGAGCTGTCAAAGAACAGCACAAACAGCAAGACGGCCAGCAGCTGAGCACCGTTCGCCCAGAACAGCCAGCGCAGAGATTTTCTCCGCAGGATCTTATAAAAAATCAGGCAGAGCCCTACTCCGACCAGCACCATCCACAGTACCGCCGCGAACCGAAGACGAGTCAGGCTGTACACAGCCACATATTTTTCCAACCTCAGCAAAGAGGACGCCACCAGAAACACATTCTGCACCAGCCAGACATAGACCAGAATCCGAGGGGCCTTCCACTCCCGTCCTCCGCACTTTCCGCTGAACGCCAGCAAGGTCAGCCCTCCTGCAATCAGCGCCGTGACGATCAGCGGATACGCGCCGCGGTGCGCATACTCCGCATAACTCATTCCCTCCGGCAGGTGCACTCCCGCCCAGAGATACTCCACATCCAGCAGGTTCTGAATCAGAAAAAGCAGATTGAACAACAGCAGTCCACGCGTGATGATTCCGGCAAGAATCCGGGACAGCTGTTCCGACACGCCCCAAATCCCCTCTCCCCGCAAAGGATTCTTCAGGAATTCGGGATAGATTCTCTGCCACAGAACCAGCCCGGTCGCGCCGAGAGCCAGATACGCGATGAAACACCAGAACAGGCATCGCGGAGCCGACGGGAAGCGAATGGTTCTCAATGCTTCAAACAGCCCGCGGATCCAGCGTTCCAGGACCGGATTTGCCTGAGTAAAACAAGCCAGGAACAGCAGGGTTCCGAGAATGGGCAGAACCCAGAGCAGGAGACTTCTTGCCAGACGGGAGGACCATCCCTTTGCCTCATTCAAACGCAGACATCCGCGACGGATCTGATACAGAGCATCGAACGGGAAAGCAAAGAAAAGGACCGCGATTTTCAGGATCCAGTGTCCGACTGCCGAATCCGCACATTCCTCCCGGCCGAGGATTCGGAATCCGATCAGCGTTCCGAGCGCGATCATTGCCGCGAACCATCCTGGGGCCCAGAACACGCCGAGAGCAGCGATCCCGATCATGCCTCCCCAGAGAATTTGAGCCGGTCTGGAGAGGAAGTTCATTCGTTTCGGCCAGAGCACCCCAGCCCATATCAGGAACCATACGGTCCAGGGTATGGAACGGGGAGCGAAGGGAGTGAAGAGCAGGAAATCTGCCGAGCAGGCAACAAGCAGGACAGCCAAAATCCGAAAACAGTCCGGATACCAGAGATTATATTGATATTGAACTTTCATAAAAGGCACCTCCTGTGAGATGGGAAATTATCAGAGATAATATAGGATCCGAAGTTTTCTTTATCAAGGGATTTGATCCGGAACTGGAGACTTTTTCATTATTTTTCGCAGATTGCATTTGACATTCCATCTTGACGGTATATATTAATGGAGTCGCGGGACAAGATCGCGAGGGTTGGCACCCGTAGCTCAATTGGATAGAGCGTCTGGCTACGGACCAGAAGGTTGCAGGTTCGATTCCTACCGGGTGCACCATTTCTTTTCTTCCTCTGATATTTTCTTATTTACGATTCGAATAAATTGATAAAAATTTTGATTTTCCGCTTGTATTTTTATCAAACGGGGGATAAGTTACAGTCTTTGCAGAAAAGCCCTGGTAGCTCAGAGGATAGAGCAACTGCCTTCTAA
>DDJH01000034.1 GCA_002338895.1 Lentisphaeria bacterium UBA1829 | reverse complement strand
CGGTCCGGGCGTGATAGATCTCCCAGATGCCGTTGTTTTCCTGAATCAGGCGGCAGAAGTTCTCCAGTTCGGAGCCGAGAAGTTCCGTTTTCCCGAACGCGGCGCACCCGAGCATCCAGATTCCGTTGACCTGCGGCCAGATGGTGATGTTCTGTGGTGTGTGGTATCCGCTGTCCGTTGATCCGGTTTTTCCGCTTCCGAGATAGTCGTTCTTGAGGTTCGGCCAGATCACCGGAAGACCGTTCGGTTCCAGATGGACCTGATCGAAAACATTCCGTGCGAGGGATTCATCGGCAATTCCGAAAAGCAGGGAGAATCCGAGTCCGCTTCCTTCCTGGAAGAAGGCGGGTTCTCCTTTTTGCGGACCGGTTCCGTGAATGAAATAGGCGGGAATGCCGTTCGGAGAATTCCGGAAGAAACGGTTCCGGATGACTTCGGCGAGAGAATCGGCTTTCTCGCGGTACTGGGCGGCAAGAGAAGCATCGCGTCCGAGAGCATCGAGAATTGCAGCGGCGTCGCGATAGGCCTGGACATAGATGGAATTGGTGCTGAGAGTCATCACCTTGACAGCGTCGGGATACTCGGCGACGCAGGATTTTCCATCCACGATCCTGGCATACGGCATCGGCAGAGCGCCGATGCTGTCGAGGAAGAACCCTGGTCCGCGGAACAGGGAGAATTCCGGGACGAAGTAATGTTCTTCCTGATAGGCGAGCGTTTGAATGGAGATCCCGGCGGCGAGCTGGAGAAAATCGCTATTCCGGGTGATGAGCCAGTGACGGTATGCGGCGATGATCCAGAGCTGTTTATCCCAGAACTGGAGATCGTCGAACGATCCGCCGGCGATGCTGCCGTTGACCATGCCGTCTGCGAGGAGAGCGCGGAGGGTGTTTTCCGTGACATGGGGAGCGAGGAAACTTCCTGCGGCATAGGAGTTGTACGATCCGTCGCGAGTCCAGACGTCGCTGTATTCTCCGCCTGCGACGAAGACGGCTTTTCCGTTCCGGTTCACGCAGTTAACATTGAACATCACATGGAGCGCCTCGTTGTATGCGTTTTCGAGGAGTTTGCCAATCTCGCTGTCTCCTCCGTCGAGTGCCGGGATTCTGAGATCCTCTTTTTTCAGATAATAGGGGCGGATCTGAAATGTTCTCATTTCCCCACCTCCCGCTTTTCGAGCGTGAACGCTTTCAATGCGACGATTCCGTGATTCCGGTTTTTCAGACCGATTCCCGTCAGACGCTTTTCCGGACACGGATTGGCTATGCGGACGGGGAAAAGACCATACGAAATCAGTTCCGGCGATTCAAAACGGATCCCCGGAGAAAGCGGGGAATTCTTCGGATGTCCGGGCAGGAACCAGTCGGCTGTCTCCTTCTGAGCGCGAATCGGCAAAGAGCGTCTGGAACCATCCTCATAACACAGCTCCAGTTCGGCAAGAACGGTTCCGTCCTTCTGCGCATTGTACATGCATGCGCCAAGGATCCAGAGCGCGTTTGCTGCAACGGGTGCAAAGCGGAACTCCTCTTTTTCGCTTCCGTTTTTCCAGGAGGAGCCTGTCACGGCGAGCCAGTTTTCATTCAGCAGAAAGGGGACTCCGGCAATCTGCTTTTTCCCGTTTCCGAGAACATCCGCCCAGCCCAGATGAATGGTTCCCTCCTTGGAGAAGAAGGAGTTCGGACGTTTTCTTTCCGGCAGAGGCAGCGGAAGAGCGCGGGCATCCTCCAGAATCGGCGGATCGTAACGGAAGAGTTCCACATCGTCCAGCAGGACCTCTCCCTCGCCGAGAATACCGAAGATGGCGGCAACCGTTCCGGGGAGCTTGTCGACATTGACGTCGAAAGTCAGCTTGACAAAACGGTCTTTCGGCGGAGTGGGAAACACCTTCCGTTTCAGCCACGATTTCGGCGTGGTGTCAAACAACGAGATGTAGGGGCGCGGAGAACCGGAAAGCGTACGGAAATGCGCCGTCATCCGATAGTTGCCCGGGGCGGGAAGACGGAGATAGTTGAACAGGTAGACATCTTTTCCCGACGCGGAGATGCGGGCCGCATATTTGCCGCGTCCGCCTTCGGTCGCGATCGAAATACGTCCGTTCGGATCGCGCTGAGTGCGGATCTGCCAGGAGGCGAAGGTGCACTTGTCAATCCCGTCCAGATCATCGCCGGAGAGATCCTCGAAACCGGGATTGGCAAGCAGCTGGCCGACCCCTGTCTGCCGGAAGGAACGGATGTTCAGTTTTTCCGGGGAGATCACATAAAGAATCTGACCGTTCAGATGCAGAGTCCCGTTTTCCGCTTTGACCTTTCGTCCCAGCATGTCCCGCGCGGAGAACTTCCCATTCCCGAGTTTGATTTCATAGTTTCCGGCACTGCTGCCGATTACCGAGAGCCAGGATCCGTCTGTCCGCTGAAGCATCGAGGCCACATCGAAGTCCGATTCGGGAAGACCGGGGATCTTTCCGGCGTACCGGCTGCACTGGCGCAGATACTGCTGGCAGACTCCGAGAATATGAAGTGGCAGCTCCGGCGATTCCGTATGTCTGTCGGGAAGAAACGAATCCCAGCCGAACGAGAAATATTTTTCAAATCCGAGGTTCAAAAACCAGAAGTTGATGGCGGCCGTCAAATAGGCGCGGCGGCTCGGATCCTGGATAACATGCCACATCTGTTCGGTCTGCCAGAGCGGCATTCCCGGTTTGACGGCATGAACAAGCTGTTTATGCCGTTTTGCCTGAGTCATCACCGAATACGCATGGAGGTTCCACGCATCAATATGATCGGCCACTCCCATTTTCAGGAGATCTTCCGGCATCTGCTGGTCGCAGGGATCTCCGGCGCCGAAGCCGGAAATCAGGACCCGGTTCTCCGGTGAAACCTGATGCAGGACACGGGAAGCGGAGACCAGCAGATCATAATACTCTTTCGTTGTTCCGGTAAAGGATGCCGCACGTTTCGGCGGGTGCCAGTCCACTTCGTTCCAGATTTCGTAATGGGAGATGCGTCCCTTGAAATGTTCGGCAGTCTTGCGGATGTAATTGTTCCATTCCTCGATGGATTTCGGTTTCCAGGTTCCCGCTTCGCGCTCGAACAGGGAGCCCTGCGGACCGTTGAAGTCCGGTTTTTCCGCCGCCCAGAAGGGCGGATAACCGAGAAGAGCCAGCACGTGAATTCCGTTCTTCCGGAAATGATCGACGGCGCGGTCGGCTGACTGAAAATCGAATTTCCCCTTGTCCGGCTCAAGCTGATGCCAGAGCAGATAACTGCTGTTCCAGGCACGAACCCAGCGAATGCCGAGTTTCTGAAGAACAGCCCCGTCATCCGGTGCCGCAGTTCCGAGATATTCTTCCAGTTTTCCTTTGGGAGCGTTCCCCGTATCCGGAAGAACCGAGAGAGCAAAATTCCGACTCTCCTTCCCGGCTTTTGCGTTGACCGAATAGAATCCGGCGGAAAATGCGGGAAGGGAAACTGCAATTTTCTTCTGAACGGATCCGGGCGGAAGAGTCACGGTCCGGCGGATGGTCCGGGATGTTTTCTCTCCGAATCCCGTCACCTGAAATTCAACGGGAAGAGAAACCTCTTTCTCCGAGAGGTTGTTCCCGACAAAAGAAAGCGGAAACGCTTTTCCTTCCGGTACAACTCGCGAATCCATGGAGTCGAAGGGGATCAGGGAAACCGGAGAATTTCTGCGAATTTCCGGAGCGGCAAAGTATTGCGGCTTTGCAAGATCATTTGCCAGAAGCGTGCATTCCGGATCCGCGCGGAACGGCTCTGCCGGATTTTTCTGAAGAGCGGAAGTGGGAAGCTGAAGAGCCGAAATTTTGATGCGGCGTGCATAGAACGGATCACTGTTGAAAACCCGCAGTTCCGGAGCAAGGTCGAGGAGTTTCGACGGGAACGGCCGTACACCGAGGATTCGTCCGTTCTCATAAAAGATCATTCCTTTCGGTCCCCAGGACACCGCAAGATTGACGCTTTCTCCCGCCTTGACCTGCGATTTCCGATCTATAATGCAGATCGAGCCGCCCGGCGTCCGGGTCAGAGCATAAAGACCGTACTGTTTGCCGTCCTTGCTTCGCGACGGAGAGTAGATTCCGAAAATCGTACGAGTCTGCGGACTGTTGATCTTGCCGAGAATCTGTACAGCGAACGGCCATCCCTGTCCAAGATCTTTCAGGTCGGAAGAGGGGGTTATTGTGATTTCGAGAGTTCCCTGCTCCGGATTTATCACTCCGGCGGTCGGATACATCACACTTTTTAAATTTTCCTTATGCACCGCACCGAAAGTCAGTGCGAGAGGTAGAAACAGCAGAATCATGACATTTTTCAACATAAGCAGCATTCCTTTCTTCAATGTTCATTTTTTATTCCAATGTCCACGGAGAATTTCCGGAAACATTTTTAAGGACTCCGTTATACAGAGCCTCGCTGGCGGTTTCCCCGAATCCGGCACCCCGGACATTGCCGACATGTCCATCCACATAGGTGATATTCGCCTGTGTCCAGTTCCCGTGCACCGGCCAGACAACATTCGCCCCCGAAGTATTATAGAACGAGTGGATCAGGGCGGATCCGACCGCCCGGTCGCCTCTGACGGAATCCGCATAGGCGATTTTTCTGGATGGAGTTTTGACTTTGTTGATTTTCTCCATCGGATCTCCGGATGTCAGAGTCGGGCCGAGAATTTGATTATACCCGTATTCCGGGTACCAGGACTGCCAGTTGGACCATTTGAACGGTTTTTTCCGCCAGTCTCTGTAATAGGCATCCGCCGCGGTATTGGTGGGGAGACGAGCCGGACACCAGAGGACATCCGCCGTAATGTATTTTGCCTGTTCGAACACATAGGGCCAATATCCGATGTTATTGTTTCCGGAAACCTCCAGTTCCCAGCGGTAGCGGGGCATGAAGCTATCGTAGTCGCCTATATACTGCTGAAAGCCAAGACCGACCTGTTTCAGTTTCGAGGCACAGGAAATGGTCCTTGCTTTGTCCCGAGCCGAGTTCAGAGCCGGCAGAAGCATGCCGGCAAGAATGGCGATGATCGCAATGACGATCAGGAGTTCTATCAAGGTAAAATGAGAATGTTTTTCCGCTTTCATTTCTGACTCCTATTGTTGTTCTCTTGAATTTTCCGAAAAACGGGAGAGGAGACTGCCGCATCAGCGGTTGTGCGGATGCGGAGATTCATCACCACGGTCTCCGGTTTGATTTCGACTTCCTGCGTAAAAAGCTGACCGGCATCCCCGGACATCTCAAACACCGCCGTCTGTTTCGCCGACGGCTTTCTCCATTCTCTGTGCGGGAACTGTTCAAAGTCCACCAGAATGCGGGCACCCTTCGCCCCCCGGCAGCGGAGAGAGAAACGGCAGCGGCCCTTCTCGAGCCCGGCAAGCCCGTTCACTTCCAGAATCCCCGTCCGCGGCAGAATGGCTTCTCCTTTTGCGAGATCGGCTTCGGCGCCGGAATTGAAATCCCATCCGTCCGGAATGCCGTCGTCATTAAGATCCACGGTCAGCGGCGGCATCATGTCGACCGTTGGATCCGCCTTCTTCGAGTAAAGGATCTCCGCCCACTGGGTCTGCGTGCGGACCGGTATGCGTTTTTCGCGGAGCCATGCAAGCAGCTGACCATGGGATTCCATATACGTTTTCCAGCCGCCGGGAATCCGCCGGGTGTTCATGTGGCTGAGAAAAATCAGGACTCGATGCCGCGCCGCAGAATCGACAATCCTTTTTTTGATCTCATCCAGCGAAGCCTCCTCATCGAAGAAACGGAACATGGGACGCATGGCAAACCGGTAACGGTCCGGATCCGGATCGTTGAAACAGTTGAAATAGGGATACACCTCCGGAACGCAGGATGCGGAACGGTAATGAAACTCTTTTTCATAAACGTCGCGGATCTCCTCCACACTCAGGAAAGGCTCCCATCCGCCGGGCTGACACCAGACCTTCGGATCGGGAATGCCGTATTTGCGGAATCCCCTGCGACTCCGTTCCGCCATATAACGGATCAGAGCTCCGGAGGGACGGATCGCCAGATCACTGCACAGGATCATCGGTTCATTCTTCAGGGAGAGATTCACGCCTCCGGTACCCCAGAATGTGAAAAGCCGCCGTCTGCCGTCCTGGATCCGGATTCCGTAGATTTTTCCCGTGGACGGGATATAGATTTTCCGAGTGTAGGTCAGACGGTTCAGAAATTCCGGATCGGCCGCCGTCAGCTCGTTTCCGCTGACCGATCCGGTGAAACGGGCATTTTCCGGATGCTCTTTGCGGAATTCATACCGGAAGAAGACCCAGTTCGATCCCGGACGGGTTTCCGCGACAAAGGGGAGCTTCGCCGCCTCCTCGAACTCCTGCTTTGTCGGATAGCGAAGCTGAAACATGGAATGTTCCGGCGTATGATCCATGATCTCGTGTCCCCGTTTTGCCAGCTGCGCGAGACACTCTCCGTGCTGCGGCGTTGCGAAGCTGTCGGGCATCACAGCAAGGCACATGCGGAAGCCGTTCCGTTCGAACAGATCGGCCATCTCCTCCCATTCCCGGACCTTGTGGATGTCGTCATACCGGAAGCAGACTCCACCCTGTTTGGGCACAACTTCCTCCCCTGCCCCGATCCGTAAAAGGAAGCCCGTGCAGAAGATCCAGAGTACAAGCAGATGAACTATTCCACCCATCAGAAAACACTCCTTCTTTTTCTTTGATTCCTTCTTCATTTCGAGCCAATTCTTACAACAATGGAGCGGCGGAAGTCCGGAAGCTCGCACCAGCCGTCCTTCTGAGATAGAGACCGTTCACAATTCTCCCACGGAAGATAGCAGGAACACTCCCCATGTCCTTCCACCGGAATCCGCTCTCCATGAAGCACATCCGGAGCGATCCGTTCGACCAGTTCCCTTCTCCAGTCGTTCTGCTTGTCGCGACACCAGAGAAGAGTATGCTTCTTCCCCCGGAGTCCGTAAATCCGCAGACGATGCGTCTCCGTATGATACGGAACAAAATTCTCCTCCACAGGATCCACTCCTTCCACCGCTTTCGCAAATCGGGCAAAATGATGGTAGAGATGATGTTTCTGAATATAAAGATGATCCCAGTGCCATGCCTGTCCGCATCCGGCGCTCCCGGAGAAAAACGGTGCAAAGAGCATGTCGTGAAGCAGGGTGCCCTCCCGGTCCGACGCATACAGATCCGAATACCGGGCATGATTCGCCTCCACCGCTCCGCACTCCGCAAGAACGGCAGGAAGCGATGAGCTCCGGTCCCGCAGCTCCCGAATCGCATCCGAGCAGAGAACATCCATCGGGCCGCGGCAGACATCCATCTCCGCTCCCGGATCCAGATAGCGATGCACCTGAAGAAAACCGTTGCCGTTCAGCCGCGCCAGAGCATCGTAGGAGCGATACCCCGTCGCTCCGGAAAAACTCCCGAAATTCTGGACGATCATCTGATGCGGAAAAAGTTTCGAAAGTTCCGCAACCATAAATTCGCTCCACGGACCAATCTCCTCTTCGCTCCCGATGCAGTTGATCTCGTTCCAGAGCTCCCAGGCGATGACCGCCTCCGAATCGCCGAACCCGGCATCCGCAAGCCGCTTCGCCTTGGCCAGATAAATCTTCCGGCACTCCGGAGATTCCAGATACTCCCGCATATTCGAAACCAGACCCAGATAGAGCGGTTTATTGAAGTCCACCACTCCCGGAAAGAGTTCCGTATCCGAACCATACCCGATCCGCCGGAAGTGCTCCAGCGTGAACTTGATGCGGATCCCCAGCTTCTCCGCAAGATCCACAATGAAGCGGATGTGCGAAAGATTCTTTTCGCTGTACTGCCCCGGCCGATCCGGCATGATGTCGAAAAACGGGACACCGAGCCAGACCCGGATGAAGTTTCCGCCGTTGCGGGCAAATTCCGTCATCCAGAAGCGGAACGTCTCCAGAACTTCCGCTTCTTTTCTGCTTTCGGAATCCCGGAGAAAACAGAGATTGAGCCCGATCGGAAGAAAAGAGGAACCATCCGCCTTCTCAAAATAACGGGGCGCCCGTTGACTGGGACTGACAAATTTCATCACCAAACAAATCCTTTCCTGTTTCACGCATTGTAAAGCCGTCTGACCCTATAAATTATACACATTTCCCCGAAAGACGCAACAGGGAAACTGCGGATTTTTATGCAAATTTATGCATCAAAACAAGTAAAAATCTCCCCATTCGAAGTCATGTTCTCCGCAAGGAGAAAGGAGAGTCTGGGACAGAATGAAACGAATCAGCGGACGGGATGTGGCACGGGCTGCGGGCAGTTCACAGGCGACAGTCTCACGCGTCACCAAAGCCGATCCGGAAATCAGCCGCGAAACACGGGAATATGTGCTGGGAACCGCCCGGAAACTCGAATATGATATCCGGAGAATCTCCGGCGGATGGAGCGGGGCCCCCATCCGGAACGGATCTGGCGTCAGGAACTCCAGGAAGGATCCATCCTCTNNATTGATCTCTATCAAATTCCGGAATCGAAGCGGATTGCCGCGTTTCAAGTTCCAGTTTTCCGGATCAACGGGATTTCGAACCATCTGAATTATATCCGGTCGGTCAATAAAGACTTTTCTCTGTTCCCCTTTTTCCGTCCACCACCTCCCCCTCCGGAATCCAGCCCGGAAGAATGTCCCTTTCCCTGAAAAAATCTGCTTTTCCTGAAAAACGGGACTTGACAAAAACAGGGTTCTGAAGTATAATATCCACAACATACCGCCAAATGCCTACTAAATGCCTACAAAACAGGAGAATCGGATGCGGGAGAACACGATGTCGGAGTACAAAAAAATCAGACAGTACGTCAATGGCCTGATTTTCAATGCGAACGGTCAGTCCGTGCGGATTCCGACGATTCTGGAACTGGCGGAAAAGTTCGGAGTCTGCCGGCAGACCGTCAGCAAAGCCATGAAGGAGCTGACCGCCGAAGGGTATGTGATCGGGCGCAAGGGAATCGGATCGTTCACGAATCCGGCAAAATTCATGGAACACCAGTCCGGGGAGCGTTTTCCGATCGTCGGGATCTTTTTCCGCGACGGGCACATCACCCATTTTTCCGCCTATGACGCTCACATCGCGGCGGCTCTGATGAAACAGATCACTCTCCTTCCCGCGATGGTCCACCTGGGGTGCGTTGAACACTCGAGCCCGGGGAAAATCGCAGAGGAGCTGGAACGGAGCAGTTTCGATGCGATCATCTGGGAACAGCCCGACGAGAAGCGCAGAGAGGCTCTGAAACGTCTGACTGAANNGGAAGCTCTATCCGGAGTTCGCCGGCGTTTCGCTGAACCTGGAAAAAGCCGGTTACGACTGCGCAAAACTCCTGATCGCGGAAGGAAGAAAATGTCCGGTATTCATGGGAAATTACGATCCCTGGCTCCGTCAGGCAAAGGGATTCCGGAAGGCGTTCGAAGAAGCCGGAATCAGACTCAACGAAAAGCTGTTTCTGAAGCATCAGAATCTGGATGCGCTGAAAAATATTCTGGAGCTCGGTGTGCCGGTCGATGTGGTGTTCAACCATCCGAATATGATCCGGAACGAGGTGGCCCATCTGCTTG
>DDJH01000158.1 GCA_002338895.1 Lentisphaeria bacterium UBA1829 | reverse complement strand
CAAAATGCTGATCCGGTACTTTCTCCACCGGAATGCCGAAATCACGAACTGGTATGAAGGCTCTTTGGCGCGTTCAAATTTCCGACTGATCCGACTGAACGCCTCCTTTTTCCAGTTGATCCGCAAAATGACAAATGCCCTCATCTGGCTGAAACGCGATGGGATCGCCGCAACATGCAGAGAAGCCATCCGGCAGCTGAAAACCATAGGAAAGAGAGGATAATCATGCAGCCGGATTTTTCTTCCAGACACAAAGAAATTCTCAATCAGGCGGCCGGAAACGGATCCATTCCAGTCGTTCTGGCCGGTGACAATGATTTTGCTCTGCCGATCGCCGTCACCATCCGCTCCGTCATCGACCGTGCAAACCCCGATGATTCCTATCTGTTTCTGATTCTTTCGGATCGTATTTCCCTTCCGCGGAAGAAAATTCTGTATGATCTGGAACAGGTTCGCAAAGGCATTCGCATCCTGATTTTTGATATGGAAGAACTCTTCGATCTTTTTCAGGACCGCTTTCCGGTCCGGCTGTACTGGAAACGCGCGACATACTTCCGTCTCTTTCTTCCGGACCTTCTTCCCCGGTTTGAAACCGTCTTTTATCTGGATGGCGATCTGCTGATCCGGACGGATCTTGCGGAACTCTTCCATGAAAAACAGCCGCCGGAGATCTGGTGCACCGCCGTGGAAGACTGCCTCGGACGCATTCCCCGCTATCAGAAACGCTATATGAGAAGAAAACTGCATCTTCCCGCGGATCATGTTTATTTCAATGCAGGGGTCCTGATTCTGAATCTGGCGGCGCTCCGGAAGATTCACTTTTCCGAACGGGCGCTGGAGATTCAAGATCGACTCAAACCGCTCTATCAGGATCAGGATATTCTCAATATGCTCTGCTGCGGACACGTCCGGCATCTTCCGCATTCCTGGAATTACATGTTGATCGATCTTCCCCCTCTCTCACCGGACTCGAGTCCGGAAAAGTCCCCGGACGAAGAGAGCGGAACCGCCCGGATCCTCCACTATTCCGGAGACCGGAAACCCTGGGCCTTTCCGGAACAGCTTTATGCGGAGGAGTGGTGGACCACAGCCCGACGTCTCCCCTGCCCGGAAGAACTCGAAAAATACTCTCTGGAACAACGGGCGGCATTTTACCGGAACAGGACGGAAATGTATCAGAGATCGCTTTCGCTGAAACTCGGACTGGCACTGACCTGGCTGCCCCGCAAGCTCCTCTCCGCCCTGACAGGGAAACAATACTGAATACCAAAAGAAACAAAAACGCCTCGATAATGGGATTGAGAACTTGTAATTTTGCAAATCCGGTTTATATTTCCTATTGTTGAGAAAGAATTCAACAAGAAGAAGTTGTCCGACCCGGCCCACCCCGATTATCCTGTGGAATTCGGTCGGTATCGATTCCCGGAACCGTTCCGGAAACCGATACCGCGATTCCGCAATAATCATAAAAGCCGGTCCGGACATCCTGAACAAGGAATCAGAAACGCGGCGGCCGACAAATCTCGCCGCACACAACAGAAGGACTGTATTTTATGCAGCAGGAAACGAAAGTTTCAATCGAACTGACTCCCGGAAAGAGCATGGAAATCTCCACCGGGAAACTCGCACACCTCGCCAACGGCTCCTGCGTGGTTCGCATGGGCGACACCTGCGTTCTGGCGGCAGCATGCTCCGGACCCGCCCGGAAAGGGGCGGATTTCTTCCCGCTCCAGGTGGACTACCGCGAAAAATTCTCCGCGGCAGGACGCTTCCCCGGCGGATTCATCAAACGCGAAGGACGGCCGACGGACAAGGAAATCCTCACTATGCGCATGACCGACCGTCCGCTTCGTCCGCTCTTCCCGGAAGGGTTCTTTGACGAGGTGCAGGTCTACGGGCTCGTGCTCTCCTATGACGGAAAATATGATGCCGACACGCTGTACATGCTCGGAGCATCGGCGGCGCTCTGCCTCTCCGATCTGCCGTTCCAGGGACCGGTCGGTGCGGTCCGCGTCGGATACATCGACGGGCAGTTCATCGCCAATCCGACCGTCGAAGAGATGAAGAAAAGCGAAATCGAACTGGTCTACGCCGGCAAGGAAGATCAGGTCATCATGATCGAAGGCGAGGCGAAGGAGTGCTCCGAACAGCTTCTCGCCGATGCGATGTATTTTGCCAACAACATCATCAAACTCCAGTGCGCCGCGCAGAGAGAGCTTGCGGCAAACTGCGGACGGACCAAAAAGACTCCGGAACTGCATCTCGTTCCGAAGGATGTGATGGATGCGATCGAAGAGTCCTGCGGCGCAACGCTGGAGGGCGCGGCGTTCCTGCCGGGCAAGGAAGAACGCAGCAAGGCGCTGGATGTGGTGCTGGCCAAGGTGCTGGAAGATCTCAAGCCGAAATTCGAAGAGAGCCTCGGAGAGGATTTCGAATTCATCGTGAAGATGGGATTCGACAAACGCGTTCAGAAGGCGGTCCGTTCCGCGATTCTCGACAAGCATATGCGTATGGACGGCCGCGGGATCACGGATATCCGTCCGCTTTCCGCAGAGGTCGGGGTTCTGCCGGTGGTTCACGGAAGCGGCCTCTTCCAGCGCGGAGAGACGCAGGCGCTTGTGATCGCAACGCTCGGCGGCCCACAGGATGTGCAGGAATATGACAATGTATGCGGATCCAACGACAGCAAGAAATTCTACCTGCACTACAACTTCCCGAACTATTCGGTCGGCGAAGTGGGGAAGGTGACCGGACCCGGACGGCGGGAGATCGGGCATGGAAATCTTGCGGAACGTTCCGTTTCGCAGGTGGTTCCGGCGGACTTCCCGTATACGGTCCGCTGCGTGTCCGAGATCATGGCGTCGAACGGCTCCACGTCCATGGCGTCGGTCTGCGGAGCGACTCTTGCGCTGATGGATGCGGGAGTGCCGATCACCTCTCCGGTGGTGGGAATCTCCTGCGGACTTGTCACGGACGACACCGGCCGGGAGCTGATCCTGACCGACATCATCGGAGCGGAAGACCACTTCGGCGACATGGATTTCAAAGTCTGCGGCAGCCGGAAGGGAATCACCGGATTCCAGCTCGACCTCAAACTCCCGGGCATTCCGATCGATACCCTCGTCCGCGCGATGGCGCAGAACAAAGAGGCGCGGGAAAAGATCATGAAGGTTGTGACCGACTGCATCCCGGCTCCGCGTTCCGAGGTCAGCCCGAACGCGCCGCAGATGGACGTCATGAAGATTAAACCTGAGAAGATCGGCGCGCTGATCGGAACCGGCGGGAAAAACATCAAGGAGATCTGCGAAGCGACCGGAGCCCAGGTCGATATTCAGGACGACGGATCCGTCAGCATTCTTGCGAAGAACAAGACGGTTCTGGAAGACGTCAAACGCCGGGTTCTCTCCTATACGGCGGAACCGGAGGTCGGCAAGATCTACCGCGGACTTGTGAAGACGGTGCGCGACTTCGGAGCATTCGTGGAAATTCTGCCCGGACAGGACGGACTGCTCCACATCTCCGAAATGGCGAATTACCGGGTCAACCAGGTCTCGGACATCTGCAAGGAAGGCGACTACATCACGGTCAAAGTGATCGACATCGACCGTTCCGGCAAGATCCGTCTGAGCCGGAAGGCCGCGCTCGACGAAATCGAGAAATAACACCCCGGATCGACATTCCGAACGGGAACTCCGGAAAACGGAGTTCCCGTTTTTTTCGTCCGTTCCCCGGACGGGATCGGAGATTCGGGATCAACCCCAAAGGTGCGCCATGTACAACAGCATCATCTGCCGGTATCACGAGATCGCCACGAAAGGCGACAACCGGTCCATGTTTGAAAACAAACTCATCGACAATCTGAAATACCAGTGTTCGGCGCTCGACACGCTCCGGTTTTCCCGCGTGCGCGGCCGGATCTACATCCGCCGGAAAGACGACTCCGCGTTTACGGACGAGGAACTGAAGGTCATCCGGGAAGGACTGGAGCGGTGTTCCGGACTGGAATCCTTCTCTCCGGCACTGGAATGCGCACCGGACATGGAGGCGATTCTGCACCTTGTTTCGGAGAGCGTTCATGAATTTTTCGATCCGATTCTGGCGAAGCGGAATCGCGTGTCGTTCCGGGTCCGCGCACGGCGGAGCGACAAGACATTCCCCCTCCGCTCCAAGGACATTGAAATCGCCGTTGCCACGCGGATCGAAGAACTCTTCGGCCAGGAACATCTGCATGTAGATCTGGAACATGCCGAAATCACTCTGGGAGTCGAAGTCCGCGACGTCAATGCGCTGCTCTACTACACCGCCTACAAAGGAGCCGGCGGACTTCCCGTCGGCAGCAACAGTCCGGTTCTGGCGCTGCTGTCGGGAGGGATCGATTCCCCGGTCGCCTGCAAGATGATCATGACCCGCGGCTGCCATGTCGATTATCTCACGTTCCACAGTTATCCCTACACGCCGATGGAGTCGCTGGAGAAGGTGAAGCGTCTGGCGGCGGTTCTGAACAAACATCAGAAACCGGGGACGCTCTACGCCTGCAACTTTTCGGAGATTCAGAAGAAGATCCGCGACGTCTGCAACCCGAAATACCGCACGGTGCTCTACCGCCGCTACATGATGCGGATTGCCAACATGCTCTGCCACCGGAAGCATCTGTACGGGATCGTAACAGGGGAATCGGTCGGACAGGTGGCAAGTCAGACGATCATCAATCTCGGGACCATCAACGCGGCGGCGGAATTCGTTGTGATCCGTCCGCTCTGCGGACTCGACAAGCTGGAGACCATCCGCCGGGCGGAGGAACTCGGGACGTTCCCGATTTCGATCGAACCGCAGCCGGACAGCTGCACGGTCTTTGCCCCGCCCTCCCCCTCGGTTGCGGCAAAACTCTTCCGGATCGAAGCGGAAGAGGCGCTTCTCGGCGATATGACCGAACTTCTGGAACAGGCATACTCCTCGCTGGAAATCAGTGTGGATCTTCCCTGAGGATCCTTGCGGCAGAAGAACTTCCGTCACAAAAATCCGGGAAAAACCGTTTCCAAAACGGGAAAACGGCGGCAAAGAAGGAAAAAAAGCATTTTTTTTTGTTTTTTTTGCAAATTTTCTTTTGCAATCCTGTGAGCACGGTATAAGTTAAACGGAAGGTCCGGAAAACCGGACTGAAAGCCGAGGTATACGATTGCGTTCCGGCAGTTTCTCCGGGAGGGAAAAAGTCCATGCGCTGCGCAGACCGAGGAAGAGGGAACATTGAAACAATGTTCAAAATGGTCTGAAAAAAGAGGGTGTTTTCAGACTGCCGCGCGATGCGGCAGCAATTTGCAGATGGCGAACCGGCCCGAATCCATGGA
The DNA here is from genome assembly GCA_002338895.1 of Lentisphaeria bacterium UBA1829. Lineage (GTDB taxonomy): Bacteria > Verrucomicrobiota > Lentisphaeria > Victivallales > UBA1829 > UBA1829. The sequence goes on along the minus strand of DDJH01000158.1, from coordinate 11,743 downwards.
AGGGAGCCGGTTCCGCCAAAACGGAGAAGAGCAGGAAATGAAGAGCTTATATGTGGGCAATCTGCCTTACAGTGCAACAGAAGATGAAGTTCGCGATCTTTTTTCCCAGCACGGGGAAGTCAGCCGCGTCAAACTCGTAATCGACCGGGAAACGAACCGTCCGAAAGGCTTCGGATTCGTCGAAATGGATGACAACAGAGCGGCAGGCGCAATTCAGGCCCTCGACGGTCAGGAATTCGGCGGAAGAAGACTTCGCGTCAACGAGGCACGGGAACGCGCGGAACGCCCGCAGCGCTCGTTCGGGGACCGTCCGAGACGGTTCGACGGCCCGCGGAACGGAAACTTCCGTCCCCGCGAGGAGCGGCCCGGAACAGAATTCTGATTGAAGGGATACCGGAAACAGCCGGTTCCATTTCACTGCTTTCGATCACCTCCCGGGATCGAAAGCTTTTTTTTCATGGGGGTTTTGAACATGCTGACGAAGGAGTTCCTGTTCCAACTGCCGCAGGCGAACTTTCCAAATCCTCTTCATCTGATTTCCGCGGGGATCACGCTGCCGGACCGGAACTACCGCATCCGGAGAGAGAGTTCGAATCTGACGGTGCTGGAATACATCGTTTCGGGGAAAGGACATCTGCGGGTGGAGGATCGCCGGTATCCCATTCAGGCAGGCGACGTCTATCTGCTCCATCCCGGCTCGAACCACGATTATCATGCGGACTGGGACGACCCATGGGAAAAGATCTGGTTCAATCTCTCCGGCACGCTGATCGGACATCTGATTGAGGCGTATCATCTGAAGGATGCGGTTCACTTTCCGAACTGTCCGCTGGAACAGGAGTTCCGGGACGCATTGGCGATTGTGCAGAAGCGGCCGACCAGCGCCTATACGGAACTTGCTCTGGCACTGCATCGGATTTTCGCCCGGATTCATGAATGGCGCCAGCAGCATCCGGAGATGCGCAAATCACCGGAGGGACTGAAACTGAAGGAGTATCTGGATCTCCACTGGCGGAAACCGGTCACACTGGAGGATCTGGCGGAACAGATCGGGCGTTCCCGCTCCCAGGTGGTGCGGATCTTCCGGCGCGACTGGGAAATTTCTCCGCTCCAGTATCTTCAGCAGCAGCGGCTGAATCTGGCCAGACAGTATCTGGAAAACACCGACTGCAAAATCTCGATGATCGCGGAAATCACCGGTTTCCGCGATGAATTTTACTTCTCCAACTGGTTCAAGGAAAAAACAGGCGTTTCCCCTCTTTTTTACAAGAAAGGGAAACGCTGAGAAAAAATGTTCCGGATTCGTTACTGTCCGGATCCGGACGGATTTGTTTTGCGCTGTCCGTTGGCGAAATAGGCGATCCATTCATCGGGAAGCGGAGGGATCGTCATCGGGATATTGCCGTTGCGCATGGAGAAGTGTCCCTGGACGCCGGCGGCGACCGCATAGCGGGCGGCGACCGGAGAGACATCCGGCGGAACATCCCGGGCGACAAAGTCGCAAAAGGCGTTCAGCAGCTTTCCATCCGATCCGCCGTGATCCTCGGAAGCGCCCTTGAGATGAAACACGACGTCCGGTTCCCGTCGGCTTCCGCGCTCCGTCCAGACATGGATCTCGCAGTCGCCGAAATCGCCGATGTTCTCCACCCTTCCGTGCGTTCCGATGAAGGTGTAGTTCCGTTCCGCATCGGGGGTGTACATGCACTGTTCGTAGGAGGCCTGCACGCCGTTGTCGAGCTGCATGAGAATCATGTTGTGGTCCTCCACGTCGATCTTCGGCGCGAGACCCTTGAGTTCGAGAGGGGGCCAGCACTCGCGGGTGAACGAAATCTTCCGGTCCGGTTTCGCGCCCGGAACCAGACGGCCGGTCGTGCGGTTGTAGACGGAAAGCCGTCCCATCGCCGTCACCCGTTCCGTATAGGCTCCAGTGATCCAGTGAATCACATCAATATCATGCGCCCCCTTCTGCAGGAGCAGTCCCGTGCAGTTGCTCCGCTCCGCGCACCAGTGGCGGAAATAGCAGCTTCCGTAGTTGATGAAGTGGCGCACCCAGACGCACTGGATCTCCCCGATCATTCCGGAATCGACGATCTCCTTCATTTTCCGGATCGAAGCGACATAGCGCATGTTGTGGCCGACAAAGAGTTTGGATCCGCTTCTGTACGCCGTCTCCAGAATCCGGTCGCACCCCTCGATCGTGATTGCCATCGGTTTTTCGAGGAAGACCGCTTTTCCCGCCTCCAGCGCATCGACCGCCATCTCCTCATGATACGGATCGCGCACCATGATGAAGACCGCATCCAGAGCCGGATCCTTCAGCAGATCGTGAAAATCGGTATACTCCCGGCAGACCTCGTTTCCGGAACGGCTTTCCCGGAAACGCCGCAGCATCTCCGGATCCCGGTCGCAGACCGCCGCAATCACCGCCCGCTCCGGATCCAGGTTCCGAACCACCATTCCGGCCCGCAGCGACAGATCCGCACCGATCAGCCCGGCTTGAATCCTCTGTTTCATACGTTGCTCTCCTCCTTTCCATTCAATCCCCCGCCGCCGATCTGCGAGCGGAGACGGCGGGCATTTCCGTAGAAGAACTTCTCCGCCTCCTCCGGCGCGCCCCAGCGATAGTACACCGACCCGATCAGCTCAAACAGAAGAGTCCAGAACTCCTTGAGTTTGAGCGCCCGCTCGTTTTCGGATCGAATCCCGTAGAACTGATCGGTGGCGAAGAGGAACTTCTCATTCAAAAACCGTCCCGATCCGTCGTTCGAGAAGCGGTCCAGGTTTGCCAGCAGTTCGGGAATCGCGTTGCGGTACCCGCTGATGTCATGCACGATATTGTTGTAATAATACAGATTCTGGAACGTCTCCTCGATCCACGGATAGCCGAGATGACCGCCGATGATCGAAAGATTCGGAAACGCCTCCGCCACTCCGGCCAGATAGGCGGGACGCATCCCGTCCGGTCCGAATCCCCGTCCGGGGGCCCGGCAGCGACGCCACTCTCCTGCGGGAGCCGCCATGCCGGTATGGAACAGAATCGGCATGCCGAGCTGTTCGGCGCGTTCATAGTAGGGATAGAACTTTTCATCGTTCCACCCGGTGTCGGGCTTGTAGGGTTTGAGGCCGATGAACCCCTTCTCCCGCAGACGGTCGATCTGATCCACGGGACGGCTGAAGTCCAGATGGCCGAACGCATACACAACTCCGGGATGCGCCTTGACCGCGTCGAGCACTTCGCTCTCGTCCGCCAGACGGATTCCGCCCAGTTCGTAACCGGAAAGATCCATCAGCCAGATTTCGTCGAACGCTCCGGAATCGACCAGCTCGTGAAACCCCTCCGCATGGTGGGCCAGATGCGCATGCGCGTCGATACACTTCATGAGGGATCTCCTCAGAGGATGAACTTCGGAGCCGTCGCGGTTGCGCGGTCGGTTGCGATTGTGCAGTTCGGATGACGGCGGCAGTAGGTAACCGGATAATCGTCTCCGGGACTTCCCGCGGCGGCGATCCGGATGATGGTGTTCGCCCAGAAAAACTCCGTGGATTCGTTCCGGGTCATCAGCAGCATCCGTCTTGCACCGAGACACTGTCTCATCCCCAGGGTGATCGCCCGCTTCGGGAAGTTCTCCAGATTGCCGCCGACCCCCTTATGACGGGTGGAATCAATGGTCCGCGTGAACTCGTTGATCTCCAGGATCCGCGGATCGGAGTCCGCCACGCCGGGCGCCGGCTCGTTGAACGCGACATGTCCGTGAATGCCGATGCCGCCGAAACAGACTTCGATTCCACCGGTTCTTTCGATCATCTCGGGAAGCTCCGCCAGAATCTCGGGCCGCGGGAAAATAATCTGCTCGGCCGGCATCCGAAGTTCCGGACGGACCCGGTCGAAAAACAGCGGACCGATCTGACCGCGGAAACTCAGAGGATGTGTCATCGGAATGAGTTCATCCCGGTCGTCCTGCACATACTCGTCCATGAAGAAGAAGCGGACATTTTTCAGAGAGATGCTCTCGTAATTGATCTTTTCCGCCATGATCCGGTAGGGCTGTGTGGGACCGACCGGCATGATGAAGTTGACAATCTTCTCACCCGCCGCCGCTTTCCGGAACTCCGCAACCATCTCCCCGGCCAGGAACTCATACAGCTCCTCCAGGGAATCCAGCACCTTCAACTGACCTTTGGACTCCGCAATCAGCTCCTCCACCGGGAGCGAAAGCAGATGACGCACTTCCTCTTTTCGGTTCATTTTCCAAACTCCTTTTCTGTTTTCCTTCGCCACGGAACACCGCGCTTGCTTTTGGACAATATAGGTGATATATTCCCGAAAACAATGTTGTTTTTGATGGAATGACAGCACTTTTGAAGGAATCTTCGGAATCATGCGTAAAATCGTCAGTCGTCCGGATCCGACCCGTCTTCCCGGTTTTCCGATGCCGGTCCACATCCGCTCCTCCGGCTACAACGAGGCGGAATACGGCTGGAAGGAGTTTGAACACGGAATCGACAAACCCTTTGTCCAGCTCTTCTGGTGCGTACAGGGCATCGGCGAGATCACTCTTCCGGACCGGACAATCCTTCTGCATCCGGGCGAAACCTTCCACCACCTTCCGGGCGAAGATCACATTCACCGCTCCTGCGATCCGGAAAACGAATGGCGCTACTACTGGTTCACATTCGACGGTCCCGCGGCGGAAGCCTTCATCGAAGCCTATGGCTATCCGCGGGAAAGCATCTATTCCGGCGAATGCCCGGTGAATCTGTTTCTGGAACTGGAGATTCTGGTGCGGAAACATACGCCGTACGCCCAGCGTCACGCGCTCGCCGTTGCCGCGGAAATTCTCGCGCTCGCAGGGGGAGCAGACGATTTTGTCCCGGAGGAGGGACTGGTGAAACGGTTTCTTCATCTGGCGCGGGAATCCATCCAGTCCCCGGGCGTGACAGTGGAGGCTCTGGCCCGGAAACTCGGCGTGCACCGCACCACGCTGACCGACCTCTTCCGAACGGAAATGGGCATGACGCCCGGAGCCTATCTGGACCGTCTCCGTCTTCAGCATGCGCTGGTCCTTCTCCGCGAAACCAATATGCGGATCAAGGAGGTTGCGGAACACTCCGGCTTTTCGAATCTGAGCTATTTCAGCCGGGTGATCGGGAAAGCCACCGGACGAACACCGCAGGCGTATCGAACCCAGAGTCTTCTTTCCCGTCAGCAGAGCCGATAAAAAAAACTCTTCTCCGTTTCACCGGCAGGAAACCNNGAAGAGAACAGGCAATCCGGCCGAAGCCGGAAAAGTTTCCGGAACCGGAGGAGCACTCCGATTCCGGAAACGAGAGGGTTGTTATTCGTTCTGGAAGATCTGGAAACCTCCATACGCTTCCATACCGTGTTCGCTGAGGTCGAGGCCGCGGATTTCCTCCTCTTCCGTGGTCCGGAGTCCCCAGAAGCGCTTGATCAGCAGGAAGATCACCGATGCGCAGAGGAAGGAGGCCACACCGACCGCCACCACTCCGGCGAGCTGCGGCAGGAACTTGAAGTCGGGACTGAAGATTCCGACCGCCAGGGTTCCCCAGACACCGTTGACCAGATGAACCGAGAGCGCACCGACCGGGTCGTCCAGATAGAGCCGATCGAAGAGATACACACCGAGCACCACAATCACACCGCCGAGGGCGCCGATCAGGATCGAGGAGCTGATGCTGACGCAGTCCGCACCCGCCGTGATGGCAACCAGTCCTGCGAGGACGCCGTTGAGCATCATCGAAAGGTCCGGCTTCTTCTGGATCGTCCAGGAGGTGAACATTGCGGTCATGCACCCGGCACAGGCGGCAAGAGTCGTCGTGACGATGATGTAGGAGACCAGATACGGATCCGCGCTGAACGCCGAGGCGCCGTTGAATCCGAACCATCCGAACCAGAGCAGGAACACACCGATCGTCGCCAGCGGCATGTTATGCGCCATAATCGGGCGGGAGACACCGCCGACGAACTTTCCAGTCCGGGGACCGAGGATCATCACGCCGGCCAGAGCAGCCCATCCGCCGACCGAGTGAACGAAGGTCGAACCTGCGAGGTCATGGAAGTTCAGCGAAGCGAGCCATCCGCCGCCCCATCCCCAGGATCCGACAATCGGATAAACCAGCGCCGCGTAGAAGAGCGCAAAGAGCAGATAGGCACTCAGACGGATTCGTCCTGCGACGGCACCGGAGACGATCGTCACCGCGGTCGCCGCGAACATGGCCTGGAAGATAAAGTCTGTCCAGTAAGTGTACCGTCCGCCGTTGTACCCGATCAGTCCGGCATCCCCTGCGGGGCAGTCAAGTCCGGAGCCGGCAAATCCGAGCACCCCGTTGATCAGCCAGGAATCGCCCGGATACATCAATCCGAAACCGATCACCAGAAAGGTCAGAACGCCGATGCAGGGAGTCACAAGGTTTTTGCAGAGAATGTTCACACAGTTTTTCGCCCGTGTGAGACCGGTCTCCAGCAGGGCGAATCCCAGATGCATCATGAACACCAGGAACGTTCCGATCAGCATCCAGAGGTTGTTGACCGTGAACATGGCTTCTGCGGCGGTTGCGGCGGCGACCACGGATTCCGGCTGAGGAGCCTCACCCTCCGCAAACAGGACTCCGCCGGCCAGACACAGCAGCATGCACAATTTCCACTTCATCATTTTCTCATCTCTCCTTTCTTAACCGATTGCGACGGATCCGGTTTCGCCGGTTCTGATTCGAATGCACTCATCGAGGGTTGTTATGAAGATTTTTCCATCTCCGATTGTCCCGGTCCGGGCGCCGGCGATGATCGCGTTGACGGTCTGCTCGACGAATTCGTCGTTGACCGCGATCTCCATCCGCACCTTTTTGTGAAGATTGACCTCCTGCACAACGCCGCGGTAGGCTTCCATGTATCCTTTCTGCCGTCCGCAGCCGAGAGCGTTTGTTATAGACATTTTAAAAATTTCACTTTTGAACAACTCCTGCTTGACCGCAGTGAGACGTTCCGGCTTGATGTACGCTGTGATCAACTTCATTCCGTCCTCCCTTTGTTTTGAATGGTTGATTCCTTAAATGCGGTTTGCCGGAAGAAAAGCAATGTTCATGCCAGTTTTCTCCGGAAGAGCTGTTTTTTTATTTTTTTGAGTTTATTTTCAGAAAAATCCACGGATTTTCGCTCTCGGGAGAATATAACAAAATTGTAATTTTCCCGAAAAAGATCCGACAAAAATGAACGTTCCCACCCCGCTCCGGTCGGCCCGGGAGATTCGAAAAGAACACAAAAGGCTCGTGTGAGCGACTTGAAAAATCAGGAAAACGTGTCATATTTTCCAGGTGAAATCTCAGGAAACAGAGGAGAATTTTCCGATGAAAAAACTGTTCTATCCGCTCCTTGCACTGTCCGTATCCGGCCTGACCGGCTGCGCACCTTCCACCTTCCCCGACATGCCCGACGACAAAACCTGCTACCGGCGCGTTCAGGAAATCACCACGCAGCTGAAAGAGAGCGACTCCCTGGATCCGGAAACCTACGCAACCTTGAATCCGGATCCGTATCTCTCGGTTCTGTGCGCGCGGGGAAAACTCCGGAAGGTCTGCATCAGCGTCGAACGGAAAGAGCAGATGCGCGGTCTGTTCAAGGTGGTCAAGGAGACTCCTGAAATCATCTACTGGCAGGGAAGCGGACGGGCATTCGGATTTCAGAATTACGAACATCCGACACACGATCTTGTCACGCTGTATTTCTGGAGCAAAGACACGCCGCAGGTTCTCGCGATGCTGCGCCGTCTTTACGGGAAATAAGCAGGGAACACAACTTCCGGGACGGAGCCCCTCCCCGTTCCGAGCGCTCCGACGGCATTCGCCCGGAGCGTTTTTTCATCCGATCTACAACTCCGGAAAAGGAAAATAAACGGAAAAAATTCTCCGCATCCCTTGCGATTTGCGTTTCGCGATGTATAATATGATCTTATGTCATTGTGAAATCGAAAGAAGGGAAACGATTATGACCGAATTTTTTGTCCTTGCCCAGGGAGCGGCCGCTCCTGCCGCAGCCCCCGCAGCGGCTCCGGCAACAACCGCCACAACCGCTCAGACCACAACCAAAACCGCTCAGATTCCGGAACAGGGAGGAGCCATGAGCGGATTGATGGGAATGCTTCCGATGATCCTGATCATCGCCGCCATGTTCTATCTGATGTGGCGCGGACAGGCGAAGGAACGGAAAAAACGCGAAGCGATGCTCTCCTCCATCAAGAACGGAGACCGGGTGGTGACCATCGGCGGAATGTACGGAACCGTTGCCGAAGTGAAAAATGAAGGGTTCCTGATCAAAATTGCCGACAATGTGAAAATCGAAGTGACAAAGAACGCAATCGGATCCGTTGTCACAACCGGGGAAGCTGCGAACAAATGAATAAGAAACCGATCCTTCTCAGAAGTCTTTTCGCTCTTCTGATTCTGGCGGTGTTCCTGTTCTCCATGTTCCCGCTGGGTCAGACCGACTTTTACAAGAGCATGAAGACGATGTTCACCAACCCCGACGATCCGAAAATCGAAGAGGTGATCGCGCTGGCCAAGGCGAAACAGGCGGCGGACAAGAGCATGTATGCGTCGACGGCGATCGAAGAGGCCGCCCGGGAAAAAGGAGTGCTTCTGACGGAGTTTGTCAAACCGCGCATTGTCTCCAGCCAGAATCTGACAAACAATCGGGATGTGATTGCGCATGCGCGAAAACTCTCCGCGGGCTCCATCCGTCTTGGAATCGACCTCAACGGCGGTGCGGAGTTCCTGCTGGAACTGGAACCGAACGAAACAGGAGCGGATGCCGCAAAGAAACGCAAGGACGTGGAAGAGAATTTCGAACGCTACCGGGATGTGGCGATCGAAACACTGCGAACCCGTCTGGAAAGCGAGAATATTTTCGAAAGCGAAATTTCTCCTGCCGGCGGCAATCTGATCTCGCTTCGAGTTCCGATTGTTTCGAAGGAGGAGAAATCCCGTCTGGAACGTCTGATCAAGATGTCGGCGCGCCTGAGCTTTGCGCTGGTGCATCCGGAGAACGAGAAGCTGGTCCAGGCGTACCTGGCGGATCCGGAAAACTTCACCGTTCCGGAAGGCTACAAGATGATGGAAAACACGGAGACGACCCGCGGAGGGAAAGTGCGCCGCGCCATTTATTTTGTGGAACGTGAACCGCAGATGGACGGTAAAAACATCGCCGACGCCTTCCCGACCATGAGCCAGTTCGGCCAGCGGGAAATCATCCTGAACTTCAATTCGGACGGAGCGGTCCGCTTTGGCGAAATCACCAGCAAGAACATCGGCCGGCAGCTTGCGATTATTCTGGACAACATCCTCTATTCCGCGCCGAACATCAAGGATGCGATCACGGGCGGAACGGCGCAGATCACCGGAGACTTCTCGCGGGAAGATGCGGAAACCATCTCCAAAGCCCTTGTCAGCGGAAGTGTTCCGTTCAAGGTCAAGGTCCTGGCGCAGTATGACATTGACCCGACCATCGGAGCGGAAACGGTCCGGGATGGACTCTGGTCCGGTATTGCGGGCACGATTCTGGTGATGGTGTTCATGGCGGTCTACTATACGCGGGCCGGCATGATCGCGAACCTCTCGCTGATCGCCAACGCGCTTCTGATGCTGGGAGCGATTGCGGCATTCGACGTGACGCTGACCCTTCCGGGTATCGCGGGCATCATCCTGACCATCGGTATGGCGGTGGATGCGAACGTGCTGATCTATGAACGAATCCGGGAAGAGCTCGCGGCGGGCAAGACGATCCACAATGCGATCGATATCGGATTCGACAAGGCATTCGCCGCAATTTTCGACTCGAACATCACGACGCTGTTTGTGGCCCTGATTCTTCTGTGGCAGGGAACTGGAGCGATCAAGGGATTCGCGATGACGCTGGCGATCGGTATTTTCACCACGCTGTTCACAGCGGTCTTCCTGACCCGGCTGTTCTTTGATCTGATGACCCGCTTCACGACGGTCAAGAGTTTGAAGATGCTGCAGTTTGTGAAACCGGGAACGAACATCGACTTCTTCAAATATGCGAAGCCGGCGATGATCTTCTTCGGGATTCTGATCATCGCGAGTTTTGTGACGCTGGGAATCCGGGGACGCGATGCGCTCGGAATCGACTTCACCGGCGGTACGCAGATCGAGCTGGATTATCAGAAGATGATTCCGGCGGAACAGATTGAAAAGGTGCTGTCCAACGCGGGGTATCAGGTGAAGGTCAACTACAAGACCCCCGGGTCGATGGCGTCGGACAAGAAGAAGCTGGAAATCCTGCTGCGGGACAAACGCGGGGCTTCCGCGGAAAAGACCGAGACGGCAAATCATGACGAGATGACACAGGTCAGCAATCTGCTGAACAAGAGCTTCCCGGATGCGAAATACACGCCGGACCGTCAGTCGACACTGGGATCGCTGATCGGATGGACCTTCACGAAATCGGCGATTCTGTCGCTTTCGCTTGCGGTCATCGGCATGCTGCTGTATATGACGCTGCGGTTTGAATTCACGTATTCGATTGCGGCGAATATCGGAACGCTGAACGACGTGATTGTGTCGATGGGAATTTTCCTGATGTGCGGAGGCGAGCTGACACTGAATGTGGTGGCGGCGGGACTGACGCTGCTCGGATATTCGGTCAACGACACGATCGTGAACTTTGACCGAATCCGGGAGAATCTGGTTCTGATCAAAGGAAAGAGCTACCGGGAGATTGTGAACATCTCGATCAACCAGACACTGGCCCGAACGATTCTGACTTCGCTGACCGTGGTGCTGGTTCTGGTGATGCAGCTCTGCTTCGGAGGGGCCTCCATCCGCGACTTCGTGTTTGTGATGCTGGTCGGAGTGATTGTCGGAACGTTCTCGACGATCTTCGTTTCGACCGTCATCGTCGCCTACTGGCACAAAAACAGAGGCATTGCCAATACAGCGGAGGAACCGGCGGAACCGAAACATCTTTCCGCCTGATGGATTTTCCGTTCAGGAAATCATTTCAAACGGATTCATTTTCACAATGAATCCGTTTTTTTTACGCAGAAAAAAGAGGAGGAGCCATGAGCGGAACACCGGTGTTCTACGCACGAAGTGCGGATTATGAACGCAAAAATCTTCGAACCGCCCTGGAACAACTTGTCGAGGGGCAGCTGCGGGAAACCGGAGGCGTTGCGGGAAAGAAACTTCTGCTCAAGCCGAACCTTCTGGCATGGAGACACAGCAACGATATTGCCTGTGTTCATCCGGCGGTCATCGTGGAAACCGCCCAGATTTTTCTGGAAGCGGGAGCGTCGGAAGTATCCATTCTGGAGAATCCGGCGGTACAGACCACGCCGGCGATTCTCCGCGCAATGGGAATCGAACAGGAGCTGGAGGATCTCCATGTCCGGACAGCGAATTTTACGGATTACCGGAGAATCGCGCTTCCGGAAGGGGTGAAATTTCATAATCTGGAGCTTGCGGCGGAGTTTCTGGAGTACGATGCGGTCATTGATCTGGCGAAGGCGAAGACACATGCAATGATGATTCTGACGCTGTGTGTGAAGAATCTGTTCGGACTGGTGAAGGGAAGCGAACGGATGGGGTGGCATCTGGCGGTCGGACGGGATTTCGGGAAATTTGCCGATATGCTTCTGGACATCTATTTGACGGTTCGTCCGCGGTACAATGTTCTGGATGCGGTGGTCTGCATGGAGGGAAACGGACCGGGGAG
>DDJH01000079.1 GCA_002338895.1 Lentisphaeria bacterium UBA1829 | reverse complement strand
TCGTGCGGAGCACGAAACAGAAACCCCCATCAGCAAAACAGAGACGAAACCATCCCCCGCTCATCCTCCATCTTCCCCACATTCCCGCCTCTCTCTCCTCCCTCTGAAAAGAATCGAACTGTGACAATTCAGACGACGGAACGCGGAAGGGGTCGTCCCGGTATGACGCTTGAAAAAACTGGAAAAATAATATTCACTGCTGAAACGGAGACGATCCGCTATTTCACGAATCGAAAGACCGGAACAGAGCAGAAGACGGCTTGCCAGAGAAATCAGCTCCTTCTGCAGAAACTGCTTCAGCGGCATGGCAAAATCGCGGGAGAAATTCCGGGAGAGCGTGTCCCGTGCCACTCCGGCGCATTCGGCAAGCTCCGCAACATCCAGCTGCGCGCTCAGATGATCCTGAATGTGCCGGAGAAGCCCGCCGTAACGCCCCGTCAGACGGGCGAGATCGCCGAACGGATTCGGATCGGGGAGGGGAATGTGACGGATCATCCTCCAGAAAAACGACTCGAACGCACAGACCGCCGGCCAGTCCGGGAAATCCAGAATTTTCTTTTCCATCTCCCTGCACTCCATCGGATCCACGGGGAACTCCCGGCAGAACCTCTCCTTCTGAAACAGATCCACCCCGGGCAGAAGATACAAATTGAAATGACAGCTCAGGAACTTCAGACCTCTGTGAAACTCAAAACTCAGATCCGCCGACTCCGGCATGAAAAGCGCCGTACCCCTGCGAAGACGGAAACTCTCGTTTCCCGTATGATTGCGAACACACCCTTCGCCCTCCCGGACAAGAAAACAGCGGTTGAACGCATAGCTGTTTCGTCCGCTCCATTCGAAATCGGCGGATGCAAGCTGGTGGATCTGGAGATGGATCATATTGTGAAGGTCCCGCCATTGCGGATTTTCCAGAACCGGCATAAAATTATATTTTTTCTCCGTATTTTTGCATTCAAAATTCAAGAGATCCGATGTATAATAATATCACAGCACAGAAAAAAATCAATCCACGGAAGAAGGATCTTTTCATGAAGTTGAGCAGGGAATATTTACGGGAGGTCTCCTTCCCGGTGGGGGGGATCGGAGCCGGATGCATCGGCCNNGGAAATCTTCAACGAGGCGGGAAAAGGACGGGAAAACGGCTGTTCGCACTTCGCCGTCCGGGCGGAACGGAATGGAAAAGTCGAGGCGGCCCGGATCCTTGCCGGCGATCTTGCCGGGGATTTTTCCGGACGGCCCGAAGGACCCGGCGCCATGTTCTACGGATTCGGATGGGGGCCCGACGAGGAGACACTCTGCGGACTGCCCCATTTCCGGAACTGCGAGTTCAACGGAGAATTCCCCGCGGCGGAACTTTACTTTTCCGATCCGTCGTTTCCGGGAAAGGTGACTTTGAACGCATGGAGCGCATTTGTGCCGGGAGAGTCGGATCTGGCCTCCCTGCCGGTCTACCAGTACNNTGGCCTCCCTGCCGGTCGCGGTCTTTGAAATCACTCTCGAAAACACATCGGGAGAAGCCATCGACTACACCTGCGTCGGAGCTCTGGCCAATCCATGGAAGAATCCGGAGGCGGAGAACTGTGTTGTCCGCAGCGGAGATGTGACGCAGCTCGTGCTCCGGAACAATCTGGAGCAGGATGCGTTCGATTTCGGAGAACTGGCGCTTTCCACGGATGGCGTTGACGTGTCGTATCAGGAGTACTGGTATCGCGGACGCTGGTGCGACTTTCTGGAGGTCTACTGGAACGATCTCAATACGCCGGGACATTTCCGGAACCGGCACTATGATTCCCGTCCAACCGAGGCGCATCCGGCCGCAAAAGCCGATACCGGGCATCTTGCGGTTCATGTTTCGCTCGCTCCCCGGGAACGGCACACGGTCCGCTTCCTGATCTCCTGGTTCCTGCCGAACCGCCGCAACACCTGGCGCTCCGACGTGGAGGAGGATCTCCGGCTTTCCGGACTCCGCGAAAACCGCTGGAAAAATTATTACGCCTCCCTCTGTTCGGGGGCCGCGGATGCGGCGCTCCGTCTGTTCCCCGAGTTCGATGCAGTCCGGGAACGGGTCTTCCTGTTCCGGAAGACTCTGCATGAAAGCTCGCTGCCGGAGGCGTCGCTTCAGGGGGCCGCGGAAAACCTCGCGGTCCTGATCTCCCCGACCTGTCTGCGCCTGGAGGACGGAACCTTCTGGGGCTGGGAAGGGGTCGGTCCCCGGCTGGGATCCTGCGAGGGAACTTGTCAGCATGTCTGGAACTATGCGCAGGCGCTCGCTCTGCTGTTCCCCGATCTCGAACGGACTATCCGGGAGTCGCAGGCAAAGTTCGGATTCGATGAAAAGGGCGGATGGCAGTTCCGGCTGCGCCTGCCGCTCGGAATCCGGGCCCGCTCCTGCTGGATGCGTCCCTGCGTCGACGGAACCTATGGCGAGGTCATGAAAATCTACCGCGAATGGAAAATCTCCGGCGACACGCAATGGCTCAACTCCATCTGGTTCGCCGTCCGGAAGGCCATCGAATACGCCTGGAGCGAAAACAATCCGGACCGATGGGATCCCGAGCGTTCCGGCATGATCTCCGGTCGTCAGCATCATACGCTCGACATGGAGCTCTTCGGCCCCTCCGGATGGCTCAACGGACACTATCTGGGCGCCTTGAAGGCCGCTTCGGAAATGGCGCCGTTCTGCGGAGATCCCGAGTTCGGGGCCCTCTGCGCCTCCCTCTTCGAAAAAGGACGGAAACGTTCCGAGGAGCTCCTCTTCAACGGCGAATACTACGATCAGAAAATCAATATTCACGACTTCTCCCTCCTCCTTCCCTTCTTCCGGGACAGCGAAAACCCCGAGCAGAACCCCTACTGGGATGCCGAACATCGACAGATCAAATACCAGTTCGGCGAGGGCTGCTGCATCGATTCCCATCTCGGCCAGTGGTACGCCTCTCTCTATGGAATCGGGGAAATTTTCGATCCGGAACGGATGCGGAGCACTCTCCGCGCAATCTACCGGTATAATTTTCTGGAATCCATGCGGGATTTTGCGAACACCTGGCGCACGTTCTCCGTCAACGACGAGGGCGGATGCCGGATCTGCTCCTGGCCGGCCGGACGCGAAAAACCGCTGATCCCGCTGCCCTACAATTCCGAGACCATGACCGGGTTCGAATGGGCCGTCGCCGCGCATCTGGTCATGGTCGGGGAGACGGAGATGGGCGAACGCATCGCAAAAGCCATCCGAAACCGCTATGACGGATCCAAACGGAATCCCTGGAACGAAATCGAATGCGGCAGCAACTACGCCCGAAGCATGGCTTCCTTCGCCATGCTCCAGGCATACAGCGGATTTGTCTACGACCGCGTGCACGGACGGATCGGTTTCCATCCGGTGCTCCCCGGCGATTTCCGCTGCTTCTGGGCGCTCGGCTCACTCTGGGGCGAATATGAAAGGTCCGGTGGAAAACAACTCCTCCGAATCCTGCACGGGGAAGGGGAGTTCCGGGCGTTCCGGATGGAAAATGTTCAATGCGCTGCCCGAAACGGAGCCGCTCTTTCCGGAAACGCCGTCGGCGGGGAGTGGGTCGCGGAGGAGAGTGTGCCTGTTCGCGCAGGCGATCTTCTGGAATTCCGTTAAGAAAACAGCCTTGTCAGGAGGGCAAGGCGGCAAAGGGTTCGTCTTCGAGCAGGTCCGAACCGTCGGCTGCGGCGGTGTGNNCGTTGGAGGCGTGACCCTTGACCCAGATGAATTTGCATTTGTGGCGGAGTTTCGCAACAAACAGTCTCCGCCAGAGATCAATGTTCCGGACCGGGTCGCCATTCCGGTTTTTCCAGCCGTTTTTCCGCCAGCGTTCCAGCCACCCCTTCTCCATCGTGTCGATCAGATAGCGCGAGTCGGAGCGGATCGTCAGAATGCACGGCTCCCGGAGCGCCTCCAGCGCGGCGATGACGGCGAACACCTCCATCCGGTTGTTGGTCGTAAGACGGAAGCCGCCCGAAAGTTCCTTGCGGAAATCCCGGTATTTCAGAACGGCTCCGTAGCCCCCGCGGCCCGGATTGCCCCGGCAGGCGCCATCGGTGTAAACTTCAACTTCCTTCATGGGAATGGGAACATCGTTTCTCGGAATAAAAAAAATGCGCGGACCTTTTTTCCTTCCGTCCGCGCATCACAGCGGAAAAACGCGTCAGACGCGTTCCACGACAATTTCCGGATCAATTTCATCCCGGAGAATGCGTTCAATTCCGTCTTTGATCGTCATGGTCGCATGAGGACAGCCGCCGCACGCTCCCTTGAGCGCCAGTTTGACGGTTTTGCCTTCAATCGCGATGATCTCAAGATCTCCTCCGTCCGCCTGAAGATAGCTGCGGAGCTCTTCGAGTCTGGCTCTGATTTTCTCTTCCATATTCCATATCCTTTCATTTTGATGGTTCGTGGTAACTATAACCGTTTTCAGTAATTTTTCAAACTCTGATTGAAAACCTTTTTGAATTGTTCGATCTCCTGCTCCGTGGTGGTGTCCCAGAAGGAGAGGCGCAGGGCGCTGAATGCAAGATTCCGTCCGTATCCCATCGCCGTCAGCGTTTCAGACGGAGTCCGGGTCTCCGCCGCGCACGCCGAGCCCGCCGCGACGCTGATCCCCTCGCTCCCCAGAATCCGCACCAGAACCCCCCCCTGAAAGCCCGGAAGAAGAAGATGAAAAATATACGGCGAGGAGAGCTCTTCCGGAATCGTCTCCTGTATCCGGAGTGTCGACGGAAACGACGCGCGGATGCTCGCGCGAAACGCCGCCGCCCGTTCGCCCCGTTCCTTCAGCGCGGGAAGAAGAGTCTCGACCACATGGGAAATCGTGATCGCCGCTGCCGGAACACAGCGTCCGATCGCATGGTGCCGTTCCCGCAGCGCATGGAGAGTCCGGGTCAGCGGCCGCTCCGGATGATCCCGCCAGAGCAGTGCCGCCCCGCAGGGCGCTCCGATCTTGCAGCCGGAAAGCGTCAGAAGATCCGGATGCGCCTCCCGCATCGGAAGTGCCACCTTGCACACGGATTGAATGGTATCGGCAAGAAACAGCGCGCCGGGCGCCCGCTGATCCAGAAGATTCCGCAGGGAGACCAGATCCTGCACCGCTCCGGTTTCCGCATTGACGTGGTGGATCGCAAGAAGTGACGTGCGCGGTCCGAGAAGGGTGGATACACTCTCCGGACGAATCTGACCGTTTCTGGACACTTCCGCGTTCCGAACCGTCAGTCCGTACCGGTCCGCGAAGCGGAGCACCGCCTGACGGAGAGCAGGATGTTCCGCTTCGGTTGTCACGATCTCCGTCCCCGGATTCGCCATGCAGTGTGCCTGAACGGCGGCGGCCAGAGCATCGGTTCCCGTCCCGCACCAGAGAACTTCGTATCCCGGAGCCAGAGCGGAACTGAGGCGCCGGGAGGCCTCCTTGACCGCCGCAGCTGCGCGGACTCCCGCATGACCCGCCGCTTCCTGATTGCCGGGAAAATCCCGCGCGCTTTTTGTGAAGCAGTCGAGCGCCCAGTCAAACGGAGGGACGGAGGCCGCGTTATCGAGATAAGGTCCGTCGGTCATCGTCCAGAGCTTCTCCGGTTGTCGGCCCGCGAGATCGTGATGTAGCGGTATTTCGGCTGCGNNTCCGGCGGGGGGAGACGTTCGGCGTTTTCCGCGCCGGCTGGACGTTCCGCGGACGGGCAACGGGGCGGTTCTCCTTTTCCTTCAGTTCCTTCTGTTTCTGGAGCCACCGCTGCCGTACGGCAAGTTTTTCTTCCTTTTCCCGCGCATCGGCGTCGTAATCGGGTTTGACATTCATATACTTGAGTGTTCGTTCGGCGATTTCCCGGAAGGCGGGGCCGGCCACCTTGCCTCCGTAATATCCTCCCTGCGGTTCATCCGCGCTGACCAGAAGAACAAAGCGGGGGTTGCCCGCCGCAACAAAACCGACAAAGTTCGCGATGTATTTGGACTTGGAATATGCTCCGTTGACGAACTTCTGTGCCGTTCCGGTCTTTCCCGCCGTGTAGTATCCTCGAACCGCCGCACCCCGGGCGGTCCCTCCCGGTTCCGTGACGCTGACCATCATTCGGACCAGCTCCCGGCAGGTCTGCGGATTCTTGAACAGCGATTCCGTCTTCTCCAGCGGAGTCTTGTTGACAATTCCCGTTTCGGGGTTCTCCAGACGGTCCACCAGACGAAGTTTCACCGGATGGCCCCCATTGGCCAGCATGCAGTAGCCGCGTACAATCTGAAGCGGCGATGCGGCAATGCCCTGACCGATCGGAAAACGGGTGATCGAAAGCGTGTCCCACCGGGAAAGCGGACGGAAAATCCCGGCCGTTTCCGGCTTCAGCGGAATTCCGGTCCGTTGTCCGAATCCGAAGGAACGCAGAGTCCGGTCCAGCAGCTTTTCGCCCATCAGAAGCGCGATTTTCGCAGTCCCGATGTTGCTCGAGTGCTGGATGATTTCGGATACGGTCAGATTCCCCATCGGATGCGAATCCTTCAAACTGCGGCCGCCGTAATACCAGAGTCCTTTTTCGCAGTCGAAGCGGGTGTCCGGACGGACGATTCCGTTGTCCAGGGCTCCGGCCACGGCAAACGGTTTCATGATGGAGCCGGGTTCGAAGGTGTCTTCCGCAATGCGGTTCCGCCAGGAGTCGGGAGCCATGCTGCTGCGGTCGTTCGGGTTGAAGGTCGGACGCTGCGCCGCGGCAATGATGTCGCCGGTGAACGGGTCGGCCATGACGGCGTAGGCCGCGCGCGGCCGGCAGCGGACCATCAGCTTGTCCAGCTCCTCTTCCAGAATCGACTGAATCGGCTCCCGGATCGTCAGGTAGACGTTGAAGCCGTCCTGATCCTTCCGGGTGAGGGTGTTGCCATACGCCAGCGGAAGACCGTCCCGTGCGCGTTCAAAGCGTGATTCGCCCTGAACGGACTTCATGTTCTTGTCGAAAAATTTCTCCAGCCCGATCACGGCAACCAGGTGGTCCCGGTCCAGATTCGTGAAACCGAGAATGTTCGCAAGAAGCTGATTTTTCGGATAGTTCCGTTTGGTGGTCTCGCGGAAAAAGATGCAGTTGTAGCCCAGTTTCCGGGTCTCCAGTTTGAGGCGCTCCGCGCATTCGTAGTCAACCCGCGCCTTGAGAATGACAAATTTCCGTGCGCGCCGGCGCAGATTGCCGTCCTTGTCCTTGGTGACGATCTCCTTGTCCATGAGCTTCTCGTAGACCGACTTCGGATCGATCTGAAGTCGTTTCCCCAGAAGACGGGCGATCGTCCGGCACCGCGCCGGATCCCCCGCGATCGACGGATCGGCGCAGACGTCGGAACAGGGAATGTTCCCGACCAGAAGATTGCCGTCAAAATCGAAAATCTCTCCCCGTTTCCCCGCAATGCGTTTGACCGTCGTGTATTTCTGCCGGGCCTTCCGGTAGAGTTCTTCGTGCCGTTTGATCTGAACCGTATAGAGGCTGTATGCCAGGTAAATCGCAAACAGAAGAAAAAAACACACCAGAACGAGCATCCGTCTGCCCATTGCCGTGAATTTTGTCATCCGTTTCCCTCCCGGTGTCAGAAGTCAACACGGGCGGTCCGCTGCGCATGGACCGATGTCTCCCGGCGGATCCCCTCCGCCACGCGATGCGAGGACGGCAGATCAATCCGATACACCTGATCCGGATTCGCCGCCCGGAGCCCGAGACGGTACCGCACAATCTTCTCCCGGATCTTCGGCCACGAACTCAGCTCCTCCCGCCGGTTCTTCAGATTCGCAATCTCCCGGTCCAGCTGGTGAATCTTCGAACGGACCCGCGCAATGTCCCGATTCGCCTGCTCCGCCTTCTGATTGAAGGAGATCCGCAGATTGAACGCCCCGAAAATCAGCGCAAACATCACAAGAACCGGTAAAACCATGGAGGTGAACCAGCGGCTTTTCCCGCCCGGCTGCGAATAACGGCGCCCGTCTTCGCCCGATCGCATCGTTTTTACACTTTTCATTGCTGCTCCTTCGCTGCTGTTTTTTCCGCGGCCCTCAGTTTCGCACATGCCGCTCTCGGATTCCGTTTCAATTCCTCTTCTCCGGGCCGGATGGGGTGACGGGTCAATATCTCCAGTTTCGGGCTCCACCCGCAGACACACACCGGAAGACCCGGCGGACATTTACAACGTTCCGCCATATCCCGGAAAAAATTCTTCACAATCCGGTCTTCCAGCGAATGAAACGTGATCACCGCAATCCGGCCCCCCGGTCTCAGAAGCCCAAGCGCCGATTCCAGGGCACGTTTCAACTCCTCCAGCTCTCCGTTGACTTCGATTCGGAGCGCCTGAAAACAGAGCGTCGGCGCAGGTGGTCCGCCTTTCCGTTTCCGATTCCGGAGAACCGTTTCGCAGATTCCAGCAAGTTCCGAGGTCCGCGAGAACGGTTTCCTCGTCCGCTCCTCCACGATTGCCTTCGCCAGACGCGCCGCGTCGTGTCCCTCCAGTTCTCCATAGTTCCGGAACAGCGTCCGCAGATTCTCTTCGCTGTAGTTGTTCACCACCCGCGCCGCCGAAAGCGGTGAGCTCCGATCCATCCGCATGTCGAGCGGTCCGTCGTGCCGGAACGAAAAGCCCCGTTTCGGATCGTCGATCTGCGGAGAGGATACCCCGATGTCCATCAGGATTCCATCCACCGATTCCCAATTCTCCTCGCCGGCAAATTCTCTCAGATTCGAGAACGCGCCTTTCCGCAGATGAACCCGCTCTCCGGCAAAGGAGAGGTGGTTCCGCGCCCGCTGAAGAGCCTCCTCGTCCCGGTCGATCCCGAGAACTTCCAGATCCGGAAGCCGCTTCAGAAGAAGTCCGCTGTGTCCTCCGCTTCCGATCGTACAGTCGATCAGGTGGCGCATCGGCGGGCTCATCTCCGAAAAGACGCGGACCGTCTCCTCGGGCAGAACCGGGACATGCGTGAATTCGGATCCCTCCATTTTCAGCGCGTCTCCGTATCCAGACGGTTGAATATGTCAAAACAGCTCTCTCCGCCGTTCCCCTCCCGGATCAGCTCCCACGCCTCCGGCGGATAGAGAAGTATCATCGATACCGACCCGATCAGGGCCACTTTCTCTTTCAGATTCGCATAGGCGGCAAGCGGCTGGGACAGCTGAATCCGTCCCTGTTTGTCGCAGACGCACTCCTGGGCTCGTGAGCCGAGACGGGCCAGATTCCGGGCGTCTTCCATGTTCCCCAGTGACAGTTTTTTCGTTTTCTCCACAACCATCTCCCGGAATGTTTCCACTGTCATCATCTGGATCGAGTGGTCCTTCCCCGGAAGAAGCACAAAGCGTCCGCAGCCTCGCCACGAAGCAGGGATGGCGACTCGTCGCTGGGCGTCAAGCGTATGCTCGTATTCCCCGAGAAAAAATGTCGGTTCGTTCCCCATCGCCATCCGTTTCGCTCCAAGTCGATACTATTTAAACCTATTTGCCCCTATCTGTCCCTAATAATAACCTTTTTTCTGTGACTTTCAAGAGTTTTTTTGAAAAAAAAGCAAATTTTTAAAAGTGTCGATCTCCCCGACGTTCAGGATGGCGGGTGCCCGGGGCAGGGATGCTCCGCGTCGGGATGCAAAGGGGGAGGGGGAATGGAAAAATGGAAAATGATGGATGAAGGATGAAGGATGATGGATGATGGATGATGGATGATGGAGGGGTCGTGCTCCCGCACGACCAGCGTTTCGCCGCTGGACCGCGACAAGGACANNAGGACACTCTGTCCTTGACCCGGGAAAAACGTTTGCACGTTTTTCCCGTTGACGAAGTGGGTTCAGCGGTGTTTGTCGCGCGGTTTCCGGTCCCGGGTCGGGTCTTTCCGGTACTGCGACGGACGTTTCTTTTTCAGCATTTGGATCTGAGGGCGTCGTTCCCGCAATCCGCGGTGGACTTCGAGTTCCTCGCCGGTATACGGGTTGCGTCCGCTGTAGTACATTGCCGCTCCCATGGTCATCGGGAGAGGAATGTAGTCCTGGACCTGCTGCGGGCTCCAGTGGTGGCGTTCCAGAAAGTTGTCCACGACTTTCATCTCCTGTTCCGTGCAGCCCGGAAAGTTGGAGATGAAGAGCGGAATGAGGTATTGCTCCTTGCCCGCTTCCCGGCAGCACTGTTCAAACAGTTTCATGAAGGCTTCCAGTTCGCCGGGTTGTCCTTTCCGCATCAGATTCAGCACGCGGGGGTGAAGGTGTTCCGGCGCAACCTTGAGGTGGCCTGAAACATGGTTGCGGATGATTTCCCCTGTCAGCTCCTTCTGGCGGAGTGCCAGATCCAGCCGCATTCCGGAATTCAGAAACACTTTTCGGATTCCCGGCATTTTCCGTGCGGTTCGGAGAAGTTTCAGAAGGATCGAGCCGTCCGGAATGTAGTTGGGACAGGGTTTCGGCCACATGCAGGAGACCCGTCGGCATTTTTCGCACATGCGGTGATCCGCAACCCGGTTCCCGAAGATGTTCGATGCCGCTCCCCCGATGTCGCTGACAATTCCGTGGAATCCGGGCAGTTTCTTCAGCCGCTCAATGCTGCGAAGAACCGATTCCGGCGAGCGGGAGACCAGGTGACGGGTCTGATGCGAAACCAGTCCGCAGAATGCGCAGCCGCCCGGACAGCCCCGGACGGCCGGAATGGAAAATTTCACACACTCATACGCCGGCACCGGCTCCTTGTAGCTCGGATGCGGGCCCATGCCGTAGGGAAGTTCGCAGACATGGTCGAACTCCTCCTGTGTGAGCGGCGGCGCCGGCGGCTCCAGAACAAGAAGACGGTCGTTGTAGCGCTGGATCAGACGGCGTCCGCACCACGGATTCATCTCCGCTTCAATTTTCATGGTCTGTTCCAGAAGCGCGTTCCGGTCGGTGCAGATCTGTTCATAGGAGGGGAGTTCCACGCAGTTGCCGGAATCAAATGCCCGGGTCGCGTTGCCGCCGAGAAAACGGGCCGTTCCCGGAATGCCGTCGAGAGCTTTGCCGTCGCGGATGCGGCTGTAAACCTCCAGCGACGCGGTCTCGCCCATTCCGACGATCAGGAGATNNAGTCCACCAGAACCGACGGATGCATCCGGTCCTGCCAGTAGTCGTAGTGCGCCACCCGCCGGAGACTGGCCTCCACGCCGCCGAGAATGATCGGAAGACCCGGAAACGCCCGTTTCGCCAGCTGGGCATAGACCACCGACGCAAGTGGCGGCCGTTTCCCGGTGGCTCCTCCGGGCGAGTACATGTCGTCTTTCCGGAAGCGGCGCCCGACCGTGTAGATGCAGACCATCGAATCCATATTCCCGGAGGAGACGCCGCAGGCGATGTTGGGTCGTCCCATCACCTGAAGAGACGCGGGATCCTTCCAGTCCGGCTGAGCGACCACGCCGACCCGGAAACCCTTGTCCAGCAGATACCGTCCGATCACGGCGGTCCCGAACGACGGGTGTTCCACATAGGCGTCTCCGGTCAGCAGAAGAATATCGATGGAGTCCCATCCGAGTTTCTTCATCTCTTGTCTGCTCATGGGAAGAAAGGGGACGTTTTCATACATGGCTCAGCGCTCCTCCTCGGTTCGGCTGCGGTTGGCATAGACAGACTGCACGATTCCGAGACAGCTGAGCGTGGCAAGCATGAAGGTCCCTCCGTAGCTCACCAGCGGAAGCGGCAGTCCCGTCACCGGCATCAGACGGATGCTCATCCCGATGTTCACAATCGTGTGCAGGGCAAATACTGCGCCGATCCCTGTGCAGAGATAGCGCCCGAAATCGTCCGACGCAATCAGCGCCGTCCGGAATATTGAAATCATCAGAAGTGCGTACATCCCGAGAAGAAGGACCGAGCCGACAAACCCAGTCTCTTCCGCAATCACCGAAAAAATAAAATCGGAATTCGAGACCGTCTGCGGCAGATATCCCAGCTGATTCTGGGTCCCCTGCATGAATCCTTTCCCCGTCAGCCCTCCGCTCCCGACCGCCAGCTCCGACTGCATCTGGTTCCATCCCTTGTTCAGCGGGTCCGATCCCGGATTCAGAAACACATGGATCCGGGCCTTGTGATACGGCCGCAGCATCGAGTATCCCACCGGCGCGCAGATCGCCAGCACCAGAAGGCCGATCAGAATAATCCGTATCCGCAGCCCCGCGGCAAACGCAACCGCAAACAGCCCGAACACCAGGGTCAGCGCCGTACTCAGATTGGGCTGACGGAAAATCAGAAATCCGGGAATCACCGCAAGCAGCACCAGAATCCCCAGCGATTTCCATCGCGTGATCCGGAATTTCTCCAGCGAAAAAATCCACGACGCAAGCACGATCGTCAGCAGTTTGACAATCTCGGAGGGCTGCAGACTCACTCCTCCGATCTCCAGCCACCTTCGTGCCCCGTACCGCACATCGCCCGCAAACAGGACATAAATCAGCAGAAGGAGTCCGAACGGGTAAAGAAGAAGAGACAGCACCCCGTAGTACCGATAATCAAACAGCGAGAAGATCAGCCAGAAAACCACTCCGATTCCGATCCACAGCACCTGGCGTTCCCAGTGCAGCGCGTAGATTCCTCCGATCTGCTGTCCCGTTCCGTAAATGAACAGCACTCCCGTCAGAAGAAGAACCGTGGCCGGAAGAATCTGCAGCAGGTCAAACCGCGAAAAAAAAGACCGGAGAAAAATCAGCACCGGAGGTGTTTCGGTCAGTTTTTTGTCATGAATCAGCGGCATTCCTCTGTCAACTCGCGCTTCCCGGATCGGAAGAGATGCGCGGAACGGATTCGATTCCCTCCGCCCCGCACGTCATGGCGATTACCGGACTTCAAAGGTCTGTGTTCTTTTCGGTCCGACGGAGACAATTCCAACTTTGGCGCGAACCTCTTTTTCCATTCTCCGCAGATAGGCCTGGGCATTCGGCGGAAGTTCTTCGAACGAACGGGCTTCCGTTGTCGGTTCGTCCCATCCCGGCAGGGTCTCGTAAACCGGTTCCACTTTTTCCAGAAGGACGGAGTCGGCCGGGAAGGTGTCGTACACCCGGTCTCCGATCTTGTAGCCGGTGCAGATCTTGATCTCCTTGAGGCCGTCCAGTACATCGAGCTTGGTGACCGCAAGGTAGTCGACTCCGTTGATCATGCAGCTGTGGCGGCAGGCCACAANNCCAGCCGCAGCGGCGGGGACGCCCGGTTGTCGCTCCGAATTCTCCTCCCTTGTTCCGCAGATAGTCGCCGAACGAATCGAACAGCTCCGTCGGGAACGGTCCTTCTCCGACGCGGGTCGTATACGCTTTGATGACGCCCCACACCCCGGTGATCGCCCGCGGGGAAAGTCCGCTTCCCGTGCATGCTCCGCCGGAGGTCGTATTGCTGCTGGTCACAAACGGATAGGTTCCGTGGTCGATGTCCAGGAACGCTCCCTGTGCGCCTTCCAGAAGAATGCGTTTGCCTTCCAGGCGCGCCTTGTTGATGCTGTCCACCGTATCTTTGATGTACGGTTTGACATATTCCAGTGCGGGGAGAAGCTCCTTCCATGCCTGTTCCACATCCAGTTTCTGTGCGCCCTGCGGAACGTAGAGGGTATTGTAGGCTTCCGCCTCGTCGATAAAGTGCTGTTTGAAGCGGGGAAGATCGAGAATTTCGCAGGCGCGCAGTCCGGTCCGAATGGCTTTGGATGTGTAGGCAGGTCCGATTCCGCGGAGAGTTGTTCCGATCTTTTTGCCTTTGGAGGCCTTCATTTCGTTGTAGGCGTCGAGCAGTTTATGCCACGGCATGATCAGCTGGCAGCGGTCGCTCAGCTGGACGTTGGCGACGCTGACGCCCCGGGCGGAAAGATCCTGCATCTCCTTCATCAGGGCGAGAGGATCGACAACCACGCCGTTCCCGATCACATTGATCACTTCGCTGCGCAGAATGCCGGAGGGAATCAGATGGAGAACATATTTTTCGGATCCGTTTNNCGCTCGTTCTTGACGGTATGGCCGGCGTTGTTGCCGCCCTGAAAGCGGACGACCATATCGGCGTCGCGCGTAAGAACATCGATGATTTTACCTTTGCCTTCGTCGCCCCACTGGATGCCGACGAGCACATTTACGGACATAGTTTTCATAGGATTACTCGATTTTTCCGTTGTTGTTCCGATTCCCTGGTTCAGTCACTGACATGACTCCGCACAAACAAATAATTATAGACCGTTTACCGGAAATTTCAAATTTTTTCCCGGATTTTTTTCCGTGAATTTTACCTCTCTTTTCCTCCGCTCCGGTCCGTCGATCCGCTCTCCCGGACGATCCTGGATTCCTTCTTGAAAAAAAAGATTTTTCCTTTGGAAAATAAAAATTGGGGGTTGATTTTGTATGGAAAAGAGTTATAGTTATTAAATGAATTGGAAGACTGAGGGTGTATTTTTTGTGAAGACGATATCTCTGATATCTGAAATGATGAATCCTGCATTTGCCGTGGCCCCGGTATTCCCGGAAAACGGGGTGACGGTGGGCTGCTCATGCCCTGAAGCGGAAAACGGATGGCTGGTTGTGCCGCCGGCTCCTCTGGAAAATTCCGGAACGTTTGTCTGTCAAAGCAGGGGAACGGTTTTCCAGGCGGAGGAATTCCGTGTCACTGTGCTTCCGAACATGTCTCCCGGAGAAGGGTTTTTCCTGAGTCTCCGCAATGTTGTCTCCCGCTGGCTGGGATTTTCTGTGGATTGCAATCGTCGTTTCTGGGTTACGGTTTCGCATCGGTTCTCACGGGTGCGGGAGCGTGTATGCACGAAGATGCTCCGGGGGTTGACGTCGCTTCTGGCCCGAAAGATTTCGGCCGGATATTCACCGGCTCTGCCGATGCGTTTGTGATTCGGAGAGTGGAAACATGAAGAGTTTTGAACTGAATGACAAAATTTACGGGGTCTCACTGGAAAACTGTAAATTTTGTCTTTTTTTTGCTGTCGATTCGGATGAATTTCAATCGGAAAATCTTTCGGGGAACAAACAACAGAATTCTCTGATCAGAAGGGGGTGACGTCCGGAAATTTGTGAATGAAAAATGAACGGAAAAAAGATATCCATTGAAGAATGTAAACCTTAATTTTTAGGGAACAAAAATGGCAGATTATATTGCTAAAATTGGAGAGATCGAGTACCTGACGCTTCAGGAGGCCGTGGATGTGGTGCAGGCCGGAGAGACCATCACGCTGCTCCGCGATGTCGAGAACGGGGCCGGAGTCGTTGTACAGGGCGGCAAGAATTTCACGCTGGACTTTGCCGGATACAGCTACTCCGCCAATGAACCGCTTGTCGGTTCGACCGGAACGGAAACAAACGGATTCCAGCTTCTGCAGGGATCGACCATCGTTTTCAAAAACGGAACCCTCCGGACGGAGAATGCAAAGATCCTGATTCAGAACTATTCCAATCTCACGCTGGACGGCATGACCGTGGACGGGGCTGCCGTGACACAGTATGTTCTGAGCAACAACTGCGGAACGATCAATCTGACAAACGGAACGAGTCTGAATGCCGCGGAAGGTCAGGTTGCGTTCGATGTTTACTTCGGAATGTCTGCCGGCTATGCGGAAGAGGGAGTCCGCGTGACCATCAGCAGTTCGGATGTTGTCATCAACGGACGGATTGAGTATGGCAAAGCGTCAGGAGCGGATGCAGACGCATTCCTGAACGGAGCAAAACTGATTGTCCCGTCGGGGTATGAGCTTCCTGCTCCGTCGGGGTATCGCTGGGCGACGGTTGAAGGAGAGCAGGTTCTGGTGGATGATGCCGTTGTCGCCCGGATCGGGACCAATGTCTATCAGACGCTGCAGGATGCGGTGGATGCGGTGCAGGCCGGAGAGACCATCACACTGCTCCGCGACGTCGAGAACGGCACAGGTGTCGTTGTGCAGGGAGGAAAGAACTTTACACTGGATTTTGCCGGATACAGCTATTCCGCCAATGA
Organism: Lentisphaeria bacterium UBA1829; assembly: GCA_002338895.1. Taxonomy (GTDB): domain Bacteria; phylum Verrucomicrobiota; class Lentisphaeria; order Victivallales; family UBA1829; genus UBA1829. The sequence continues at coordinate 8,886 of DDJH01000079.1, read as the reverse complement.
ACCGCTTGTCGGTTCGGCCGGAACGGAAACGAACGGATTCCAGCTTCTGCAGGGATCGACCATCGTTTTCAAGAACGGAACCCTCCGGACGGAGAATGCAAAGATCCTGATTCAGAATTACTCCAATCTCACGCTGGACGGCATGACCGTGGACGGAGCTTCTGTAACGCAGTATGTTCTGAGCAACAACTGCGGAACAATCAATCTGACGAACGGAACGAGTCTGAATGCCGCGGAAGGTCAGGTTGCGTTCGATGTTTATTTTGGAATGTATCCCAGCTATGCGGAAGAGGGGGTCCGCGTGACCATCGGCAGTTCGGATGTTGTCATCAACGGACGGATAGAATATGGCAAGGCGCCGGATGCGGATGCGGATGCATTCCTGAACGGAGCAAAACTGATTGTTCCGTCGGGGTATGAACTTCCTGCACCGTCGGGGTATCGCTGGGAGACGGTCGGAGGAGAGCAGGTTCTGGTGAATGCTGCCGCTGTCGCCCGGATCGGAACCAATGTCTATCAGACGCTGCAGGATGCGGTGGCGGCCGCAGGGCAGAACGATACCATCACGCTGCTGACAAATGTGGAAAACACCTCCGGCCTGGTGGTGGAGGATGGAAGTGCGTTTATTCTGGATGGAAATTCTTATCGCTGTACTTCATCCGCCGTTCAGAACAGCGGATCCATTACGGTGAGTGCTTCCATTTTCCAGGTGGACGGGCTTCTGGATCTTTCCGCATCGACGGCTTCGTTCACGGTGACCGGAGCATCCACGATTGTTGCAAATCAGGTCAGCGGAACCATTACGCTGGCTGCGGACAGTGTGCTGGGAGGCGACTCTTCCCTCGGTTCCGGAACCGTCCGGTTTGAGGGAGATTTCACGGCGTCCGTGGACTGCAATGTCCTGCAGAGTGCGGTTGTGGTCGAAGGAAATTTCAATATTACCGGAGTGGACTTCTCGACGGACAGTGTCCGGATTCTCAATACCATGAACGGTGTTGCCGCGGACTTTTCCAATCTTTCCGTCAATGGAAACCGGGTCATTGTCAACAGCGGCTCCTCCGTGATTGAGAACGGGACAGAGGAGCTTTATGAACTGAAGTTTGATGGATCGGGAATCGTTGCAGAGAAAATGGACGGCATTCAGATTTCCAATCTTTCCGCGGTCCAGGAACCCGGGGAGAATGTGTATGCGTTCACAATTTCCGCCGACGTCACGTCGCCTCTGGCAACGACAGCGACGTATCGCTGGGGAGCGACGCTCGAAGAGCTCAACTCCAAGGCGTTTACGGAATCCATTTCCATCCCGTTCACCGTTGCGGATACCGATCAGAAGTTCTACTATGAAATCCAGGTGTCCGATGGAATCCGCAGTGTGACCTCGGGCCCGGTGGAACAGATCGTGGAGGACAGGACAAAGCCCGTGATCTCTGTGGCGCCGACCGCTGCGCAGATCGCCGGAACTTACAACTTCTCCTTCCAGGTGAATGGATCGGACAACTTCGCCGTTACCGAAAGACTTTACCGCTGGGCCAAAACGGAAGAGGAGCTTGCCAATGCGCCGATCTATGATATCAATACGGTTCTCGCACTGTCCAATGCGGATGTCGCGCAGACCTATTTTTATCAGGGTATCCTGAAGGATGCCGCCGGCAACACCGCAATCAGTGATGTGAGCTCCTTCAAAGTGGAGGCGACTGCCGCTCCGCTGGAGGGCATGGTGGTCATCGCTCCTGAAATTATCGGTACTCCGGCGGAAGGCAATGCGATTTCGACGGAGGTCGCTTCCGGTGTCGTTTCCAAGGAGACTGGAACAACAGACCTGTATCAGGTTGTCAATGCGGTCGCCAGCACAGCCGAATTTGCGGTGACGGGGCTGGAGAAAGGCGAAAAAGTCCGGATCACCCTTCTGGATGAGAATGGAAAGAAGCTGAAGAGCGCAAGTGTTTCGGCCGGGAAAAACGGCAAAGCGGTCATCAAGGATTTCCTTGCGGATCCCGGAAACCTTGTCGTGAAAGTGGAGGCCCTGACGAAAAAAGGCGACATTGATTATAATCTTGAAGTCTCTCAGGATTACTTCAAACCGGCAACGGGGAACGTCTCCATGGCATCGGCCGCTGAAATCCTCGCCGGAGAACAGAATACGGAAGATCATACCGGCTGGGTCGGGTTCGGCGATGTTGTCGATACCTACAAGTTCACGGCCGGAGAAGATGCCGCGGCGTTCCATCTGGCTCTCTCGGATCTTTCCGCCAAGGTGAAGGTGACTCTGAAAAATGAGCATGGCAAGAAGATCAAATCCATGGTTCTGACCGCGTCCAATTACACAAAGAAGAGTTTCTCGAACATCCTGGTGGATGCCGGAAGCACGGTGTATGTGTATTTGGAGTCGACCAGCGGAAAAGCCAATCGGAGCGCCGATTATGTGCTTTCCGCGGAAAAAGAGGTCTTTGCGAACACGACGGAGGATTCTCTCCTGAATCCGACCGCCGCTGCCGTCGGTCAGACCCTCTCCGGATGGGTCGGGTACAGCGATGCGTCCGACTTCTTCCGCTTTGAGGTCGCAGGCGGAACCAATGTCGGGTTCAATCTGACTGGTCTTGAGAACGAGTACAAGGCCGGAAAACAGGTCAAACTCGCGCTTTACAATCTGGAAACCGGAAAGAAAGTCGGACTCAAATCGGTGAAAAATTCCGATGTGCTGAATTTCCAGACAAACCTGAAAAATGGTTTGAGCGCAGGATCCTATTGCGCGGTTGTGTCGATTGCAAACGAGAAGAAGTATCGTTCGGATTACTCTCTCAGCATTGTTGCAAACGCGTAAGCCGGATTGCTTTTTCCGGATTTGCAGTCCTCCGGAGTGTTTTCCTCCGGAGGACTTTTTTTTCGCGGCGGAACGACCTGCTCCGGATCGCGTGGAGGATGGGGATTTCCTCCGCTTTTTCCGGTCCGGCCGCTTGAATCGGATCAGTTCCCGTGCTATTGTACTGGTTCTAAACAATCAGGAGATTATCATGGCTGGATATGAGGCTGTTATCGGGTTGGAGGTGCACGTTCAGATCAAAACGGCGTCCAAAATGTTCTGCAAATGTCCGAATCATTACGGGGCCGAGCCCAATACGAATGTCTGTCCCGTCTGCATGGGGCATCCCGGGGTGCTGCCGACTCCGAACCGCGAGGCGATCCGGAAAACCGTCGCCGCCGGGCTGATGACCTCCTGCCGCATCCCCGCCCGAAGCAAGTTCGACCGGAAAAGCTATTTCTATCCCGATATGCCGAAAAACTATCAGCTGACGCAGTATGATATGCCCTTCTGTCTCGCCGGAAAAATCCATATCCACGGAAAGGGGTTCTCCGGAGAGGAGATGGCCGACAAATATATCGGACTGACAAGAATCCATCTGGAGGAGGATGTCGCTAAGTCCACCCATTTCGGCGACTGCACCGGGATCGACTTCAACCGCGCAGGGGTCCCGCTGATGGAGATCGTCAGCGAACCCGACATGCGAAGCGCCGACGAGGCTTACGCCTATCTGACCGCTCTCAAACAGATCATGCAGTACGGCGATATCGGCGACTGCGATATGGAAAAAGGACAGATGCGCTGCGACGTCAATATCTCCATCCGGCACAGAGGCGATGAAAAATTCGGAACCAAGGTCGAACTCAAAAATCTGAACAGCTTCAGCGCCGTTCATCGCGCCATCACCTTTGAGATCAAACGCCAGATCGTCATGCTCGAATCCGGCGAGGAGATCGAACAGGAGACCCGCGGATGGAACGACGACACCGGAGAATCCTACCTGATGCGCGGAAAGGAAAACGCCAACGACTACCGCTATTTCCCCGAACCCGATCTGATGCCCGTTGAACTCACCGAAGAGCAGATCGAGGCCGTCCGCGCCTCTCTCCCCGAACTGCCCGAACAGAAGCGCGAACGCTACGTGAAGGAGTTCTCCCTCACCGATTACGATGCGCATGTGCTGACGCTCGACCGCAATCTCGCCGCTTATTTCGAGCATGCGGCAGAACACTCCAAAGCACCGAAACTGGTCGCAAACTGGATCATCGGCGACTTCATGCGTCTGCTCGGCGAACGGAAGATGGAGCTTGCGGACTGTCCGGTCAAGCCCGAGTCTTTCGCCGCCATGGTCGATCTGATCCAGTCCGGCGCCATCAACGGAAAAATCGCCAAGACCGTCCTGGAGGAGATGTTCCTCTCCGGAAAGGAACCGGCCGATATCGTTCGCGAAAAAGGTCTGGTGCAGGTCTCCGATGAATCCGCCATCTCCGGGTTTGTCGATCAGGTCATCGCCGCAAATCCCGCGCAGGTTCAGCAGTATCGCGAGGGAAAGGCGGCTGTGATTCAGTACCTCGTCGGCCAGGTCATGAAGACCAGCCGCGGAAAGGCCAATCCGCAGATGGTGCTGAAGATGCTGAAGGAGAAACTCTCCTAATCCGTGTCGAAACCGCGGATTCCGGAAAAATCGAGTGCAATGCTCGAAATATCGCTTTTCAAGGCGGAAAACTGTCCGACTGGATCAATTGCTCATCCGGGACGATGCCGTACCGTGTTGAAGGAGAAGAAAGGGGAAGCGGGAAATCAGGTCTTTTTTCCCGCTTCCTCCTGCAGCCATTTTTGTCCGCCTTCACAGAGGGTTTCCCAGCCGGGAAAGTTCCATTTTGCGGGGAAATCGGAGCACTGGCGCGGTTTTACGGGATTGATCCGGCAGCATTTTGCAGTGTCGTCATAATAGAAACAGCTCCCGTCTGGTTTTTCCATGAGGGAGAGTCCGCGCCGGTCGGGAGTCAGAACCGTCCGGGTGTTGATGAACTCCCGGACGTCCATGTTCAGGAATCCGGCGATTTTCCGGATCTCCTCTTCGGAGACCCGGACCGGTCCTTCCCATTTGCAGCAGGCGCCGCAGCGACGGCAGCGGAAACGGGAGAAATCCATAATATTATTTGTCCTGTTCTTCCTTGAGTTTCCGAAGCTCCTCTTCGAGGGCTTCGATGCGGGAGATCAGGCGTTTCACCTTGCGCGGAAGGGTGTGACGCTCGAAGAATTCCGCATCGGTCTCGGCGGGGGTTCCGAAGACGGAGACGCCGGGAGGGACACTGCGCTGCGCCGCGGAGGCTCCGGCGACAAAACAGCCGTCGCCGAGCGTGATGTGCCCGTTGACTCCCGCCTGGGCGGAGATGATGACGCCGCGTCCGATCTCCGCGCTTCCCGCGACGCCGGACTGGCCGATCAGAACCGAGGATTCCCCGAGAATGACATTGTGGCCCACCTGCACGAGATTGTCGATTTTTGCGCCTTTCTTGATCCAGGTTTTGCCGAATCTTGCGCGGTCGATGCAGGTGTTTGCGCCGATCTCCACGTCGTTGTCGATCTGGACGATGCCGTTCTGCGGGACTTTGACCAGACCGCGGAAGGTCGGAGTGTATCCGAAGCCGTCCGCCCCGATTGCGGAGCCGGCGTGGATGATGACCCGGTCGCCGAGAATGCAGCGGTGCATGATCGAGACATTCGCGTGGATGACGCAGTCTTTCCCGATTGTCGTATAGTGACCGACGTAGGCTCCGGCTTCGATCACCGTTCCGTCTCCGATCGTCGCATGCGCCTGGATGACCGCGTTGGGGCCGACATACACCCGTTCTCCGATCGTCGCCGTCGGATCAATGTACGCTCCCGGTCCGATTCCGGGTTCATAGCGGATCGGCTCCGGCGCGTATTCGTTGCAGATCCGGGTGAACGCCTTGTCCGGCGATTCGCAGAAAATCAGGGTCCGCGATTCCGTCGGTTCCAGCTTCAGGCCGTTTTCCACAAGGACGATGCCCGCCCGGGTCTCGTCAAACTGTTTGCGATGCTTCATGGAGCCGAGGAACGAAACATCGTCCGCCGTGGCCAGTTTGAGGGAGTTCACACCTGAAATGGTTCGCTGCTCATCCCCCGCCACAACGCCGTTGACAAGTTCCGCAAGCTGTTTTGCCGTAAACGTTTTCATCTTCTGATGCTCCTTCTTTCGGGATCGTTATTTGCCGGTGCCCCGGCCGGTATTGAGTTCTTTGAGTACGGGTTCGCTGATCTCCACGGCTTTGCTGCTGTACAGGACGATCGGCATGCCGCTGGCGGAGATCGCGGATTTGTCTACAACAAGAGAGAAGCCGGCAAGAGTCGCATGATTTTCCACGGCTTTGCGGATGTCGTTCAGAATCGTCGCCCGTTCCCGGTCGCGCTCATCCCGCAGCTGGGCCTGCTTCTCCCGGTTGTAGGTCCGCAGTTCCAGCTCTTTTGCCGCAATCTCCTTGTATTTGTCCTGCGCGGCAAGACGCTTGCTCTCCCGTGCGGCATCCGTCAGAGCAATGTTCTGCGCCGCATCCCGGAGAGCGGTGAATTCGTTCTGAAGTTTCGTCAGCGATTCCATCAGCTTCTGCGCATAGTCCTTGTAGACGTCCGCCTGACGTTTCAGATTCGCCTCCACAATCTTCGTCTTGTAATACTCCTGAAGAACCCGCTCCAGATCCACGACAGCCACCTTGTATTCCGCCGCATATCCCGCGGCTGTGAGCACAAGCAGTGCGGTCAGTACAATGATTCGTTTCATCCTGTTTTCTCCTTCCTGTGTTACGGATATCCTTTGATTCCGGTCCAGCACCGCCTGAACTCCCGGAGGAACGCCCCCGCGATCTCCCGGTTCTTCAGAATCAGTATGTTCTCATCGTTGCTGGTTTCTGCGTTTTTTGAAAAATTGTAGCTCCCCGTAATGACGGTCTCCCCATCGATCAGAATCACCTTGTGGTGCATCTTGCCCGAGGGGTTCGGCGCAAGGCGGACCGAAATCCCATGGCGCTGCAGCTCCTCATCCCGGCTGAACTTTCCCCCCGCCTGACCCCGGTCGAACAGACAGCGGACAGAGACCCCCCGCTCCTTCAGGCGCACCAGCTCCTCTGCAATTTTCTGCGACGTAAAGGAGAATGCCATCACCCGAACCTCCTTCTTCGCTCCCGCAAGCTCCGCCAGAAGCAGTTTCTCCACTCCGTCGGACGGCGAAAACGCCGCGATCACCGGCATGCTTCCCCCGATCAGCACCCGTCCGCCAACGGTCTTCTGCCGGGCCTTCGGTCCGAACCGCCCGGAGCAGTACTCCCGGAACTTGCTCCGGTAGCACGCCGCAATCTGCGGCGATTCCAGAATCAGCGCGTTGTTGTCGTTCTTCCGCATCCCGTTCACGGTGAAGTTGAATGAACCCGTCCAGACATATTTCGAGTCGACCACCACAAACTTGTTGTGCATGATTGCCGGCCGGTTGTCCGGAATCACGGGAATTCCCGCCTCCTTCAGACTCTCGACCGCATCCAGCATCGCGTTGTCCTCATCGGTGACGACCTGGACCGAAACCCCTCTCTTTTTCGCCTCCGTCAGCGAGTGCGCCACCTCCCGCAGATCCAGATCGTAAATGCACAGATCAATCGATTCCTTCGCCGAGTCAATGAATTCGCACAGCCCCTCCCGGATCTTCTGCGACGGCGCAAAATAAACCCGGACCGGCGCCGTTCCCGGAATGGAGATCTGCNNCCGCCGTATCCTCGTACCGCGAGATCCAGGGCAGATATTTTGCCGCCGCCGTGTTCCGGACCCGTAAAAGCTCCGTATGCACCGGCTCCAGCGCGTCCGGAACCCGCTCTTCCGGAACAAATGTGAACGCCGCGCCGGCTGCGCACAGCGCCAGCGCCGCTGCCCCCGTCCAGAGTTTCAGACGGCGGGAGAAACTCCGGACAGAATTCCCTGTCGACGGTTTCTTTCCCGTTGCTTTTTTCTTCGCTGTTCTGCTTCGGCTCATAGTTTCCTCTGGAATTTATCCGGAAATATATCGGCGCGGAAAGAAAAGTCAAGGCTCTTTCCAAACCTTCCCGCGTTTTCGGCGGTTCCTTCCGGGATTACTCAATCATTCTTATTCTTTTGTATAACTCTCCAAATAGCGTTTTGAAATTCCCGGAAGGATTGTGTATTTAGGATTACCATTAATCAGAAGATCTGTTCTCCGTGTAAATATAAAATACAGCTTTGTCTATACTAAAATTTCCTCGTAATTATGTTCTTTCATCTTTTTTATCATGTATTCAAGAGTATCTTTTTCAGAGATTGTTTTTCCTTCTGTTGCCATGAGAGCTGCAACAGCTTTTGCATCTTGTGCACTAAGCATAACCTCGTCAATAAGATTTCCGATAATATGATAAACAAAATATTTATCATAACTTGAGTTTATCCTTCGAGTCCGTCCTCTACTTTGCTCTGCGGATGTGGCAGAAGAAGTCTCTTCACAATAAACACATGTATTTGATACAGTGTTTAAACCATCCAAACCAGTCACAGTGTCCATGTTACAAACAATGACTCTGCAATTTGGATCGTTTTTGAATTTATTCACTGCTTCTGCTTTTGCAGAATCGCTCATTCCTCCATAAAATTTAACGGAACCCGGAAGTTCTTTCTGAAGAATGTCTACAACATCCCGATGATAACAAAACGTAACAATTTTTGATTTATTACCATCAAGCCAATCATTAATCCACTCTTTACAAAACTGGATCTTTGAAAGGCCAACAGCTTTTCGGAGACTCATCAGATTTGATTGTGCTTCAATCAAACTGGTTGAATCAATAAATTTTTGTTGCAGTTTCTTAACTTCGTTTGTTTGGTCAATATCAGCCTCCACCGGAATATGAGTGTATTCAGAAAGATGTGCATACACTTCTTTTTCCGAAACAGAAAACATATATCTTTCTGTCAGCAAGTTAAGCTGATCCAAATTTGTAGGATTGCCGGGAACCCAAACATCTTTTTCTTTGTAAGTATATCCTGTTGCAGTTTTTTTCTCTTGGTCT